>JBATDH010000382.1:0-4428 GCA_049663365.1 Albidovulum sp. | reverse complement strand
CCACAGTCAGGGTGGCGGCGAATGATTTGAGATCCGAAGGGTCCAACCCCTTCGGGTAGAGAGCACCGGCGCCCCGTCCTGTTCGCGCGTTTCCTGGGGGTGCCGGTGCTTGATTTATACCAAAGTGACGCGCTGACACGTCAAAACGCTGCAACTATAGTGTCATGCTTTACACAAATGAAGATCAAACCCGGTTTTCGAGTCAGTTTGCGGTGCTGCTGTCACAATTCTGGTCGGCGATCGCCGCATAGCTGGCAGGGTAGCGGGCGGCATCCATGACCCAGCCGACACGGGTTTCATCCCAGCCATTGACGAAAGACCAGACAACGTCGCCGTTCGGCGTCACCTCGAAAGCCCGACCCGCATCGGTTTCGGCAATCAGGATATTGCCGTTGGCCAGCAATTGGTGCTTGCCGCGCTGATTGGTGTAAAAGGTGTTCTTGGCGTCGGATTTGTAGAGGGTGCGAAAGGTCTTGGTGGCCGGGTCGATGGACAGGATGCGACTGCCCCCGAGCTTGCCGATAAAGCCATTTTTTTCGCTGGGGTTGCCCGAGGCCCCGTTGTCAAGCAGGGTGATTGTCCCGTCCGCGTTGAAATCGGGGTCATGCTGGCCATGCGTCGGCCCGCCAAACCACCATTTGATGGTGAAGTCGGTGCCATCGAGAACCCAAAGCTGCTGCAAGGCACGGGAGGACAGCAGGATGTCCCCGGCTTTGAACATGGGAAAGGCCGGGGCAAGATCGCGGTCGAGAATTTCCACATCATTGAGGTGGATAAGATCGGTGGGTGTACGGTTGGAGGATTGCACAAGCCCGGTCAGGCCGGAATCAACCAGTGTTTTCACCAGGTTGATCTCGTGCAATTGCTGGCCGGTATCGGGGTTGAATGTCTTGATCGTATCGAAGGGAAACGGATTTCGGGTAATGCCCGGTTCTTCGTACATTGGCCCGCGTGACGGAGCCCAGATCACACCGGCATCGTCGACATGAATGGAATGATGGGTTTGTTCATGGTTGCGCCAAAGCACCTTGCCGCAGGCGTCGAACCGCAAGGTGCCGCGCTCGACCAGATTGGCGACGACATCGCCGTTTTCATAAAGATGGGTGCCATGCATCAGCGCATGAAACTTGTGGCGCATCTCATCCGGGGCCACGGTGAAGAAATCAATGGGCCATTCATGCAGCAGGGTGCCATCTTCGGCATAAAGGCGAAAGCCGAGCCTATTGCCAAAAAGACCGGCCAGAAAGGTGACGCCGGGCTGCATTCGCGCCGGGTCAGAGATGACAACGCCATTGCCGGGATGCGAGCGGGTCAGCAGATGTTCCTGCGGCGTGTCCGACAGAGAGTTGATGATGTTGCCCTTCAGCTCGCGCGCCGAATTGATCACTTCGCGCAAAAGCGGGGCCGGTTGCCAGGACAACACCCCAAGGCTGAGCCCGGCAAAGAAAACCAGAAACACGACCCCCAGACGGCTGATAACATATGCGGCATGTTGTCGGATGTAGTTGAACATTGCCGATGAAGGCTCCATCTGAGTTAATCGTCACGCAACTATTCCAAACGCTTGTCTGTCTCGGTTTGTCTTCAATCCGGTTCAGATGGAAGACAAACCCCTATATCGAGAGTCACAGCCAGTGAATGCAATGCCAATAGATATGTATCGCCAAAGGCTTATTGGGCGCAAGTGGGCGCACCTTTACCAAAGGGCGCGCCAGACAATTGATCTGCATCAAGGCGTTCTGTCGCGGCTTTTGCGACAGAGCACGGGCAACAGGACGAACGGAGCAAGCAATTGAGCGATTCCGGGACCGGGCTATATGCTGCCCGCGAGCCCATCTTTCCGCGTCGCGTGAAAGGGGTTTTTCGCAATCTCAAATGGGTGATCATGATCGTCACCCTTGGCATCTACTATGTCACCCCCTGGCTGCGCTGGGACCGGGGGCCGAACCTGCCCGATCAGGCGGTTCTGGTCGATCTGGCCAACCGGCGGTTCTTCTTTTTCATGATCGAGATATGGCCCGACGAGTTTTATTTCGTCGCGGGTCTGTTGATCATGGCGGGGTTGGGTCTGTTCCTGTTCACCTCTGCCCTGGGTCGGGTCTGGTGCGGCTATGCCTGCCCGCAGACGGTGTGGACCGATCTCTATATCCTGGTGGAGCGTTGGGTCGAGGGTGACCGCAATGCCCGTGTGCGGCTGTGGAATGCCAAATGGGATTTGCGCAAATGGCGGCTGCGGCTGGTCAAGTGGGTCTTGTGGCTGCTGATCGGGCTGGCAACCGGCGGGGCCTGGGTGTTTTACTTCACCGATGCGCCGACATTGCTGGGCGATCTTATGGCCGGAACCGCCCATCCGGTGGCCTATATCACCATCGCGGTGATGACGTTGACAACCTTTGTCTTTGGCGGTTTCGCGCGCGAACAGATTTGCATCTATGCCTGCCCCTGGCCGCGCATTCAGGCGGCGATGATGGACGAGGATACGCTGGTCGTGGCCTATCGCGACTGGCGCGGAGAGCCGCGCGGCAAGTTGAAGAAAGGCGAAGTTGACATAGCGCAGGGTGACTGTATCGACTGCATGGCCTGTGTGAATGTCTGTCCGATGGGTATTGATATTCGCGAGGGCCAGCAGCTTGAATGCATCACCTGCGCGCTGTGCATTGATGCCTGTGACGAGGTGATGGACCGCATCGGCAAGCCACGCGGTCTGATCGACTATATGGCGTTGAAGGACGAGGCGGCGGAACGGGCCGGGGGCAAGCCCAAGAATGTCTGGAAACACATCTTTCGCCCGCGCACCATCCTTTACACGGTGCTGTGGGCCGGGGTGGGTATCGCCCTGGTCGTGGCCCTGTTCATCCGCTCGCCGATTGATGTGAATGTGACGCCGGTGCGCAATCCGCTTTACGTGACGCTTTCCGACGGGTCGATCCGCAACAGCTATGAATTGCGGTTGCGCAACAAGTTTGCAGATGACCGGCTGTTCAAGATATCCCAGACATCGGATCGCCTGTTGCAGATGAGTCTTGAAGGGACGGAAGGCACCACCGTGAAAGTAGCCGCCGATGCGACCCAGACGCAGCGGATCTATATCGTCGCGCCGACCGGCGGGGCGGCGGCAACGGCAGAGCGCAGCCCGGTTCGTCTGTGGATCGAGGATATCAAGAGCGGCGATCGCATTTACGTCGATACGATCTTTAACGGGAAAGGGCCGTGACATGGCAAAGCAACTGACCGGGCGCAAGGTTTTCTTGATTGCGGCGTCGGCATTCGGGGTGATCCTCGGTGTCAACCTGACGATGGCGTTTCAGGCAGTGCGCACCTTTCCGGGGTTGGAGGTCAGGAATTCCTATGTCGCGAGCCAGGTGTTTGACGCCGAACGCTCGGCCCAACTGGGGCTTGGCTGGACGTTGGCACCGGAGTATTCGGACGGGCGCCTGACGCTGATCTTTCGCGATGCGGCGGGCCTGCCCGCCGATGTGGAACGCCTGACCGCGACCGTCGGGCGCACGACTGAGGCGTCCGATGATATCGAGCCGGCGTTCAGCTATGCCAATGGGGCGTTTTCGGCACCTGTCACGCTGGAGCCGGGCAAATGGATGATGCTGTTGCAGGCTTTTGCGCCCGATGGCACCAAGTTTCACCAACGCATTGACCTTTTCGTCAAGGGCTAGGGCCATGGAAACCATGTCGGCTTCGATCTCTGCCTGTCCGGCCTGCGTTGCGGCACCGGCTACCGAGGCGGTGGCCGCACAGGCGAAGGGTCGGGCAGGCATCGTTCTGACGCTGCCGACCGCCCATTGTGC
Source organism: Albidovulum sp. (assembly GCA_049663365.1). Classification (GTDB taxonomy): domain Bacteria; phylum Pseudomonadota; class Alphaproteobacteria; order Rhodobacterales; family Rhodobacteraceae; genus Albidovulum. The sequence continues at coordinate 625 of JBATDH010000382.1, read as the reverse complement.
GGCCTGTATCGCCGATGTGGAACGGGTGCTGGGCCGCCTGCCCGGTGTGGGTTCGGCGCGGGTGAACCTGACCCAGAAACGCGTCAGTGTCGACGCATCGTCCGAAGTGAGCGCCGACGATCTGATCGCCGAACTGGCAGGCATCGGCTTTCCGGCGCATGAGTTGGACCCCGGCCTGCTGAGCGTGACCGAAACCGACCGGCAGGGGCGTGATCTGTTGATGCGCCTCGGGGTCGCCGGTTTCGCCATGATGAATGTCATGCTGTTGTCGGTCGCGGTCTGGTCGGGGGCCGAGGCCGCGACGCGCGACCTTTTCCACTGGATTTCGGCGATGATCGCCCTGCCGGTGCTGGCCTTTTCCGGCCAGCCGTTTTTTACCTCGGCCTGGGCGTCGCTGAAGGCGCGGCGACTGGGGATGGATGTGCCGATCTCGCTGGCGCTGATCCTGTCGGTCGCGATGTCGCTTTACGAGACCTTCGCCCATGGCCAGCACGCCTATTTCGACGCGGCGGTTTCCTTGTGCTTTTTCCTGCTGGCGGGGCGCTATCTCGATTTTCGCAGCCGCGCGGCGGCACGGTCGGCAGCCGACGAGCTGGCCGCGCTCGAAGTGCCGCGGGCCTTGCGG
>JBATDH010000381.1:0-5842 GCA_049663365.1 Albidovulum sp. | reverse complement strand
GGGCATGGCCTCACGTCGCAGATTGCGGGCGTATAGGGGAAATCGGCGGCTTTGGGAAGGGGCGGGTTTGGGGGGGGCCGGGCGCAATGGCTGCGCCGTGGGACAAAGAGTAGGTTCGATACAACTGCGAAGCACTGCAGGTTTCTTGCACCGCATCCATACCTACTTCGGGAAGCGGTCGTTTGGCTACATTTTCGGGTTGGCGGAAAATTTATGAAAGCAGCCAATGATGACCCGACGAATACAAGTCCGATTAGGATGAGGGCCAAGTCGCATCACAGTCGAATTCGCGTGGCGTTTCTTGCAGCGCAAAAAAGCTTTGGCACGGTGTTGGATGATTTCCCGAGTGGAGGAAGTCCTATCAGGTCGGCAGCAACATCAAAGGGACCTCCTGCTCGTCTGTGATCTCGCCAAGGTAAACCGGCCCGGAAATACCGGATGAGATCAGAGTGCGTGCCAGTTCCCCTTGCGAACTGATTGACGCCACGCTGTCACGCAACCCCTGCACCAGTACTTTTGCCTGCGGAAGAGCCTTTTGTCGGGCGTCGGCGTAGGATGTGGAATCCGGCTCGCCTTGGCCACAAAGTCGTGCAAGTGAATCCGGCGCAAGCGTCTGGCTGAGATTAAGGAAACGCTGGGAACGTCGTTCAGCCAGTTGCCTTGCAGCTTCCAATTCGTCGATGCTGTAGAGCGCGCGTAGCCCGGCTTCATGGCAAAGCCTGATTGCCGCAGCGAGCGACCAAAGCATATCCATGTCAGCAGATGTTATGAGTCCCATTTGCATTGCATCGGACTTCTGCTGGAAATGTGATTCAAGCCGCCCTGCTGAGGTTGCAAGAACCTGCTCCGCTGCCAATGCACTGCTCACCTTGTTTGACCTTGCAGGCAAGGTGTCCACGGTGTCCAACTGCGTCCCGATATCAGCAAAGATCATGCGAAGATCATCAGATCGACGATCAGTGGTAACGTGATCGATCTTGGCTTCGATAGTGCTCAGATGTGCCTCGATCCCCTTCAGCCGTTTCAGCATCACCGCAAAGCCCGCGACAGACACTCCCAGGCCAAGGCCGGAAACGGCAAGTGTCCCGATCTGCAGATTCTGCAAGATGGTCAGTGAAGCCTGGACGTCGATGAGGCGCGACTTGATCTGGTGGTTCTGGACGACCGCGATGAGACCGAGAGGGTTGAACCCGCTTTGCAGTGTCGCACCGACCCCCTGCAGGGCACTGCCAAACAGCGACTGGAACACGCTGGTTTCTTGAAGAAATGCTACGCCTCGCCCCGAAGAAACTTCGCGCACAACGGAGCCGGTAATCTTGTAAATACCGGAAATTACCCCTTCCACTACCTCTGGGGGGACAGCTCGCAACAGTAACATCATAGTGCTCCTTGAATTCGGTTCTGCCCCGCTTGGACAACCGCAGCTTGTATATCACTCAACATGCACCTTGCGCCGGGTTTCTCGCCTATCCCAAATACCTGACGACCCGCCTCCCGTTTAAGGCGACCGCAAAGATTCTTTCGGGCCTTGCTTTTTGCGAATTTGAGCGACTGCGAACCTGTGAGCGCTGCAACGCCTATTCCCGCTGCCCCTAACGCAAAGAGAGGCCAACTGATTGAAGCCGTTCCCCAAAAAGCCAAAACGCTCGTGCTGACCGTTGCGAAGGAAATCACTGTCGGGATCGCTGCGACGGACGCTCCGATCAATCCAACACCCGCAATCGCAGGCAGGGCCTTGGCGACTTGGTCCCAAACGTCGCTATCGAGGTTCAACCCGCCGGGAAGTTGCAAAATTGCCTGATCCAATTCCAACTCGGCGCGTCTGAGTGAGACTTCAAGTTGCCTCGCCCCCCAATTTTGAATGATGGTTTCTGCTGTCGATTTCAAAGCGAATGACGAGCGAACAAGATTTGAGAATTCTGCGCGCTCGGCCTGCTTGGCCATATCTTCAAGGAGTTGAGGAAAGGTTTCCTCCAACTGTAACGATATTGCTGCCAACTGCGCGTCTCGCCACGCTAGAAATTCGAGCTGAGCAACAACTGCCTGAAAATTCAATGACTGCCCTTTGTCTCAGATACCAACTTGCGGACATCGTTCCTGACCGCATGCGGGATTCAGCACCGGCACGCAGTTCAAGGGTGCCTGCGACATGAATGGCCGCTTTGTCGAACCGCGTCAATGGCACCGACCAACTACTTCGGACCGCAGTGATGTCGGCAGGATTGCAGCGTCACCGATACACTTCCACTGCATCGATCGGGAAAACGCACCCCCGTCACCCCCTGCCCGACACTTTGCCATACGTTTTGCCGACAGCTTGCTGACCCTTTGCCGACCGGCCAACCCGCTGATTTTACGCCGTTAACTCTCCCTTCCCTCGCACCCCGACCGCGCAAAGAAAAACGCGCCCGAAAGGGGCGCGTTCGGTTTGCTCACGCTCCGGTAACGCTTAGCGGCGCAGGCCCAGACGCTCGATCAGCGAATTGTATCGGCCCTCATCCTTGCGCTTGAGGTAATCGAGCAGTTTGCGGCGCTGGGCGACCATCATCAACAGACCACGGCGGGAATGGTTGTCCTTCTTGTGATCCTTGAAATGCTCGGTCAGCGTGGCGATGCGCGACGACAGAATGGCAACCTGAACTTCGGGCGACCCGGTGTCGCCTTCCTTGGTCGCATATTCCTTCATCAGGCGGGTTTTTTCTTCGACCGTGATCGACATCGGGGTCTCCTTTTCAGTCATCAGGGTTATGGCGCAGGCCGGGATGTCGTCCAGCAAGGCCCGTGGAGGGGTCCGCCACCAGCGGCGGATGCGCGCATATAGGTGAAGACGCCTGAAAAGGAAAGGGTGAATCGGCCAAGGCCCAAAAAGCTGGCTGCCCCGATCAGGCAGCGTAGGGCGTCGGCGATGGCAACAGGTCGATATCGGCCAGCGTAAGGGCCGGATTTCCCGGCAATTCGGCGATCACGAACCCGTCCAGAAACAACCGTGTGACCGCATCAGGCGTGGTGCCATGTTCGATTGTCAGGTCCGGATCGGGATGGGCGATCGGGTCATAGACAACGGTCAGCCGGTCGGCTCCTGCCTCAAAATCGTCAATCGTTGCAGTCTGTTCGCCCAATGTCATCCAGTCGCCCAGCACGAACGTGTCATTGCCGGCACCACCATTGGCCCAGTCATCGGCACCCAGAACGATCCGGTCATCGCCGTCGCCGCCATTGAGATAATCGCGCCCGTCGGCATCGTGGGCGCCGTCCATGACCCGCCCGTCCAAGAGATCGTCACCATCGTCGCCCATCAGCGTGTCGGTCCCGCGCCCGCCAGACAGGCTGTCATCACCCCGCCCGCCCTGAAGCGCATCATCGCCTGCACCGCCGCGAAGGAAATCATTGCCGCCGCCCCCCAGCAACCGGTCATCGCCGTCGCCACCGGCCAGCAGGTCATCGCCTTCCTGCCCGGCCAGCAGGTCATCGCCATCCTGCCCCCTCAAATAATCGGCTCCGTCGCCGCCAAAAAGGCTGTCTTCGCCGGTCCCGCCGGTCAGCGTGTCTTCGCCCGCATCGCCATGCAGATCGTCATCGCCATCGCCACCGTCAATATCGTCATTGCCGTCATAGCCGCCGATCTGGTCATCGCCGCCATTGCCATCGATGCTGTCATCGCCGCTGCCGCCAGAAATCACCTCGTCGAGCGGCGAGCCGACTGTCCCCGGTTCCTCTACATCAGGGTCACCAGAGGCGGCATCGCCCTCGGCGTCCTCATCGGCCGTCGGCAAGGAAAAATCGGCCAATGTGCCGACCATCACGAACGTCAGTAACCCGGCAAAGAACAGCATGTCGCAATCCCACATCTTCGCCGGTGCGCGATGCCCCGGCCCCTATCCCCGGCGCTCATACTGACCTGTCAGCGTTAAAGACCGCCCAAAATCTGCCGGTTAGGCACAATTAGATGTATTTTCTGGCAATCTTGTGGCAACCCAGGGTTGCGGTTTCTGGGCGTAACCGATGTAGAACGGATGGCGCGGATGACCGGCTTTGGTCAGACCCAGATGCCACAGATCGCGGCCCTGTCTGCGCAGCATGTCCGCAATCTCGCCGCCGCGCCCGAACAGCGCCCCATGCGCCCCCCAGCCGCAAAGAATCCTGTCTCCGCCTGCTGATATGCCTGCCAGAATGCCATCGTTTTCCGGCCCCACAGGATCGGCCGAGTGACGCAAGACGCGCGGATCGGTGGCGCGAAAGGCGAAGATATTGGCCACCGAAAAACCGGCAAATCCCGCCGCCCTTGCCCGCCGTTCACAGCGCTCGATCGTCGGGTCGTTCTTTTCCGCGCTGGCCGTTGACGGATTCAGCAGGATGTAGATCAGATGCGGCCCACTACCCGCCCAGTCGCGGCGCAACATATAACGGTAGGTTTCGCAGTCGGAATAAACCGCGCTTGACCAGGTGCCCGCATCGTCGTGGGTCCGGGTGATCATCAGAACGGGCAGGGGGCGGTGATTGCCATGCCCTTGCCGCCGTCGGGATGGCGAAACCGCAACTCACCCGAATGCAGCATCAGGCGCGCATAATCGCGCGCCGCCCCCGTGGCGTAAAGCGGGTCGCCCAGGATCGGATGGCCCAGCGCATGGCAATGCACCCTGAGCTGATGGCTGCGCCCGGTCAGCGGGTAAAGCCGCACCCGTGTGGTGCCGTCGGGGTCCAGCCGCTGCACCCGCCAGTTGGTCTGGGCGGGCTTGCCGGTCTCATGGTTCACATGCTGCAAGGGCCGGTTCGGCCAGTCGACGATCAGCGGCAGATCCACCTGGCCGGTCTTGGGCTCCAGATGCCCCCAGAGCCGGGCGATATAGGTCTTTTTGGTTTGCCGCGCCTCGAACTGCGCCGACAGAACCCGTTGCGCGTGGCGGGTCAGCGCGAAGATCATCAGCCCAGATGTGTCGCGGTCCAGCCGGTGCACCAGCAGCGCTTCGGGGTAAACCCGCTGCAACCGCGCGATCATGCAGTCGGCCATGTCCGCCCCCTTGCCCGGCACCGACAAGAGCCCCGCAGGCTTGTCGACCAGTACCACCTCGTGATCGGCATGGATCACGCGGATCGGGTCATCGGGCGGAGCATAGGCACTGTCATTCATGGCCCCGTCGATAGCACGCGCATGTGCCGGGTACAGCCCCCCGATGAATTTCTCCTTGCCTAAATACTCCCGCCGGAGGCATCTGGCCCGCCACAGGCGATCAGACGATCCGGTGCCCTGCGGCCAGCAACCGTTGGGCAATCTCGGCAATATGGGCAGGGGTGGTTTCGCAACAGCCGCCGACGATCGTTGCCCCCATATCCACCCATCCGAGGGCGAAATCGGCATAAAGCACCGGGGTCATTTCGGGGCGCTTGTGCAGGGCTGCGACGGTCGGGGTGTCTTTCAGGAAATCCTTGGTGATTTCCTGAAATCCGTTGGCATAGGCCCCGAAGGGCAGATCAAACCCCTTGAAGAGGGTCAGCGCCGCCGCCATTGCCTCGGGGGCCGAGCAATTGGCCAGAATGGCGCTGGCGCGGTTGGCGATGATCGAGGCGAGTGCCGCGACCGGCTCGCCCGAACGTAGTCTGGTGCCATCCTCATCATCCACGGTCACGGCCAGCCAGACCGGCTTGCCGCCTGCCGCTGCACCTTCAAGGGCGGCGCGGGCATGGGCGAGCGAGGCCACGGTTTCAATGATGAAAAAGTCGACGACAGGGGCGAGCAAGGCGGCAAGTTCCGTGTAGCTTGCCACCGCCTTGGCATGGGGCGGGAAAAGCTCGGGCCGGTAGGAGGCGCGCAGCGGGCCGAGCGATCCGGCGATGCGTCCCGCGC
>JBATDH010000380.1:0-12788 GCA_049663365.1 Albidovulum sp. | reverse complement strand
GTTCCAGCCGGGTCGGCGATCCGCATCCTGACCGGCGCGATCCTGCCCGATGGGGTCGATACCGTGGTTCTGGAAGAGGACTGCGCCGCTGATGCCACCAACGTCGCCTTCGACGGTCCGGTCAAGCCCCGCGCAAACACACGGGCCGCTGGCGAGGACGTCACTCAGGGGGAGATTGCCCTCACCGCCGGTCATCGGCTGCGCCCGCCCGATCTGGCACTGCTGTCGGCGCTGGGGATAGCCGAGGTCCGCGCTTTTCGCCCCCTTCGCGTTGGCGTCCTGTCGACCGGCGACGAGATCATCGGCGATCCGGCAGAACCGGCGGCCCCGCATCAGATATTTGATGCCAACCGGCCGATGCTGCTGGCGCTGGCCGCAAAATGGGGCTGTAATCCGGTCGACCTGGGCCATGTCCGCGACGAACCTGCCCTGATCGAGGCGCATTTGAACCGGGCCGTCGAAAGGGTAGACGTGATCCTCACATCCGGCGGGGCGTCGGCCGGAGACGAAGATCACATTTCGACCCTGTTGCGCGACAAAGGCACACTGTCAAGCTGGCGCATCGCGATGAAACCGGGGCGCCCCCTGGCACTCGCCTTGTGGCGGGGTGTGCCGGTCTTTGGGTTACCGGGTAATCCGGTCGCTGCGCTTGTCTGTGCTCTCATCTTCGCGCGGCCAGTGCTGTCGCTGATGGCGGGGGCCGGCTGGGCGGAACCGCAGGGTTTCACAGTTCCGGCGGCGTTTTCGAAATCCAAGAAGGCAGGCAGACGGGAGTATTTGCGCGCGCGGGTCAATACGGAAGGTCACGCCGAGGTCTTTACCTCGGAAGGGTCAGGCAGGATCAGCGGATTGTCCTGGGCGACCGGATTGGTCGAACTGCCGGATGCCGCGATCAAGGTTTGCCCCGGCACGCCGGTCCGCTTTCTTCCCTATTCGGGATTTGGCATGTAAATCATGCCAGACATGGCAAGGATCACCCCCGTCGGATCAAATAGACCTGCGCCGATCCGTCATCGCGGGCCTCTACCAAGGAATGTCCGGCCTCGGCGCAGAAATGGGGTACATCCACCACCGCCGCCGGATCGGTCGATACCAAACGCAATACTTGCCCGGACACCATGCCCTTCAGCCGCTTGCGCGCTTTGAGTACCGGCAAGGGGCACAATAGCCCTGATGCGTCGATTTCCTGATCCCAAATCATAGAAGATGGCATAGGCATATTGCCGGTAAATGTCTATTGACACCCGGCCCCCCTTATAACAAGAAATGCCTCTGAAAATGCTGATTTTTGATAGACTTTGACTATCAATCAACGAGATACTGGCATTGATTGCAACGATCGGGTTTGACACAAGCCCGGAGATCACAGTGGTTCGTCCGCGCGGCGATGGAAATTGGATAGGCTGGCTATGGCATTGGACGACAAGGAAGGCGTTTGGAAATCAGGCAAAGGTCGGGGTCGCAAAACGCCCAAGGGACGCCAGCTCGACGATACAGCTATCGCCGAGGTCCGGTCATTGCTGGGCGACCGCCCCCGCCAACGCGACCTTCTGATCGAATTCCTGCACCTCATTCAGGACAAATACAGGCATCTGTCGGCTGCACATATGCGCGCTTTGGCCGAAGAAATGCGCGTGTCCATGGCCGAGATATGGGAGGTGGCGACCTTTTACGCCCATTTTGACCCGATCCGTGAAGATGAAACCCCGCCACCGGATCTGACCATTCGTGTCTGCGAATCCTTGTCTTGTGAAATGGCCGGGTCTGACGCGTTGATCGCGGCGCTGGAGGCCGGTCATGACCCCGCGAAAATCCGGGTTTTGCGCGCGCCGTGCATGGGGCGTTGCGATACGGCCCCGGTTCTTGAAATCGGCCATCTGCATATCGACCATGCGACCCCGGCCAAGGTCGAAGTCGCCATCGCCAAGGGCGATTTTCACGCTGAAATTCCTGACTACGAAGGTCTGGCCGAATATCATGCCGCGGGCGGCTATGCCAAACTGGCCGAGTTGCGCAAATCCGGCGATTGGGAGAAGGTGCAGTCGACAGTGCTCGACTCGGGCCTGCGCGGCCTTGGTGGCGCCGGTTTCCCCTCGGGCAAGAAATGGGGATTTGTACGCGCCAATCCCGGCCCGCGTTATCTTGCCGTCAACGGGGACGAAGGCGAGCCGGGCACCTTCAAGGACCGCTACTATCTTGAACGCACGCCGCATCTGATGCTTGAAGGCATGCTGATCGCCGCCTGGGCAGTCGAGGCTGAACGCTGCTATGTCTACATGCGCGACGAATATCCCGCCGTTCTGCATATTCTCGCTAAGGAAATCGCAGCACTAGAGGCCGCAGGCATCGCCAAGCCCGGCTATATCGAGCTGCGCCGTGGTGCCGGGGCCTATATCTGTGGCGAAGAATCCGCGATGATCGAGTCGATCGAAGGCAAGCGCGGATTGCCGCGTCACCGCCCCCCCTATGTGGCGCAGGTGGGCATCTTTGATCGCCCGACGCTGGTTCACAACGTCGAAACTTTGCATTGGATCACGAAGGTCTTGCGCGAAGGGCCGGAGATTCTGTCCTCGGTCGAAAAGAACGGCCGCAAGGGGCTGCGCAGCTATTCGGTTTCGGGCCGGGTGAAAAACCCCGGTGTGCATCTTTTGCCTGCCGGGTCCACCATTCTTGATGTGATCAAAGCATCGGGCGGCATGATGGATGGCCACAGCTTCAAGGCCTATCAGCCGGGCGGGCCGTCTTCCGGTCTTCTGCCCGCGTCGATGGATGATATCCCGCTCGATTTTGACACCTTGCAACCGCATGGCACCTTCATCGGGTCCGCCGCCGTGGTGGTTCTGTCCGACAAGGATTCTGCCCGCGATGCCGCACTCAACATGCTGCGGTTCTTTGAGAGTGAATCCTGCGGCCAATGCACCCCCTGCCGGGTAGGCTGCGAAAAGGCGGTGAAACTGATGCAGGCCCCGAAATGGGACCAGCACCTGCTTGAAGACCTGTGCACGGTGATGGGCGATGCCTCCATCTGCGGTTTGGGGCAGGCTGCCCCGAACCCGATCCGCCTGACCATGAAACATTTTTCGGATGAGGTCTGATATGCCCGACGGAAACCGCATCGAGACGATCAAATTCACCCTTGATGGCCGCGAAGTCGCAGCATCTCCGCATGAAACCATCTGGGAGGTCGCCAAGCGCGAAGGCACCACGATCCCGCATCTTTGCCACAAGGATCAGACCGGGTATCGCCCCGATGGCAATTGCCGCGCCTGCATGGTCGAGATTGATGGCGAACGGGTGCTGGCCGCGTCCTGCTGCCGCAATCCGTCGAATGGCATGGTGGTGAAAACCGATACCGAGCGCGCCGAAAAGTCACGCAAGCTGGTGATGGAGCTGCTACTGGCAGATCAGCCGGAACAGGCTGTCGCCCATGACAAATCCTCTCATATGTGGGACATGGCAGCCGAGCAGGGCGTGGCGACAAGCCGTTTCCCGACCATTGAGCCTGACCGCGTTCCCCTGCTCGACGACAGCCATGTCGCCATGCGCGTCAACCTTGACGCCTGTATCCAATGCGGGCTTTGCGTGCGCGCCTGCCGCGAAGTGCAGGTCAATGACGTGATCGGCATGTCCGGGCGCGGGCATGACAGCTATCCGACCTTCGATTTCGCCGATCCGATGGGTCAGTCAACTTGTGTGGCCTGCGGTGAATGCGTTCAAGCCTGCCCGACCGGGGCGTTGATGCCCGCCACGGTGCTCGATGCCGCCGAACAGGGCGACAGCAAGGATTTTGATGAAGAGGTGAAATCGGTCTGCCCGTTCTGCGGCGTTGGCTGTCAGGTCAGCCTCAAGGTCAAGGATGGCAAGGTGAAGTATGTCGAGGGCATCAATGGCCCGGCAAACGAGGGCCGCCTATGCGTCAAGGGGCGCTTTGGCTTCGACTATATCCACCACCCGCATCGCCTGACCAAACCCCTGATCCGGCGCGAAGATGCCCCGCAAAAAGGGCTGAATGTCGATCCCGCCAACTGGCAAAAGCATTTCCGCGAAGCAAGCTGGGACGAGGCGCTGGATGCCGCCGTCAACGGCTGGAAGTCGCTGACAGCAAAGACCGGCGGCAAGGCGGTTGCGGGCTTTGGTTCGGCCAAATGCACCAATGAAGAGGCCTATCTGTTCCAGAAACTCATCCGTCAGAGTTTTGGCCATAACAACGTCGATCACTGCACGCGGCTTTGCCACGCCTCGTCGGTTGCGGCGCTTCTCGAAAACGTCGGCTCGGGCGCGGTCACGGCCACCTTCAACGAGATCGAGAACGCCGATGTCGCCATTGCCATCGGCTGCAACCCGATCGAGAACCACCCGGTTGCCGCGACTTATTTCAAACAGTTCACCAAACGTGGCGGCAAGCTGATCGTGATGGACCCGCGCGGCGTCGGCCTGCGCCGCTTCGCCACCCATATGCTTCAATTCCGCCCCGGTGCCGATGTGGCGATGCTGAATGCGATCATGCATGTGATCGTCGAGGAAGAGCTGTACGACCGCCAGTATATCGAGGCCTATACCGAGAACTGGGAAGCCGAAAAGGCCCATCTGGCAGGCTATGCCCCCGAAAAGATGGAGGCGATCTGCGGCATTCCCGCGCAAACCCTGCGCGAGGTCGCCCGTGAATTTGCCGGTGCCAAGGCGGGCATGATCTTCTGGGGCATGGGTATTTCCCAGCATATCCACGGCACCGACAATTCGCGCTGCCTGATTTCGCTGGCGCTGATGTGCGGGCAAATCGGTCGCCCCGGTACCGGGCTGCACCCGCTGCGCGGCCAGAACAACGTGCAAGGCGCGTCCGACGCGGGCCTGATCCCGATGTTCCTGCCCGATTATCAGACCGTGATCGACGACAAGATCCGTGGTCATTTCTCGGACATCTGGGGCACAGGTGACTTTTCCGCCGAAAAGGGCCTGACCGTCACCGAAATCCTTGATGCGGTGCATGAGGGCACGGTCAAAGGCATGTACATCCTGGGTGAAAACCCGGCCATGTCGGACCCGGACCTCAATCACGCTCGTGAGGCGCTGGCGTCGCTGGAACATCTGGTGGTGCAGGATATCTTCCTGACCGAAACCGCCAATTATGCCGATGTTATCCTGCCCGCTGCCGCCTTTTATGAAAAGAACGGCACGGTCACCAACACCAACCGCCAGGTTCAGATCGGCCGCGCCGCCGCAACACCGCCGGGCGAGGCGCGCGAAGATTGGTCGATTACTACCGATCTGGCCAACCGGCTGGGGCTGGGCTGGACCTATACCCACCCGAAACAGGTTTTCGCCGAGATGAAGCTGGGGATGAAATCGCTCGACAACATCACCTGGGATCGGCTCGAATCCGAAGGGGCGGTCACCTACCCGAGCCTGTCCCCCGAAGACCCCGGCCAGCCCATCGTCTTTGGCGACGGCTTCCCCCGCGCGGGCGGACGAGCCAAATTCACCCCCGCCAGCGTCATTCAGCCCGCCGAGGCACCAGATGCCGAATATCCGATGATCATGACCACAGGGCGGCAACTGGAACATTGGCATACCGGCTCTATGACCCGACGATCCAAGGTGCTTGATGCGGTGGAGCCGGAGGCGAATTGCTCGCTCAACCCCAAGACCCTGCGCAAGCTGGGTGTGGAACCAGGCGGGCGGGTGAAACTGCAAACCCGGCGGGGCGAGATCGAGATCATGGCGCGGGCCGACCGCGGCGTGGCCGAAGACATGGTGTTCGTCCCCTTCGCCTATGTCGAAGCGGCGGCCAACGTGTTGACCAACCCGGCGCTTGATCCCTACGGCAAAATCCCCGAATTCAAATTCGCGGCGGTGCGTGTCACCGCAGCATAGCTCGGCGACTGTTTCATACGAAACTGGGGAGCGCACAGACCGCGCTCCCCAACTTCCGTCCGGACGCATGGGTCAGGAGCGGGAGCACCCCTGACGGATCCGGGCGACGCTTGTTAACGCTAACATAGATATGAGTCTTTGCTTGGACAATGTTCCTCTTTGCCGCTAATCAGGAAACGAGAGCCATCCTTCAAAAGGCCACTTCGTGAACAGCACTATAAAACCTGATCCGCGCCGCCCCCTGACCCTGCGTGATGTGTCCGAGGCCTCGGGCGTTTCGGAAATGACCGTCAGCCGGGTTCTGCGCAATCGTGGCGATGTGTCCGAGGCGACACGGGAAAGGGTGCTGGAGGCGGCCAAACGGCTTGGCTACGTTCCCAACAAGATTGCCGGGGCGCTGGCCTCGCAGCGGGTCAATCTGGTCGCGGTTATTGTGCCGTCGCTGTCCAACCTGGTATTCCCCGAAGTCCTTAGCGGCATATCGGAGGAACTTGAGGATAGTGGCTTGCAGCCGGTGTTCGGGGTCACCAACTATCTTGCCGAGCGCGAGGAATCCGTGCTTTACGAAATGCTGTCATGGCGGCCTTCGGGTGTTATCATCGCCGGGTTGGAACATACGGACACCGCCCGTGCCATGCTGGAGAATTCTGGCATCCCCATTGTCGAAATCATGGATGTCGATGGCAAACCGATCGATTCCGTGGTGGGCATTTCGCATCGCCGCGCCGGTCTGGAAATGGCCCGTGCAATCGTGAAGGCAGGTTACAGAAAGATTGGCTTTCTCGGCACCAAGATGCCGCATGACCACCGCGCCCGCAAACGCATGGAAGGGTTCGAGGCGGGGCTGGCCGAGGCGGGGTTGGCGCTTGCCGACCGCGAGTTCTATTCGGGCGGATCGGCCCTTTTGAAAGGGCGCGAGATGACCGAGGCGATCCTGAAGCGCACACCTGAACTCGATTTCATCTATTACTCCAACGACATGATCGGGGCGGGTGGGCTTCTCTACTGTCTCGATCAGGGCATTGATGTGCCCGGCAAACTCGGGCTGGCCGGGTTTAACGGTGTCGATCTGCTCGACGGTTTGCCGCGTCGACTGGCAACGATGGATGCCTGCCGTCGTGAAATTGGCCAGCGCGCGGCATCCATCATCGCCGGGCGCAGCGATACCGGCCTGATCGGTGGTGAATATGTCGAACTGACGCCAGTGCTTCAACTGGGCGATACGATCCGGCAGGGGTAGGCTGGCTACGCGTCGTTACGTCTTCAGCCCGTCTCGGCGAAGCATGTAAATGTCCATGATCCAACCGTGCCGCTCCTTGGCCTCTGCGCGGGCCAGCACAATCTGCGCCGAAACCTCGTTCAATGGACCGGACAGCACAATCTCTTCTGCCATGCCGACATAGGCACCCCACCAGATGGTCACGCCCGCCGGATCAATTGCCTGAAATGAACATTCCCCGTCCAGCATGATCACCAGCGTATCCATCTCGCCGGGCCAACCGCTGTCGCGCAATTGCCGCCCGGTTGTGACCAGGAAGGGTTCCCCAATCTCGTTCAGCGGAATCACATGGGCCGCTGTCAGCACCTGCATCGAGGTAATTCCCGGAATGACCGTGATCGTCAGTGGCAGCGCGCGCGCGACCCGTTCGGCGATCCTGAGCGTGCTGTCGTAGAGCGAGGGATCCCCCCAGACCAGCAGAGCCACCCGACCTTCTTGGCCGATTTCAGCCAGAATAGTCTCTTTCCAGACCTCGGCAATGGCGTCATGCCACGCATCAACCCGATGGCGATAGTCGGGATCGCCCGCATCCCGCACCGGCAGCGAAAACCCGGCAATACGGGTGGCAGCATTGGTCAGCACCTGTGCGCAGATATCGCGCCGCAGTTCCGCCAGATCGGCTTTGCCGGACCCTTTGTTGGGGATCAGCACCAGATCGACCGAATTCAGCGCCTTGATCGCCTGCAAGGTCAGATGGTCCGGGTTGCCGGTGCCTATGCCGATCAGAAAAAGCTCGATCATCTCTGTGCTCCGCCAACACGCCCCAACCGTTAGATGGCAAAAGGCCCCAAGCATGTCCATGCCTGAGGCCCCTTTGTCAAATTTCATTCAACGCGCTATTCTGTCGCGTTGTTCCACAATTTCGCGGCAATCCAGCCCAGTGCCACCCAGGCAGCGAGGCCGACACCCAACGCCCGCGCGGCAAATGCGGCACTGACTTCGGGTGGGGCAACACCGTAGAATTCCTCCAAGTGAGGCGCTCCAATGATATGCGGTACAGCAATCAAAACGCCGCCCAGAACCACAAAAACAAGGCCACGCCCATAGGCTATCAAGGCAAGACCTGTGCCTGTCGCCAGCACGGTGCCCAGCCACCATATCTGGCGTTCGGAAAGATCGGCAGCTACTGTTCCGGGCAGTTCCGGCGGCAGCCCCATGGCCGGGGCCAGTTGCAGCGCTGCAAACCCGGCAATGCCCCAAAGGATGCCTTCCTGCGCGCCAATCCGGTGGCCAAACCTTTCAGCCATCGCAAAGCCCGCGACCAGCATCAGCCCGTTGGCCACATAAAGCAGCCCGGTGAACAGGACTGTCAGAACATTGCGCGTCAGGCCGCTATCGCCATCGCCATGGCTGTCGCCATGGCCATGACTATGGGCGGCGGTTCCGTCTGCATGGCTGTGATCTGCGGCAGGGGCCGCATCGCCAGCCCCGGCGAAATGCACAAGGGCCCCGGTTTCATAGTCTTCACCCAGAAGGATCAGTTCCTGAATGAAGGCGAAATGCAACAAGGCTGCCAGCAACCCCGCCGCAAAGCCAGCGATCAGCGCGCTGGCCAACATCCGTTGGATCATGTTTGGTCCGTCACACCCGCCTAGTGGCAGGGAAAGCCGGTGCCATGACGCATGTCATGGGCGGCATCGTGCAAGGTCGCGGATTGCGCGTGGCCTGCCACGAACAGCAGGGTGGCACCCATCAGGGCCACGAAAACAATCGACAGAACCCCGGTCGAGGTCTGGGCAGCGGTTTTGGTCATCGCGTTCATCATCATTCTCCTTGGCCGTCACACCCGACGGCATTTCGCGTTGCCTTCCGCATGGCCGGTCTCCTGACTCGCGGGTCGCAGCCTGCTTTCCGCCTTCCCAGGTCCAGGTTGCCCCGGCCCAGTGGCCCTTGGAAAGCCGCTCGCCGCTTACAGTCGCGGGGGCGGTTGGGGCTTTGGGTGCCGTCTTCGGTCCACCCTTCCCCATTCCCGTTTGATTCCTGACGCTTTGCGCCGTGCAGAAACCATGCAAGGACCATGTGACAGTATCCAGGCGGCTTGGTCAAGGCTGAAGGCGTCTCTGGATGGCCCGAAAACGACGCTAGCCGGGAATACGCGCAATGGCCTTTTCGCGCAGCGACCCCAGAGGGCGGGCATCCGCAAGGTTTCCATCAGGGCTTTGCAGATAGAGATGGGCAAAGACCAGAATGCCGGGCAGATCGGCATCGCCGATATCGCCGAAAAGATAAGCGGTCTTGCCCGACGCCCGAAACGCCAGCGTCGAGGGCCGGGTGCAGCCCGACATACAGTCGATTTCGCACACCTCCAGCGCCAGTCCCGCGTTCCCGAAGGCGTCTCGCAGACGACCGGCAAAGCCCGCCTGCCCCGACGGGCACGACCGGCAGATCGTGGCGACGGTTTCGTTCATGGTCCGTCCGCCAGCGGCCCGATCAGGATCAGCGCCGGCCCATCCGCCGCCTCAGCCGAAATCAGATCGGTCATGGTCGCCAATGTGCCGCGCGCCAGCTTTTGCGCCGGTGTAGAGACACTTTCGGCCAGAAGCGCGGGCGTATCGGGCGGCAACCCTGCCCCCTGCAATCGTCCCGCCAGCTCTGCGAATGTCCGCTTGCCCATGAAGACAACCGTCGTCGCCGCCGGATCGGCCAAAGCGGCAAGGTTCAGATCTTCGGGCAACGCGCCCGTCACGTCGTGACCGGTGACGAACTGCACCCGCCGCGCCGTCAGCCGACGCGTCAGTGGAATCCCGAATGCCGCCGCCGCCGCCATAGCCGAGGTCACGCCGGGGATTATTTCATAGTCGATCCCGGCGGCCTGCAAGGCGGTGATCTCTTCTTCCAGCCGCCCAAAAAGCCCACAATCCCCGGATTTCAGCCGTACCACCCTGGCCCCGGTCAGGGCGTAATCGACCAGCAACCGGCTGACATGATCCTGTTTGGGAGAGGCTCGGCCGGCGCGCTTGCCCACGCCCACCATATCCGCGCCATCGCGGGCATGGGTCAGAATTGGACCGGCGGACAAATCGTCAAACAGCACCACATCGGCAGTTTGCAGTCGATTGACCGCCTTCAGGGTCAACAATTCGGGGTCGCCCGGCCCCGAAGAAACAAAGCTGACAAATCCGCTCATAGCGCCCCCGCGATCAGGTGAAAGAAGGTGCCTGTGGCCAACCCTCGGCGCGATCCGGTTTCCGGCACCGCATCGCCATTGGCATCGCAAACCCGCGCCAGTGGCCTATCGGGCTGTTCCACGATCGTCGAGTAATGGAACTCATGCCCGCGCAGCCGTGTATGTGTGTCGTAACCTGGCACCGGGGCCTCCAGTTCGGCCAAACGATACCCCAGATGCATCTTGCGCCTTTCGTAAGAGGTGACCAGCCCCAGAAGCCCGGCCATTTCATGGCGCAGGCCTTCCTTGTCGATCAGTGCCGCCCCCATGGCCATATACCCCCCACATTCGCCATGAACCGGGCGCGTGGCCGAAAACAGTCTCAAACCTTGCCGAAAATGATCTGCCGCCGCGATTTGACCGCCATGCAATTCCGGGTAGCCGCCCGGTAGCCAGCAGCAATCGGCACTCGGCTCGGGTGCCTCATTCGCCAGCGGCGAAAACGGCAGTATTTCCGCACCCGCCGCACGCCAGCCATCCAGAAGATGCGGATAAACGAAAGAAAACGCCGCATCCCGTGCCAGGGCGATGCGCTGACCGGGCGGCGTCACCGACATGGGCCGTGCCCCCGCTTGGATCCGCGTGACCCCGGCGGCGCGGCGCAATGCCGCCAGATCGACATGGGCCGCGACAAATTCGGCGGCTTCGGCGATGATCCGCTCCAGTTCCGGCGTTTCCTCGGCCTGCACCAGCCCCAGATGCCGTTCCGGCATCTCGATGCTCTCGCGCCTTGGCAGCGCCCCCAGAACCGGAATACCAACAGCTTCCATTCCCGCCCGCACCAGCGTTTCATGCCGCGGGCTTGCCACCCGGTTCAGGACGATGCCCGCCAGCACCACATCCGCGCGCATCAAGGCAAAGCCCTTGGCCACCGCCGCCGCCGACTGCGCCTGCCCCGATACATCCAGGACCAGCACCACCGGCCATCCGGTCATAGCGGCGATATCGGCACTGGCCCCGGTTCCGGTTTCCCCCGGTCGCGCCACGCCGTCGAAAAGCCCCATGGACCCTTCGGCAAGGATAAGATCGGCATCTTCGGCGGCACTGATCAACCCGGCGATCTGGCCCGCGCCCATTGCCCAGCTTTCCAGATTGTAGGACGCGCGCCCCGACGCCGCCCGATGAAAGGCCGGATCGATATAGTCCGGCCCGCTCTTGAACGGCTGCACGGTCAGACCTTCGGCCCGCAACGCCCCCAGCAGCCCCAGCATCAGCGTGGTCTTGCCGGTTCCCGATGCGGGGGCTGAAATGATCAGGCCCGGCGGCATCATGAGGTTTCCGGAAAGCGTGGATCGGTGCCAACCGGTCGATAGCGGCGGTCATAATCGCCTGCATAGAGCCTGCTTTCATCGAATTCCTCGGCACCGATGGACCGCCCGACAAAGATCAGGGCGGTCCGCTCCATCTCGGCCCCGACGGCGGTTTGCAATGTCGCCAAAGTCGCGCGAACAATGCGCTGGTCAGGCCAAGAGGCGCGCCAGATCACCGCCACCGGGCAATCCTCTCCGTAATGGGGGGCAAGCTCGGCCACCACACGTTCCAGCATATGCACCGACAGATGGATCGCCAGCATCGCCCCGGTACGGGCAAAGTTTTTCAGGCTTTCGCCCGGCGGCATCGCCGTCGCCCGCCCGGACGTGCGGGTCAGGACCACCGATTGCACAACCCCCGGAAGCGTCAGTTCCGCGCCAAGGGCGGCGGCGGCGGCGGCAAAGGACGGCACCCCCGGTGTCACATCATAGGGAATGCCCAGTTCCCGCAACCGTCGTACCTGTTCGCCCATTGCCGACCAGACCGACAGATCACCCGAATGCAGTCGCGCCACATCCAGGCCGGCCTCATGTGCCGCTAGGATTTCGGCGATGATCTCGTCCAGCGACAAAGGTGCTGTGTTGATGATCTTCGCCCCCTTCGGGCAATGCATCAGCACCGCCTCCGGCACCAGTGATCCGGCATAAAGACAGACCGGCGCGGCGGCGATCAGATCACGGCCACGAAGTGTCAGCAGATCGGGCGCCCCCGGCCCCGCCCCGATGAAATGCACTGTCATGCGTCTCTCCTTATGGCGATGGCCGCGGTCGCCAGCCCGTCGCCTGATGCCACCCTCGGCCCCAGTAACCGCGCGCCCGGTCCTGCCGCTGCCAGTGCGGCAGCTTCGGCGAGTGATCCTGTGCCGAACCGTTCGGCAACTTTTTCCGAATGGGTCAGCGTAACCTGACCCGCCAACTGATCACGACTTACTGAACGCATCCCGATACCCAGTGCCGCCGCCAGTTCCTGCATCACTGGTGCAGTGGCCTTTTTCTCTGCCGTCGCCAGCAGGTCAACCCCGCCGCCTGCGCGCGTCAGCGCATCCTGCAAGGATGTCAGCGTCGCAGCCCCGCGAAATCCGATCCCGGCCACTCTCATCGTACGACGCTCCACTGGATCACCGGTCGCGCCCTGTCCCAGCCGCGCATCCGGCCAAGCGGG
>JBATDH010000379.1:0-10875 GCA_049663365.1 Albidovulum sp. | reverse complement strand
CAAGAACAGCTTTGTCACCACCCCCATCTGTGCCTCGAGCCGCGCCACCCTGATGACCGGCACCTATTTCGCCAAGCATCACTTCAACTTCGGCACCCCCAAACTGTCAGAGGCTTTCTGGCCCGAGCTGTTTCCCAACCTGCTGAAACAGGCGGGCTACAAGACCGCCTTGATCGGCAAGCTGGGCGTGTGGTTCGAGGATGGTCTGTGGGGCGAGTTGGGGCGCAAGATCGGTTGGAACACGGAGGATAGCGGATTGTTCGATGTGTTCGTTCCGGTGGAACGCACGCCCTATATTTCCGAAGACGATGACGGCGTGAAGCGCCATTCGCTGGACAAGATCGAACGCCATGCACGGGCATTTCTGGCCGAACAGGACAAGGATCAGCCGTTTTGCCTGATCGTGTCGTTCAATGTGCCCCACATCACCGAGAGCATGGACGGACAGGGGCGTTATCAGATTGCCGAAGAGGAAGAGGGCAGCCTGCCGGGGGCCAGGGTGCCGGTGTCACGGCTGAGCGATCCGGCGATTTTCGACGCCTTGCCGGATGTGCTGACGCCGCCGATCATGGCCGGTGAAGAGGCGCAAAAATGGCTGGGCACCGACCCGACCAATGAATTTGTCAACTATTTCCGGCTGGTGGCCGGGATGGACCGGGTGGTGGGAAGTGTTCTTGAAGAGGTAAAGCTGGACGGCATTGACGGTGACACGGTGATCCTGTTCACGTCGGATAATGGTCTGGCATTGGGCGACCGGCGGCTGTCGGGTAAATGGACGCATTTTGACGAATCCGTGAGGGTGCCTCTGGTCATCTATGACCCCCGCGATACCTCGCGCGCCGGAACCCGACCCGAGGAATTCGTGCTCAATGTCGATCTGGCACCGACGATCCTGGATTTTGCCGGTGTGGAAATTCCTGAAAGTTATCAGGGCCGCAGTCTGGTCCCATTTGTCGAGGGCAGCTATCCCACCGACTGGCGGACCGAGTTTTACGGGGAACATGACGTGAAACTGGGCCAACGCATTCCCGACTGGATCGGTGTGCGCGATGCCAATTACGTATTCGCCGAATATGCGGACGGCAAGAATTCAGTCTATTTCCTCACCGATGAGCACAGCGACGCCGATGAGATCGTCAATCTGGCCGGTGATCCACGATATGCATCGGTTCTGGAGGCTTACCGTGTCAAGGCGCATGACTATCAGGCGCGGTACGCGCGCTGACGGGTGGCGTTGGCATGGTTTGGGGCATTCCCGAGCGGTTTCAGCGTGACAGGGCAAGGACCAGCAATTCGGTTTCAGTCATGTCGGGCCGGGCGCGGTAGGCGTCCAGATCGCCCCAGAACAATTGCAGCGAGGCAAGGATCTGATCCTGGTTGGCCAGCATCAGTTCATCGACCAGCAACCGAAAGCTCTTTTCGGCAACCGGCTGTTCGATGTCATTGCTCAAGGTCGACAGGGCGCTGCTGTAAGACAGCAGATAGGTGCGCTGCAATTGGCGCAACCCGTTCATTTCCTGCACGATTTGCGCGGCAGTCCGCTTCAGGTTGGCATGCTTTTCCGGATCCGACGTAACGCCCATTTCATCGACCACGGCGCGCACGTCGTCGCGCCGCTTGCGCAAGGTCGCCACGCCGTCGCGCAGGGCCTCGATCAGCACGGCACCGCTTAGCAGCGTCGATTTGGCGGCCTCTGCGAAGGCGGTAGAGGCCTCTTCACGGGCGCGGCGGAAATCAAGCTGAAGTTCAGACAGCGATGCCTGTTTGCGCGGGTCGATCTCTTCGTCGATCAGCGACGACAGGGTTGCAAGCGGGTCGGCGGTCTCGGTGCCGGAGGACGCTTCGGCCATGGTGATCCAGCGGTCATGGATATCGCTGACCACGCCGTCGGTCGTGGCCACATTGCGGCTGAGCACCAGGCGCAGGCCGAACATGTCGCCGCGAAGCGCCGTTCCGTCGGCGGCCTTGAACAGCGGGTATTCGACGCGCCGGGCGCTGTAGATTTCATCGGCGGATGAAAGAACCGAGCCGCCGCGCGTGACGATGCCGCCGACCTGCCCGTGGGTTCGCCCGATGGCATTCAGGCGGTAAGGTTCGAGCATCAGTTCTTCGGCATTGCCGTAAATGTCGTAAAGCCCGAGAGGATTGGGCAGGCGCAGACCGACGGCGGACAGTTTGCCGCGTGAATTGCCGGCATATTTTGCGTATTCGTCGATGTTTTCCTCGCCGAAGGACCGCCGCTGGGTAAAGTCCAGCGGATCAATGACGGCACCGCCGCGGGCGGCATATTCCCATTCAGTTTCGGTGGGCAGGCGCAGCCAGGCCGCCCCGCCCAATACGTCCGGCAGGGCATCCCTGGCGGTGCCGAGCAGCCATTCCGAATAGGCGCGCGACAGGTCGATGGCGTCGAACCACGTCATGCCGCCTTCAGCGGTGCGATCCTGGCGTTTTGGCGGCGTACAATCGCCTTTGAGCGCCCTGGCCTGTGCCTGGGTAAGTTCATAGCGGGCAATGTAGTAAAACGATTCCGCCCCGGCCGGATCAGTGAAGGCGCCGCGCAGGTATTCGGTGCGCAGGTAATCGGAATAGCCGGTTTCCTGTTGCGACTGGCCCACCCGCAGACGCCGGTCATCCAAGGGATTGGAGGCATCAATCGGGACCGAGACCTTCTGAAACGCCATGGCACCGCCGCAGGGCATGGGCAGGATCAGGTCCGCAGGTTTGCTTTCGCTGCCCGGATCATACTGGTCGATGGGCCAGGTGATTTCGGGGGCCGCCATCGTCAGGCCGGGGGCCAGTGCAAGCAGGGCGGCAAGCACGAAGCAGCGCATCAGTTGAATTCCCGCAAGACGGTTGCCGGATCGGTGCGCTGGGCGCTGCGCGCCGCCACCAGCGAAGCCAGTGTGACGAAAATGAGAACGCCGACAGTGATGGTTGCGGCCTGAGCCCAGCCGATCACGACCAGCCCGCCCTGTTCGGTCAGACCGGTTTCGAACAGGTGTTCCGCCGTGGCAGCGGCCATGGCGAACAGGATGAACGACACCGCAAGCCCCAGGATCGCGGTGACCAGCGCCTGAATCACCGGAAAGGCTGAAACATGTCGCTGGCTGATGCCCAAGAGGCCGAGATGGGCGATCATCTGGCGTTTGCGCGCGACTTCGCCCCAGAACCCGAAAACCAGCGCCGCCGCAAGGCCGATGCCCGCGACCGAGGCGGTCAGCGCCAGCGCCAGCCCGAGATTGCGTCCCAGCCCCAGAACGCTTGTCACTTGCGACGTGGCCGCTTCGGTCGCGACGCCGAAGCGTTCCTCCATCCGGGCCTGCAATGGGGCGAGGTCTTCGAGGCGTTTGGCATAGGCGCGGATGCCTTCGAAATCGACCACCCGCTGGTCAAGCGGCTTGCCCGCGCTGATGCCATAGTCGGGCAGGGCGTATTCATCGTAAAAGGCTTCGATCAGGTCGAGTTTGTCGAGCGCCGCCAGCACCACGCGGCCCGAAAGCCTGTCTTCCGGGATGATGGCGACCACCTGCACCGGCAGGATCAGTTGGCGGGGGCGTTCGGGGGCCTGGGTGATCAGGTCGATGCTTTGGCCTGGTGCCAGCTTGAGTTGCTCGGCCAGGGCGGCGCTGATGGCTGCGTCGTCAGGCCCAAGCTGCACGCCCGGCCCCAGCATCGGGTCGCCAGTGCCGGAGGGCGCGATGATCGCCTCGCGTTTGCCGCGCCCGCCGGTTTCGCGGACATTGACATAGTCGAACAGGCTGCGGGTCTTGAGGGTGACAAAACCCGCCTCGGGCCAGCCGCGCAGTTCTTCGGCATCGGCGGCGGTAAAGGAATTGTTGCCGCGGGTGTCGATTTGCAGCGTCGCGGGGTTGTTCAAGAGCTGCCCCAGCAACGCGTCATAGACGCCGTTGCGCACCCCGAAAAGCACCAGAAGCGGGACGATGACACCGACCATCACCGCGACATTGCACAACAGGTGCACCCAGTCGCGAAAGAGATCCCGCAGCGAGAGTTCGAAAAGCAGTTTCATGCGGCGACCTCGGCCAAAGGCAAAAGCGCGCTGGTCACCTGGTTGCCCGCGTCGTTGCCATGGGCGGTGAGCGCGTAACGGGTGAGCGAAAACCGGTCGAGCAGCGAAAGATCGTGCGAGGAAATGATCACCGAGGTGCCGGCCTGTTCGGCGGCCCCGATCAACAGCGCCATCGCCTCGGCGGCATTGTCGGGGTCAAGGGCGGCGGTGGGTTCATCGGCAATGACAAAGCGCGGCTTATGCGCCAGTGCGCGGGCGATGGAGACCCTTTGACGCTGACCGATCGACAGTTTTGCGGGCATCAGGCGGGCAATCGGCGCAAGGCCCAGCCGGTCGATCAGGTCACCGGCGAAATCCGCGTCGGGGCGGTCGGCGATACGCTGGCTGAGGCAGACATTTTCGCGGACGCTGAGAAACGGCATGAGCCCGCCGCTTTGCGGAACAAAGCCAAAAAGATTGCCGCGCGCATGGGTGACGCGGGCGCGCCCGTCGCGTTTGGCCCACAAGGTGGCCAGATCGTGAAAACCCTGACCATCCGCCACAGTGTAGCGACCGCCGGGGTCGGGTTGGCGCAAGAGCCCGAGCAATTCCAGCAGCAGGGTCTTGCCGGTGCCGCTGGCGCCGGTCAGGCCGATGGCTTCGCCCGGCGCAATGCCCAGATCGCCCACGGCAAGGGTAAAGGATCGCTCGGTGTCGCGCAGGGTGACTGACAGGTTTTCGGCGTGCAGCGACAGGTCCATTTCGCTGGCCTTACGGCAAGACATCAAAGGGCATGGCGAATACCAGTTCGCCATCGGGCGCACCGTCGTAAAGCGAGGTCCAGACCGTGCTGTCAAACAGCCATTTGCGGTAAAGCGCCAGTTTTCGGCGCATACCGTCAAGCGTGCTGCGCCGGTTGATGGCGCTTTGGCCCCAGCGTTCCTGGGTCATTTGCAGGATCGGGCTGCGATAGGGCAGGCGTTCGAGATATTCCAGGGCACCGCCCAGCGTGTCGCTGCCGGTGCGCACAATGGTATCGGGGTTCTGGGCCATCGCGGCGATGACATCCTGCACCTGGGTAAAGAAGTTGGCGGCATCGGTTTCGTCGCGCGACGCTTCGCCGAGGCGCACCAGATTGTCGAGCAGTTCGGCCATGGTCGCCATTTCGTTCTTGGTCACCAGAAGGCGTGGTTCGATGGCGGTGGCGCGGGGGTCTTCGATGGCCTTCTGGCTGACCCAGCCTTCGATCACCGATGGCGGGCGGGTGCCGTCGCGTTCGCCCAGATAGGCCAGCCGCATGGCGCGGCCGAGCTCCACGAGATCGCTGCCTGCCTCCTGTTCGCTCAGGACAGTGGTTTCACCGCGAACCATGCGCACATGGTCGGTCAGCGCCGTGACCAGAAGTGATACGGTGTCTTCGAAGGATTGTTCCGATCCGCCTTCGATCGGGTAGTAGAACTGACGCTGGCCGAAACGCGACAATTCCCGATACCGCGCGGCGGCATAGTCGTGATTGGCGTCGCCGCCGGCATCGGTTTTCAGATGCAGCGTCACGATGACAATGCGCTTGCCCTCGGCGTCCTTTTGCACTTCGACCGCGCCGATTTCAGACCGCGCATTGGGGTCGCGGGGGTCTTTGGGCCCGGCATCGGTGACCAGAATGATGTAGCGCCCGTCAAAGGGGTTGTTGCCGCCCTGATCCCAGTCAATCTCGTCTATGGCATCCTGAACACCGGCCAGACTGTCCTCGTTGAAACCGGGTGAGTTGACGGTGGCGACCTTGGCGTTGGCGATGGCATCCAGCACCGGCGTCTGATCGGTGCGTCTTTCGAGCGGGATCAGGACTTTGGTGCGGTATTCGAGGCCGGGGGCGGCCTCGGGGTTGTCGCGAAAGGCCACCACGCCGAAATTGATCCGCGACCCGATATCGGTGCCCTCGATATCGTTGACGATGCGGGTCAGCGCCTTGAGGGTGCGGGTGATATAGGGCTCCATGGACTGGGTCGTATCAAGCAGGATGACCACGCCCGCGTCGAAATCATCGGTGCCGCTGCCGCCCTGCGCCTGCGCTGCGGGCAAAGCATCGTCGAGCGGGACCGAGGCAAGCTGCATCAGCAGGTTATCCTCGAAATTTAGGGGATGCACGTCTTCGATGAAATCGAGGATCGGCATGATATAAAGCTCGTCCTGGATGTTGACGTAGTTTTCCGGTTCGACCGCGACAATGCCGTCTTCGGGGGCCAGAAGGCCGGTATCGGCCTTTTCAATCAGTTGCGGCTGCAATTCGCGCACCGCTTCATGTTCCATCAGCCAGCGCAACCGGTCTTCCTTGGCAAAGAACAGGCTGCGCTGGCGGTTGACCGGGTTGGTGAAGGCCGCGACGATATTCTGTTTCCATGCCACCACGGTCGGATCGGCAACCCAGCCTTCGGGTGCCGCCAGCGCCGAGGGGCCGACTTCGGACCAGCCATCGCGGTTGTCAAAGACGTATAGCGGCTGAAAAGCCGGATAGCGGCGAATTTCCGCGCCGGATGGGGCATCGCGCAGGACCGCGCCGGGGCGCGTCAGAACCCGCTGATAGATCGTGCTGGTGCCCTCGATCAGCAGCGGACGGCGGGTTTGGGCCGCAGTGGGGTCGGCGACAAATCCGGTCAGCAAAAGGGCAATGGCCGCGAGGATATGGCAGAACGGTTTCATGGCGTGCAATATTCCTTGACTGCATTTTTCGCGAGCGTGTCGGGGCTGCCCGCCATTCTTTGGCAAAGCCGGTCAAGCTTGGCCGGTGCGGTTTCGCTGCCAGCCTCTTTGGCACGGGCATAATATTCGGCGGCAATGGCGGGCGTGTCGTCAAAATGCAGGCCGATCACCGACTCGATCGGATTGGTGGCTTCGTCGGCGTCATAAAATTCCGCGAAGGCCTCCAGTGCTGCGGGGTCATTCCGGTCGGCGGCGGTTTCGATCAGTTTCAGCGCCGCATCCGGGCTGACGGCGGTGCCGCAGGTGGCAAGCTGGGACTGGATGGCGGTGAACGCCTGATCGCCCAGGGCGGCGATTGCATCCGGCGCGCAGGGGTTTGAAGGCGTTTCTGGAACCGGCGGGGTTTCTGGTGCCGGTTCTGGTGATGGTTCCGTCACGGGCGGGGTTGGCGGGGCGGGGGCCGGTTCCATCTGTGTCAGGTAGTACCATGCCGCGGCCGCGACCAAGGCCGCAATCAGCACGGCAAGACCCAGCCAGAGGGCCTTGCGCGAACCGGCGGCGGGGTTTTCCGCCACGACGGGCGCGGCAGATGCGCTGTCCTCGTGGTCCTTGTCGGTCAGTGGTTCATTGGGTTTTTCGGTCCTGGTCCCGACGAGATTGTCCGGGCCGAGGGCTGCAGACTTTTCACCGGGGCTGTATATCGGGCCAATTCTGGCCGCGCCGGGAAGTTGAATGACATCGTCGGGCCAGTCCACATTCCATTTCTTGCCGTTCAGGCTGATGCGCAGGGCGGAATATTCCTCGATCTGGTTGACGATTTCCGGGCCGACCTTGATTTTCACCGTGTCGCCCGACCGTTCGACCGCATAGGGGCCGAAATCGACCGATGTCGCCTGCCAGTCGGTTTCGCCCAGATAGCGTTCCCAATAGGTGTCAAAGACCGAGATCAGCACCTCATCGCCCGTCACGGTGTCGGCGGGGGTCTCGAACAGGGCATAGCCGCCGGTCGGATGTGCGGGGTCGGGCGATACGCGCAACACCATCTCAGGCCACTCCGTCTTCAAGCCGGGTCAGGATCGCCCCGAGTTTCAGGTTCTGTTCGATATTCACTTCGCCCGCGTCGCCGTCCTTGGCGTTGGCGGCAAAAAGCGCGTGCAGGGAAAAAACCCAGTCAGTCCAGAGGTCTTCACCGGCGGCGCGTTGCAGGGGGGGCAGGTTGTCTGCGGTATCTGACCCCGGACGCGGTTCGAATACCTTGCGGTTGGTGCCATCCGCAAAGGTAACCACCGGGCGCTGATCGGCGGCCAGTTGATCCATGCCAAGTTGCGCGACGAAATTGTTGATCCGTTCGGCGCAGACGATGGCCGCCGGTTCGGCCTGTTTGTCCACGGTCAGCCCGAAACTCATCGAGCGTAGCTGGGACTTCATGCTGTCGACAATGCCGACGCGGCGCAGGGCATGGGTCAGTTCGACATTGAGGTTGGCAACGCCCGATTGGCTAAGCCCGAAATGCGCCAGCGTGTCGACATCGTCGCGAAACCGTTTGAGCCCTTCGATCCAGACCTCGACCGAGCTTTCGGCCTGAAACGCCTCGGGCGTCATGGTGCGGATGTCTTTTCCCGTGCCACCAGAGGTCGCGGTGGTTTCGGCGGGTTTGGGCGGTTCATGGCTTTTGCCGCCGATAGTCGGCCTTACCGCCGGCCGGACGGACGGGCGCAGAGCGGCAGCGGCCACCGGGGTCGCAGAGGTTGCCGCCGAAGCGGTCGTGACCGCGCTGGAAATCCGCACCGAGCTTGGGACGCGGGAAATGCGGTCGCGCACGGTATCCTGATCGACCATCAGCGAGGCCAGAACCGCCCCGAAACGATGCCGCTGCAAGGCGATTTCCAGCCCGTCGATGATTTCCTCTGCCGCCGCTTCCTTTTCCTTCAGGCGTTTTTCGATGTCGTCGGAAACGTGGAACGGCTGCAATTCCGTGCGCAGATCATTTGCCAGCTTTTCGATCTGGGTGCCGATCTGGCGGATCTTGCTGTCCGGGGTGCAGACCTGGGTCAGTTGATCGATCAGATAGCCGACGCCGCCGTCATTGAGGCCAAGGGCGGCATCCCAGGCCTTTGCCGGGTCGGCGAAGTGGCGTTTGACCCGGTCCGAGGTCAGGCAGCCCTCGCGCAGTTCGGCGACGCGGGCGACCTTTTCATTGCGAATGCGCAATTCGTGTTGGGCGTCGTCATAGTCGATCAGGCCCTCGACAAAGTAATTGGGGTTACGCAGCCAATAGCAGTTCTGAAACGGCTGCCCGGCTGTCCAGCGCTGCACCCAGCTATCGTCGCTGCGCCCGAAACCATCGGAAAGCGAGGCCTTGACCCGCCGGTCAAAGCGTTCCTCGGCGCTGCCATCGGCAGCGGATTCGCCCAGATGTTTGTCGAATTTGGTCATCACGAAGAACAGGACGCAATTCGTCTCGGCCCGCAATTTCGGTGTATTGCCGTGGGTCAGCGCGATCCAGTTTTCGACCAGACCCGGCAGGGACAGGGTTTCCATGTTGCTGTCGGGCACGCAGAGCAACATGGAAGTGATTTCCTGATTTTCCACATAGCGGTCAAAGAGATAGGCAACCTTGCCGCGCAAAAGAAGTTGCGGGATGTTCTTTTCGAGATCGCCAAGTGTCTTGGACAGAGGTTGCTCAAAGCGGTTGCGGGCACCGGGAAAGTCCAGCAGATCAGTTTCACCGAAAATTTCGGACGGTTGGGTCTGCATCGGCATCACCAGTTCAGCCGCCAGGGCGCAGACCAAAGCGCGCGGCAGGTTGACCGTGGCCCCGGAAGGCAGGCGCAGCGGCAGATCGCCCCCCTCGCCATTTTGCAGCCCGTAAAGCGTCGCCACATCAATGATCGAGGTTTCGCGCGGTTGCAGGGCGGCCAGCGGGACATGGACCACTTCTGCATGTTGAATCCGTGCCAGACCTTCGCCCAGTCGCACATAAAGATCGCTGAGGGCACCATGCCGGCCCCAGAGGATTTCGTAGAACTTGGCCCTGTCGGGCAGTGCCAGATAGGGCGCGATGGCCGCCGCGTCCTCCCAGAAGGTCTTGAGCGAGGCACCATAAGCCGACCGGCCGATCCCCGGCGTGGTGTTGACGTATTCGGCAACCTCAAGAACGTCTTCAAAGCTCATGCCGGGAACTTCGGCGGCCCCCATTTTCGCGCGAAACGCGTCGAGATGGGCCGATATTTCCTCCGGTTCCGGCGGCACTTCGGACTGATCGCCATCGAGGAAAAAGCTGTTGATGATCGTGCGCACGACGTCCAGTTCGCTGAGCAGGACAAGCTTGATCGGAAAGCCTTCGGGGCAGGCATCCTTGGTCATGGTGAAACGGGTCACAAGGCCGGTGGATTCGCCTTCGCCGATCGGGTTGATTTCACCGATATAGTCGAGATTGCCGCCCGGCCCCTGAAAATCGGCGACCAACCGGCCATCCGCGGGTCGCGCCAGCACCGAGACGAGGAAGGATTTGCCCGCCTGACTGGGACCAAAGACGCTGACGCTCATCTTGGTGCGGGCGGATTTGGCCAGTTTTTCGGCGCGTCGTGCACCTTTGCGCAGCGCGTGGACCAGCGATTTGCGCCCCAGGCCGACCATATCGGCGTTTTCGCTGTCCGTCACCCATTCGAGCGCGGCCCGCGCGGTTGTCGAAACCTCGGTGCAGCGGTCGGCCAGTTTTTCCTGCGTAGTCATTCCGTCCCCGTCCTTCAATATTGGAAGACACCGGTGTCGATCCAGTATTCGTCGTCAAACCCGAGCGTGTGCAATTTCAGCCGGATATCAGTGTTCTTCATGCCGTCGCCGATGCCATCCTCGACCTCGGTAATCTCGAACGCCTCGCGCAGCGCTTCGCGGCGCAGCTTGTCTTCGGAAGTTTCGCTGTCTTCGTCGTCGAATTCGGCTTTCTCGAAGGTGACCCGGATCGGCGAGGGCCGTTTTTGCGCGGCGGCATTGGCGTAATCGAGCCGGAAAAGCGGTGTCGTCGTCCAGCGTTCGACCGGCAACTGCCGTGATCCGATATGGATCGGGGCGAACATGTTGACGGTCGCGGTCTGTTCGCCGCCCTTGCTTTTCGCGTCAAGGTCGAGCTCCGAAAACATCAGACGCTCGTCCTTGATCTGGCCGTT
>JBATDH010000378.1:0-20548 GCA_049663365.1 Albidovulum sp. | reverse complement strand
CTCCATCACCACGGTTTCATTGGCGCGCCATTCGCGGATGGTAAAGGGGCCGGAACCGGCATAGTTGGTCTTCAGCCATTCGTAGCCAAAATCACCGTTGGCCTCATGCTCCATCACCAGTTTCTGGTCGACGACAAAGCCCACTGTCGCGGTCAGGCAGTAAAGCACCAGTGTCGGCGCATAGGGTTTGTCCATCTTGAAATCGACGCTGTAATCGCCGGTCTTGACCACCATCTGGTCAACGTTGTCGGCGTTAAGCCCGAACTGCGTCAGAATGAACGCAGGCGATTTGTCCAGCTTGACGGCACGGGTCAGCGAAAACACCACATCATCTGCGGTGATCGGATTGCCGCTGGCGAATGTGCGGCCTTCCCGAATTTTAAAGCTGATCGACATGCCGTCAGGCGCAATGGTCCAGCTTTCAGCGATTTTGCCAAAAATATTGCTGACATCCTTCGGGTCATAGCCGATCAGGCCTTCATAGGAATTTCCCGCGATTTCAGAGGCGGTGAATTCGAAAATCTCGGCCGGATCGAGCGAGATGATATCATCAATGGCCCATGCCTGGATCAAGGTGTCAGGTGGCGTTTCGGCTATCGCCACAGGCGCAGCAAGCATGGTGAGCGATGTCACCGCCGCCGCAATCAAACGTCTTGCGTGCATCATATTTGGTTTCCTCCACTGTGAATTTTTTTCAGCGCTCTCCATTTATGGAGATGCGTATGCGTGAAGGCATTAACCGCGCGGTCAAAAACTAAGTCAAGGTGATACTTATCGCGGCTCACAGTGCGATGATCCTCAGACAGTCCCGCCAAGCGATCCTTCAAGTGTCGCCAACTCTTGCCCGCCCGCCATCAGGTCTTGCAGCTCTTCCGGCGTGATCTCCCCTTTGCTGGCAGTACCGAAGGTCTTGCCGCGGTTGAGGACGGTGAACCGGTCACCGACCGCCATGGCGTGGCGGACATTGTGGGTGATGAAGACCACAGCGACGCCTTGCCTGCGCACCTTGTCGACCGTTGCCAGAACATTTGCCGTCTGGCGCACACCAAGCGCCGAAGTCGGCTCGTCCAGGATCAGCACCTTGGCACCGAAATGCACGGCCCTTGCGATAGCCACCGTCTGACGTTCGCCGCCCGAAAGGGTGCCGACCGCCTGATCGGGGCCGCGCAGGTTGATGCCCATGGCGCGCATTTCGCGCA
This sequence comes from Albidovulum sp., assembly GCA_049663365.1. Taxonomy (GTDB): domain Bacteria; phylum Pseudomonadota; class Alphaproteobacteria; order Rhodobacterales; family Rhodobacteraceae; genus Albidovulum. The sequence goes on along the minus strand of JBATDH010000378.1, from coordinate 19,349 downwards.
TGGTCACGTCGTTGGCATATTCATGATCAAAGAACGGCAGACCGGCGATTTTCCTGATCGGTTCATTGCCCATGAAGAAATTCCGGCTGACCGACATCAGCGGGATCATCGCAAGATCCTGATACACGGTGGCGATACCTGCCGCGATACTGTCGCGCGGGTCGTCAAAGTGCATCGGTTTGCCCTCAAACCAGATTTCCCCATGCGTGGGTTTATGGACCCCCGATAGCGTCTTGATAAAGGTCGATTTGCCTGCGCCGTTGTCGCCCAGCAGGCAATGGCATTCGCCCGGAAAAAAATCCACCGTGACGCCTGCAAGGGCGATGACAGAGCCGAAGTGCTTCTGGATGTCTTTCATTTTGACAATCGGGTCGTCCATCAGCGCTCTCCCGTGATCAGGCGGCGGATATAGGTATTCAGGATCACCGCGAGCAACAGAATGACGCCCAGGAAGACGCGAAACAGCGAGCTTTCCACATTGGCAAAGAACAGCCCCTGCTGCACCACACCAAAAATCAACGCGCCAAGTGCTGCCCCGATGACCGAGCCATAACCGCCGGTCAGCAATGCGCCCCCGATGACCACGGCGATGATGGCCTCAAACTCCTTGAGAATACCCCTGTCCGCACCCGCAGACCCGAATTCCATCACCTGACAGACCGCAAAGACCGTGGCGCAAAAGGCGGTGAACATGAACATCAGTATTTTGACCCGATTGACAGGAACCCCAGCGTAGCGCGCCGCCTGGACATCGCCGCCAGCGGCAAAAATCCAGTTGCCAAAGCGGGTGCGGGTCAGCACGATATGGCCAAAGGCAACCAGCACCAGCGCCCAGACAATCAACATCGGTATCCCGTCAACAACGGGTTCGCCTGCCCGGTTGCCGCTGGTGAAGGTTCCGATCCAGCCCTGATCGCCCATCCACTGAAAGACCGGCCCGCCAATCTTGGCCCCGAAGAGAGAGGCAAGCCAGTCGCCTTCGGCCGCTTCACGGATGCCGCCGATGATTGTCTTGCTCTCAAGCGTCTGGGGGATGAAAATCGTAAACCCGCGCAGAATAAACAGCGTCGCCAGCGTCACGATAAAACTCGGCAGGCCGGTTTTGACAACGATGTAGCCATTCAGCGCCCCGAAGGCCACGCAGATCACAAAAGTCACAAGAACGGCAATCCACATGGGCCAGGCAAGAACGACCCCGAAGATGGCGATCATCATCCCCGCAAACCCGATCATTGACCCGACCGAAAGGTCAAATTCGCCGGCAATCATCAGCAGGCAGGCACCGACGGCAATGATCATGAACTGGGCCGAAACTGTGGACCAGTTCAGGACACCTTGCGCGGTGAACATGCCGCTATCAAAGGCGAAAAGCAGGAAGAACGTGAAAACCGCAATGGTGCCGACAATCCCACCCAATTCCGGGCGAATGAGCGCCCGGCGCAAACCGGACATTTCCTTGACGCGTTCGTCACTGGCGGAGGTGTCTGTCATGACCCGGTCAATCCCCTTGCGTACGAAAAAGGGGCGGCCCCATCGCGGAACCGCCCCCGGCGTTTCAAGATTTAGCGGTATTCGCCTGCAAACTCTTCGACTTTTGTCAGCGCGTCAGCGGTCACAAAGCCGGGGCCAGAGTTGATGTTGTTGCCGGGCAAGACGCCGTAACGGTCGTAGTTTGCCAGGATCACAACCGGCAAATACGCCTGCAGGAAGGGTTGCTGGTCAATGCCCCACTTGATGGTTCCGTCCTTGATGGCCTTCACGATCTCGGTGCCCAGGTCAAAGGTGCCGAAATAGATATCCCCTGCGATCCCCATTTCCTGCACCGCCAGAATGGTCGGATCGGCAGAGGTCGGCCCCAGTGTCAGGATGGCGTCGGTTTCGGGATTGGCCGTCAGATAGGCGATCACGCGGTTCTTGATTTCCGCCGGATCTTGCCCGACGTCGATCATGCTGCTGCCAAGGTCAATGCCCAGACCATCGGCAAAGCCGCGGCAACGTTCGGCCACGACGGTGTTGGAGATGACGTGGTTGACGCACACGAAGCTTTTCACCCCGTCGCCTTTGGCGCGCAGACCGGCCGCAAGACCCGCATCGTATTCCGGTTGACCGACAAACATCAAGGCACCCACGTCGCGGGCCTGCTCTGCCGTGCCGGAATTGATGATGATCACGTCGATGCCCTGATCGACCGCAGCCCGGACCGGACCGGACAGAACATCAAAGTCGGCAAGCGTCGTGATGATGCCGTCAGGCTGGGATGCAGCGGTCTGTTCGATGATGCGCGCCATGTCCGCAAGGTCGCCGGTGGGCGGATTGCGATATTCGACCGTCACACCCATCTGATCACCGGCAAGGGCGATGCCGTTCTTGATGGTGTTCCACCAGCTATCCGAATCCGGGGCATGACTGACCAGTACATAGGTCAGCTTGTCGCTATCTTGAGCAGAGACCATAAGCGGGGATGCGATGACAGCCGCCGTCAGCACCAGTTTCTTTAACATGGATTTCATATTTTTCCTCCCTAAAACGCCATTTCGCTGGCTTGAGAGCAGGGCTTGCCCTTCTCACACAGGTAGAAAAACACGGATTCGAATTTTTTGCAACCGGTTGCAAATAGATTCGAAGTGTTTTCTACTACACGGGCAAATCAGGTAGGTTACCTAAGGGCGACGAAACGGAAACCAGCGGATAGGGCAGATGAAGGTGACGCTTAAGGATGTGGCGAACAAGGCGGGCGTTTCGACGTCGGCAGTGTCGCGCGCCTTCACTGACGGGGCCTCGGTTTCGGTCAAAATGCGGCGCAAAGTCCAAAAAGCCGCGACCGAACTGGGATACAGCCCGAATTTCCTGGCCCGCAGTTTAACCACACGCCGCACCAAACTTATCGGGCTGGTGTCCAACAACTTTCACAATCCGATTTTTCTGGAAGTGTTCGACCTGTTCACCCGCAGCCTTCAGGATCGGGGCCTGCGACCGCTTCTGGTCAATCTGAGCAATGAAACCGATCCCGAACATTCGGTGCAGATGTTGCGCCAGTATTCGGTCGATGGGGTGATCGTGGCCTCGTCCACCCTGCCGCCCGCGTTCTCCAAGGCATTTCGCAACAAGCAAATTCCGGTGGTGAACACCTTTGGGCGCTATTCCAGCACGCCCGAGGTGCATGTGGTCGGGATTGACAACGTCGAAGCCGGACGCATGGCCGCAAATGAGCTGGTGGCGCGCGGGTACAAGTCAGTCGCATTTCTGGGAGGGCCAGAGTCGGCAACCTCGACGCTGGACCGTCTGGCCGGTTTTTACGAAGTGCTTGCGGCCTACCCCGACATAAAGGCCCGCCATTCGTTCGCAGCGGCCTATTCGTTCAGGGCAGGTCGGGAGGAAATGCTGCGCCTGTCCGAAAACCCGTTGGCCGAGGCGTATTTCTGCGGGGATGACGTGTTGTCGATCGGGGTGCTGAGCGCGCTTGCGGATATGAACAGGCACGTGCCCAAGGACATCGGGATCATCGGTCTGAACGATATGGAAATGGCCGGTTGGGATAACATTGCCCTGACGACCATTGCCCAACCGATCAAGCAGATCATCAGCTCTTCGGTCGAACTGATGGCGGCGATGCTGGATGATCCTGAACGCTATCCCGAAGCGCGTCTGTTCCCCTGCCATGTGGTGGAGCGGCGGACATTGCGCCCCCGCGCCTGAGCGACTAGGCGACTGGTTTACAGCGTTTTGCCTTTGATCTGATTCAGATTGAAGACAAACCGCTAGCGAAACATTGGCGGGCGTGCATCCACCCAAGCGCCCTGATCCCTGGCCGAGGCAACCGCTGCATAGACCGCCGCCATCGAGCGAACCCCATCGGCGGCCGTCGGCAACCCGTCGCGGTTGTCGCCGCGAATGGTATCGGCCAGATCGCAATAGATGTTGGCAACGGCGAGCGGAAACCCTTCTGGATGCGCGATAGCCACACGCGACAGGCGTTGCGCGTCGGCGTGCAACCCGCCTTCACCTTTTTCGATGATCTGCGTGCGTCCGCCGACGGGCGTATAGACCAACTGGTTGGGCTGTTCAGATGCCCAACGCAGTCCACCGGTTTCGCCAAAGACCTGAATATCGAACCCGTGCTGGCGCCCGATGGCCACCGATGAGGTCCAGAGCCGACCGACCGTGCCGCCGGACAGGCGGAAATTGACCATCGCATCATCCTCCAGTTCCCGGCTGGCAATGGTCGAGGCGAAATCGGCCGACAGGGTTTGCACCTGATCGTCGCAGATGAAACTGGCCATATGCAGGGCGTGGATACCGCAATCGGCAAATTGCCCGGACACCCCCGCCATGGCCGGATCATAGCGCCAGCGCACGCGCGGATTGTCGGCATCCGTCGCATCGCCGTGATGGCCGTGGCTGAAGTTGGTAACGACAAGACGCACTTTGCCCAGCTCTCCGGCGCGGACCATCGCACGCGCCTGACGGACCATCGGATAGGCGGAATAACAGTAATTCACGGCGCAGATATTGCCGGTCTTTTCCGCCACGCGGACGATTTCCTCGCCTTGTTCGACGGTCATTGTCATGGGCTTTTCGCACAAGACGTTGAAGCCCGCTTCCAGAAAGGCCCTGGTGATCTCGAAATGGGTAGCATTGGGGGTGGCCACGGTCACCAGGTTCACCCGGTCGGCGCGGCCTTTTTCACCCGCCAGCATTTCCTGCCAGTCGCCATAGGCGCGGTCCGCCGCAATCCCCAGCCGCCGGGCATAGGCGCGGCCCTCGTCGGCGCGGTGGTCCAATGCGCCCGCCGTGAACTCGAATAGCCCGTCAGCCTGCGCGCCCAACCGGTGGGCTGGCCCGATCTGGCTGCCCTCGCCGCCGCCGATCATGCCCCATTTCAGCTTTGTCATGTCGGATGATCCTTAAAAACCAATGGATTGCAGATAGTCACGGTTCGCCGCCGCGTCTTCCAGCGGGGTGCCGGGCATTGACGGATCGCAGTCCTGTTCCACAGTACACCAGCCTGCGAACCCCGCCTCCAGCAGCACTTGCCGCACGGCGGGGAAATCGACATCGCCCTTGCCAAGATTGCAAAAGATGCCCTGCCCGCAGGCCTTGTAGAAGCCGGTGCGATTGGCCACCACATCGGCCTTCACCGCCGGATCTATATCCTTGAAATGCATATAGGAAATCCGGGCGATATGGCGTTTCATGAAGGCTACCGGATCATAACCGGCATAGGAATGATGGCCGGTGTCGAAGCAGATTTTCAGAATGCTGTCGTCGACCTCATCCAGCAATCGCTCCAGTTCCGGCTCAAAATCCATGAAGCCCGCGGCATGGGCGTGGATGCCGACGGTCAGGCCATATTCTTCGGCCCCCATCCGGGCGATGGTTGCGATGCGGTCGCGAAAGGCCACCCATTCCGCCTTGTCCATCTGTTCGGCCTCGGCGGCGCGACCGGCGGTCGGGGCGCGGCGGGGCGATATGCTGTCGATCAGCACCAGATGCTGCGCCCCATGGGCGACAAGCGCCTTGCAGGTGCGCACACTGGCATCCTTCACATCATCCCACATCGCCGCATCGTGAAAGGCGCGGAACACGACACCGCCGATGATCTGCAGATCGCGGGCCGCCAAGGCGGGCGCAAGGATGGCCGGGTCTTCGGGCATATAGCCAATGGGCCCAAGCTCGATCCCCCGGTAGCCAGCCTGGGAACATTGATCCAACACGGATTGCCAGGTGGGATAGGACGGGTCGCTGGAAAATTCGATACCCCAGGAACAGGGGGCGTTGCCGATCTTGATCGTCATGGGGATGCCTTTCACAACATCAAAGGGACGCGACATCGACCCATGCCTTGGCGCGGGATGATGCCATTGCCGCTGCAATGATCTGATTGACCGCCATGCCATCCGCAAAGGTTGGCCAGACGGGAGTGTTGGTTTCAATCGCGCGCAGGAAATCGCGCGCCTCAATGATGATCTGGTCCTGAAAGCCGGTGCCATGACCCGGCCCCTGGCAGAAGGACGCGTAATCGGGATGGGCGGGGCCGGTCAGGATTTTGCAAAAGCCGCGCGTCGCCTCTGGCCCCTCGGCGCGGTAGAGCCAGAGCGCGTTCTGGTCTTCCTGATCGAAACGGATCGCCCCCGTGGTCCCCGTTACCTCATAGGCATAGCCCATCTTGCGGCCATGCGCGACACGGCTGAAGTAAAGCTGCCCCATCGCGCCATTGGCGAAACGGCACATCATCTGGCCCAGATCATCATTGGTCACGGCGCCGCCGGGGCGGGTTTTGTGGACGGTTTCCACTTCGGCCACCAGCGACGTGATCGGGCCGATCAGCGCCAGCGCCCCGTTGATCATATGCGGCGCAAGATCGCCCATCGTGCCGTTGGCATCGCCCTGGGTGCGCCAGTTGGCGGGGGTGGCGGGGTCGGCCAGAAAATCCTCGGTATGTTCACCGCGAAACCAGGTGACATCGCCAATCGCACCTTCGGCAATCAGCTGGCGGGCGAACTGGCTGGCGGGGGTGCGGATATAGTTGAAACCGGTCATGCTGATCTGGCCTTCGGCGGCGGCAACCATGGCGCGGCTGTCTTCCAGCGACGCGCCCAGCGGTTTTTCGCAAAACACCGGCTTGCCAAGCACAAAGGCTGCTTCGGCAATTCGGCGGTGGGTGGTTTGCGGCGAAGCGATCACGATCGCCTCGACATGCGGGTCTTCCACCAAAACCCGCCAGTCATCGGTGCCGCGCGCAAAGCCATAGGCGGTGCGGTACTTTTCCGCCGAAGCGGGCGTTGTTGCACAGACCATTTCAAGACGCGGGCGCAGGGCTGTGGCAAACACCGCCCCGACGGCGGCCATGGCCACCGCATGGGCCTTGCCCATATACCCGCCGCCGATGATCCCGATGCCAATTTCCGTCATGGTAAGCCTCTTGCCGCAAAATACCTTTGCAACCGGTTGCAAAATTTGTATCCTCAGATTCGACAACACGCAAGCGGCAATCGCCGGTAAATACCGCCCGAAACTGCGACCGCAAAAGGTTAACGATCATGATCGACAGCACGTATCGACTGACCACGGCACAGGCCATCATCAAATTTCTGGCCAATCAGTTCATAGACGTGGATCAGCAGGAAATGCGGCTGTGCGGCGGCGGCTTCGGTATTTTCGGCCATGGCAATGTCACCTGTCTGGGCGAGGCGCTTTATGATGCCCGCGATACACTGCCGCTTTACCGCGGTCAGAACGAGCAAAGCATGGGCTTTGCGGCAGCGGGCTATGCCAAGCAGTGGCTGCGCCAGCGTTTCATGTTTTGCACGGCAAGTGCGGGGCCGGGCACCGCCAACCTATTGACCAGCGCGGCCCTTGCCCATGCCAACCGCCTGCCGATGCTGCTTTTGTGCGGCGATACGTATACCACCCGGTTGCCCGACCCGGTGCTGCAACAGCTTGAACATTTCGGCGCGCCCTCACTTGGCGTCAATGACGCCTTCAAGGCCGTCAGCCGGTTCTGGGACCGCATCACCCACCCCGCCCAGATAGTGCAATCGCTGCCCGCCGCTTTGGCCACGATGCTGGACCCGGCCGATTGCGGCCCGGCGTTCATCGGCCTGCCGCAGGATGTGCAGGGCTGGACCTTTGATTATCCGGCCAGCTTTTTTTCCAAACGCGTTCACCGCATCCGTCGGCAAATGCCCGATAAGGGCGAGGTTGCCGACGCTGCCGCCTTGCTGGCATCCGCCAGACGTCCGATGATCATCGCCGGCGGCGGCGTGCAGTATTCCCGTGCCGTGGCCGAACTGACCGGTTTTGCCACCGCCCATAACATCCCGGTCGTCGAAACCATCGCGGGCCGGGCCAACCTGCATCAGGATCATCCGTTGAACATAGGGCCGGTTGGCGTGACCGGTTCGGACAGCGCCAATGCAATTGCCAAGGGTGCGGACGTGATCCTGGCCGTGGGCACCAGATTGCAGGATTTCACCACCGGATCGTGGACCGCCTTCGCCAGAGACGCCCGGATCATCGGACTGAACGTGGGTCGTCACGATGCGATGAAGCATCTGTCCAGCCCGGTGATCGGCGATGCGAAACTGGGCCTTGCCGCCTTGGGCCAAGCCATCGCGGGTTACCGAGCGCCGGAGGAATGGACAGGCTTTGCGCAGGCCGAACGCGCGACATGGCGGGCCTATACCGACAAGATCACGACCGTGGGCAATGGCCCCAACTCCTACGCGCAGGCCATCCGCGCCGTGAACGACCTGTGCGACCCGCGCGACCGCGTTGTCGCCGCTGCCGGGGGGCTTCCGGCGGAAGTGACCGCCCATTGGCAAACCAAGGATACCGGCACGGTGGATGTCGAATTCGGCTTTTCCTGCATGGGCTATGAAATTGCCGGTGGCTGGGGTGCGCGCATCGCGCAATACGAGCGTGAGCCCGACAAGGACACCATCGTCTTTACCGGTGACGGATCGTACCTGATGCTGAACTCCGATATCTATTCATCGGTGCTGACGCGGCGAAAACTGATCGTTCTGGTTCTGGATAACGGCGGCTTTGCCGTCATCAACAAACTCCAGAACAACACCGGCAATGCCAGCTTCAACAACCTGATCGCCGACAGCCAGACGGTGCCCACGCCCTTTGCGGTGGATTTTGAGGCCCATGCGCGGGCGATGGGGGCCAATGCCGAAACCGTCGCCAATGCCACCGAACTCGGGGCCGCGTTCCTGCGGGCCAAGACGTCCGACAAGACCAGTGTGATCGTGATGCAGGTTGACCCCTATGACGGCTGGACCACCCAGGGCCACACCTGGTGGGAAGTCGGCACGCCGCATGTCACCCAAAACCCGAAGGTCGCCGAAAAGCACCTGGAGATCGAGGCCGAGCGCGCCCATCAGCGCAAGGGCGTCTGATGGACCTGCTTGCCGCCATCAGGAAAAACCGTTTCGTGGTCATCGGGCGTGTCGGGATGGACCTGTTCCCCGCCCCCGGCGTGGCCACCGAAGACGCCCACAGCTTTACCGCCGATATGGGCGGATCGTCGGCCAATATCGCCGCGGGGATCGTCAAGCTGGGCGGGCAGGCATCCTTGGTCACGCGGGTGTCGGATGATGCGGTGGGGCGGTTTTGCCTGAACAAGCTGCACCATTACGGGGTGGGCAGCGAATACGTCACCCCGGTTGGCGGCGAGGCGCGCAATTCGCTGGCGCTTTATGAAAGCCGGGTTGTGGGCCACCAATCGGTGATCTACCGCAACGGCGCCGCCGATTTCGAAATGAACGTGTCGGATGTGGAGGCGGTGGATTACAGCCGCTTCGGGGCGCTGATCACCGCCGGAACCGTCTTTGCCGCAGAGCCGTCGCGCAGCGCCACATTCCGCGCCTTTGAATTGGCCCGTGCGGCCGGCCTGCCGATTATCTTCGATGTCGATTATCGCCCCTATAGCTGGCCCAGTCCCGAAATTGCCGCCGAAGTGCTGTCGAAAGCAGGGGCTGCGTCGGATGTGATTGTCGGCAATGACGATGAATTTGGCTTCATGGCGAGCGACAAGGGCAAGGGTCTTGCCATGGCCCGCGATCTGGCGCGCAGCCGTGCGGGCATCGTCATCTACAAGATGGGCGAACATGGTGCCGTGACCTTTCAGGGGCGCGACGAATTTCGCACCGGCATCTATCCGGTGACCGCGCTGAAACCCACCGGCGCGGGCGACAGTTTCATGGCGGGGTTTCTGACCGCGCTGGCGGGCGGCCACGACCTGCACGCGGCGGTCCTGCGCGGTTCTGCCTGCGCGGCGATTGTCGTGGCCCGACCGGGCTGTGCGCCTGCCCTGCCCTTCCCTGCCGATCTTGAACGCTTTCTGGCCACTCATCCCGGCCCCAACACAACTCCCTGAGGAATACAGATGCATATTGCGCCCCATGACAACCGCAACCGGCCCATCGTCGATGTCGATGATCCGACAGTGCCGCTGAACTACTTCAACATCGTCATGCTAAAGGCGGGGCAATCCTTCGACTATCAGGTGCCGGGCTATGAAACCTGCATCGTTCCGGCCACCGGCACGGTCGATGTCTTGGTTGAAGGGATGGCATTCAAAGCCATCGGCAACCGCGTTCTGGACGTCTGGGACGGCGAACCGGAGGGCGTTTATGTGCCCGTCGGTGCCAAAGTGACCATCGTGGCCACCCGCGACACTGAAACCTTCATCGCAGGCGCAAAATACGACAAGGTGCTGGAGCCGTTCGATGTGCGCATGGCCGCGTTGGACAAGATCCAATATGGCAGCGATGACACCAAGACCCACCGCAAGATCAAACATATCCTTGGCCAAAAGCACCACGACAAGGTTGGTCGCCTGCTGGTGAGCGAGCTGTTTACCGTAGGCCAAGGCGGCTGGTCCGGCTTTCCCAGCCACAAGCACGACACCGACCGTCTGCCGCAAGAAACCCGCCACGACGAGACCTACAATTTCCGCTTCAAGCCCAATCACGGCTCTGGCGTGCAAATCCTTCAGCGCGAAGAGGGCAAACCCGGCGATGCCTATCAGCTGATGGACCGCTCCACGATCTGCATCGACAAGGGCTATCACCCCTGTGCGGCCCTGCCGGGGTATGAGATGTATTATTTCACCATCCTTGGCGGGCTGAGCCAGCGGTCCCTGGTGCAGTATTTCCAGCCGACCCACGCCTATCAGGTGGAAACGATACCGGGGATCAAGGATATGGTGGCCAAGTTCAAATGACCCTTGCCACCCTGTCCGACGTCCTGCAACCGGCGCTGAAAGGCGGCTATGCCGTGGCCGGGCTGGTCACGCTTGGCTGGGAAGACATGCGCGCCTATGTGGCGGCGGCCGAGGCCGAAGGCTGCCCGGTCATCTTGCAGGCCGGTCCGTCCTGCCGTGCCCACACGCCGCTGCCGATCCTTGGCAGGATGTTCCGGCATCTGGCCGACGGCGCCAGCGTGCCGGTCGTTGCCCATCTGGATCACGGCTATACTCTGGCCGAATGCCAAGAGGCGCTGGATGCAGGCTTCACCTCGCTGATGTTCGACGGATCGCGCAAACCTCTGCGGCAAAACATTGACGAAACTGCCGCCGTGGCGGAATTGGCCCATGAGGCGGGGATTTCCTGCGAAGGCGAAATCGGTTTTGTCGGCTATGCCAATGGCGACCAATCCGCCGGGACCGACCCGGCAGAGGCGGCCATCTTTGCCCGCGACACTTGTGTGGACGCCATGGCGATCTCGGTCGGCAATGTGCATCTGCAACAAGACAAGGAAGGCGGGCTGGACACGGCGCGCATCCGCGCCATCGAGGCCGTCACCAACGTGCCGCTGGTCATCCACGGCGGCTCGGGCGTGCCCCTGGCGCAACGGGTCGGCCTGTCGCAAGGGTCGAGCATCTGCAAGTTCAACATCGGCACCGAATTGCGCATGGCCTTTGGTGCGGCATTGCGCGATGCGGTGAACCGCGACCCGGCCCGGTTTGACCGGGTGCAAATCCTGCAAGACACCCATGCGCCACTGGTCGCCGCGACCCGCACCGTCCTGCGCGCATTCCTTGGCGCGAAGGCACGGTGACGCGGTCAGATGAACCGGCATTTGCGAATTCCGACAACAGGCGATCACCTGTGATGATGTCGCGGACAGCGCCCTTTGGCGTTGTACTGGTGGACATGCGCAATCGTCGACGGCGTTTTGCCAACGCTCGCCGGTCTTGGTTTGTCTTCAATCTGATCCAGATCGAAGAACCGCTTTAGCCAGCCCCCCCTCCCGGCCTTCGAATGCCGGGAGGGGGAACCTGGATCAGATGGCCACGTGTTTCATGCAGGTGGTGTACCGACGATCTTGTGGGAATGCCTGACCGTTCGATTATTCACGCGCAATCAGGGCGGCCTTCGTCAATGCGCGGTTGCTGTCGCGCCGTCGCCCTTTTCCTGCATCGCCGCTTTGGCAGCCGCCTCTTCGGCCTCTTCATCCCAGATGATCGGCTCGGGCATCCGCACCAGCGCATGTTGAAGCACTTCGCGTACATGCGCCACCGGAATGATTTTCATCCCGGCTTTCACATTGTCGGGAATTTCGGTCAGATCCTTGGCGTTTTCTTGCGGGATCAGCACCGTCTTGATCCCGCCACGCAAGGCGGCCAGCAGCTTTTCCTTCAACCCGTCGATGGGCAGGACATTGCCGCGCAACGTCACTTCGCCGGTCATGGCGATGTCCTTGCGTACTGGTATCTGGGTCAGGACCGATACGATTGACGTGACCATGGCGACACCCGCCGAGGGCCCATCCTTCGGCGTGGCCCCTTCGGGAACGTGAACGTGGATATCCACCTTTTCGAACTTCGGAGGCTTCACCCCGATCTGGGGGCTGATGGAGCGCACGAAACTTGCCGCTGCCTCGATCGATTCCTTCATAACATCGCCAAGTTTGCCTGTGGTCTTCATCCGCCCCTTGCCAGGCAGTTGTACCGCCTCGATCGACAGAAGATCACCACCGACAGAGGTCCAGGCCAGTCCGGTCACGACGCCAATCTGGTCTTCCTGTTCGGCAAGACCGTAGCGAAAGCGTTTCACGCCGAGGAATTCTTCGAGCTGCGCGGGGGTAATCTCGACCCGTTCGGTGTCTTTGCGGACAATCCGCGTCAGCGCCTTGCGGGCGAGCTTGGAGATTTCCCGTTCCAGGTTTCGCACACCGGCTTCGCGCGTGTAGGTGCGGATGATTTCTTGCAATGCGTCATCGTTCAGGCGGAATTCCTGTTTGCGCAGCCCGTGATTCTTGACCTGTTTCGGGATCAGATGCTGTTTGGCGATCTCGCGCTTTTCATCTTCGGTGTAACCGGCCAGCGGAATGATCTCCATCCGGTCCAGCAGCGGTGACGGCATGTTGTAGGTATTGGCCGTGGTCAGGAACATCACGTTACTGAGGTCGTATTCCACCTCCAGATAGTGATCGATGAACGTCGCGTTCTGTTCCGGGTCCAGCACCTCGAGCATGGCACTTGCCGGGTCGCCGCGAAAATCCTGCCCCATCTTGTCAATTTCATCGAGAAGGATCAGCGGGTTGGTAGTCTTGGCCTTTTTCAGCGCCTGGATGATCTTGCCCGGCATGGAACCGATATAGGTACGCCGGTGGCCGCGGATTTCGGATTCGTCGCGCACCCCGCCCAGGCTGATGCGGATGAATTCACGCCCCGTCGCCCGCGCCACCGATTTGCCAAGCGAGGTCTTGCCGACCCCCGGAGGCCCGACAAGACAAAGGATCGGGCCTTTCATTTTGACTGAACGCTGCTGCACGGCCAGATATTCGACGATGCGTTCCTTGACCTTTTCCAGGCCATAGTGATCGTCATCCAAAACCTTTTGGGCGGCATTCAGATCCTTCTTGACGCGGGATTTGACCCCCCACGGCAAGGCCAGCAGCCAATCTAGGTAATTGCGCACAACCGTCGCCTCGGCCGACATCGGCGACATGGATTTGAGCTTTTTCAGCTCCGCCTCGGCCTTGTCGCGCGCCTCTTTGGAAAACTTGGTCCTGGCAATCTTTTCGACCAGCTCATTGATTTCGTTCTGGCCCTCTTCGCCGTCGCCAAGTTCCTTCTGAATGGCCTTCATTTGCTCATTCAGGTAATATTCGCGCTGGGTCCGCTCCATCTGTGACTTGACCCGCGTCTTGATCTTTTTTTCGACCTGCAAGACCGACATTTCGCCCTGCATCAGGCCAAAGACCTTTTCCAGCCGTTCGGCGACATCCAGCGTTTCCAGCAATTCCTGTTTCTGGCTGACCTCTACACCCAGATGCCCTGAAACAAGGTCGGCCAACCGGGCGGCTTCGCGGCTTTCGGTCACCGCGGAAAGCGCTTCTTCTGGGACGTTCTTCTTGATCTTGGCATAACGCTCGAATTCCTCGGGCACTGACCGCAACAGTGCTTCCACCGTCGCTTCATCGCCATGGGTTTCCGACAAAGGCTCGGCTATGGCTTCGAAATACGCCTCGTTTTCGAGGTATTCGACGATCCGCACCCGCGACTTGCCTTCCACCAGCACCTTGACCGTGCCATCGGGCAGCTTCAGCAGTTGCAGCACATTGGCCAGAACACCGACGCGGTAAATGCCTTCGGCCAACGGGTCATCCACCGTTGGATCAATCTGCGACGACAACAGGATTTGCTTGTCCTCGCGCATCACCTCTTCGAGGGCACGCACCGATTTTTCCCGGCCGACAAATAGCGGGAATATCATGTGCGGGAAAACCACGATATCGCGCAGCGGCAATACCGGATAGCTTTGGGGGGTGTGTTCAGACATCAGATTTCCTTGTTTCGCAGGAAAGCACTGGTCCCGACCTCCGGCGACGCTTGGCTTTCCCCTGTTCAGGCACAGTATCTAAGGCGGTGGACGGCCCTCTTCAACCGGCGTTCACCGTTGTTTGTCGTGACAATAGTGCGCAGGGGTACGCGCGCAAGCCGGATTTGGCCCGCGAAACGCGATTTTACCACGATCAACCTGACCTTGGAGGGAAAATCCCCGCACGCTGCTACCGAAGACTTTGCGGTTTCAGGTTGCCAAGAACCAATTTGCTATCGCGCCGGGCGCCTCGCCCGGAAAAGGTTATTCGGCGGCGATACGCATCGGGGCAACCGGCATTGCCAGTACTGCATAGCGGCGACCGTCTTCCTTGCCGATATAAGGGTCGCTTGCCCGGCTGACCGGCCAGCCAAGTTGCCGCATCGCCCGTACCAGCAAAACCGGGGCGATCGCGATCAGTTCGCTTGCGCCGTGGCGTTCGGCAATATCGGACACACCTTGCATGACCAGCGACAACACCTGCGAACGGTCGGAATGGGTGTCGACCGAATCAGCGGTAATCAGCCGCGTGCATTCCCACACCTGCGGGGTGACGATGGCATTGGCCAGAAGTTGACTGGGGATACCCGGCAACTTTCCGGCAGCCGCATCGCGTATCATGTAGGTATGATCACCCCATTTTGACGTCGTGGGCATCGCCCGCGCGCCGCCGATGACCTTTCCGTCCCTGACGACAAGGGAATAATGCGCGAGCGGGTTGTCGTACTGGTCCATTTCGACGGCGTCATTATGCGGAATATCCCAATTCAGCGAATCAACGAAATACTGTTTGCGCAGCTTCAGGTATTCGTAAAAGGCCGTTCCGTAACGATGCATTTCCGACAAATCGAAGGTGATGTTTTTCATGGATTGCCCCTCCTAATCAGGCGAGGCAATTAGATCACTATTAGAAACGGTTTATAATCTTTTAGGTGAATGTTTCGCTATTTTTCTACCTGACGATGTGTTTCTTCCACGCCGACAATCAGATGAGACCGTATCCAGCAGCGGCAGAAACGGCCTGACTACCGGTTTTGGCACCCAGCTTGGCCTTGGCGTTCTTGAGCCTTTGCTTCACCGCACCCTCGGAAACGCCAAGCTGATTTGCGATTTCTTTCAATAACATCCCCTCCTTTACCATCTTCAGCGCCTCCAGTTCGGCCTGGGTCAGATTGGTCGGTGGTGCGGTGGCAACATGCAGCCACTGAAGCCTGCGATTGAGGGTCTGTATCTCTTCGTCGGAAAATTCACGGTCAGAGCGGGCAAAACTGCCAAATGACCGCTGACCTTTCGGTCCGGGGTCATCAAAGCTGATCGCGACCCCGAATTTCAGCCCGTGAGTCGCGGCTTCGCGCAAAACTCCGCGTGGATCAGGCAAGGTGATTTCGCTCCAGCGCAACGAACCGAAATTGCGGTAGAGCCATTGCATGACCGGATCAAAGACCATGTAGCTTTCGCTGGTGTAGCGGTCGATCCAGGCCGGCGGCAGGGCATTGTGTTCGGCAAGAGGAAACGCAAAACCCACCCGCAAGGCTATATAGTAACCCGCCGGTGAAAGCGCCGAAAACTCCAGGCTGCGAGAGCTGCCATCGCCGCGCTCGTCACGGATGAATTCTTTCGTCAAGACTTTTCGTTCCGATCAGAAAACATACAACTATGAATTATGGCATGATAGATGTAGCAGATAAAGAACCCAAACTGCGAAGGAACGTGCAAAGTGGTAGAGGTTACGCAAGCAAACGAGCTTTTGCGGCGGCTGCACGAGCGTAGCCCGGCGGGCTTTGCAATTGGGCTGCATATCCAGTTCACCACGCCGCGATACTTCTTTCAATCCTACAGCAAGGAATGGCTTGACGCCTATTCGGCCAAGGGTTTCGTCATGCAAGACCCGATCGTGCATTGGGGCTTTTCCAATGAGGGCACGGTCCGCTGGAGCGATCTGGCAAGTCAGGACCCACTGGGGGTGCTTAAAGAGGCCGCCAAATACGGAATGCCCTATGGGATGGCGGCGTCGGTTGTTCGCAATTCATCCCGGTCCATCGCCGGTTTTTCACGCGGTGACCGCGAAATGACCGATCTGGAAATGACCAGCATCTACAAAGACCTCAGGGCGCTGCACGACGAAACCATCGGCATGATCGCGCTGAGCCCGGAAATCCACAGCACCTTGCGCCAGATGTCGATCTACCTGACCCACGGGTAAGGCGTCACAGTGGCTCGATATCGCCCTCACTTCGCAAATCATTGAACGACTTGATAAAGCGTTGCAGGGCGCAGTTTGACACCGCCGTCCGCAAACCTGCCATCAACTCCTGATAGTAATGCAGGTTGTGCCACGTCATCAGCATTGAGGCGATGATTTCGTCCGCGCGAAAGACATGGTGCAGATAGGCGCGCGAATAGTTTCTACAGGCCGGGCATTGGCACTGGTCGTCCAGGGGGCGCGGGTCATCCTGATGGCGCGCATTCTTGATGTTGACGACCCCCCTGCGGGTAAAGGCCTGCCCCGTGCGCCCCGATCGTGACGGCAGGACACAGTCCATCATGTCGATCCCACGCGCGACGGCCCCGACAATATCGTCGGGCTTGCCAACCCCCATCAGATAGCGCGGTTTGTCCGACGGCAGCATCTGGGGCGCATAGTCCAGAACCGAAAACATCTGTTCTTGCCCTTCGCCCACCGCCAAGCCGCCAACGGCATAGCCGTCAAAACCAATCTCGCGCAATTTCTGCGCACTTTCCGCGCGTTGGTCGTGAAAGACGCTGCCCTGCTGAATACCGAACAAACCATGCCCCGTCCTGTCGCCAAAGGCATCGCGCGACCGCTGCGCCCAGCGCATCGACAGTTCCATTGATTTGCGCGCCGTCGCCTCATCCGCCGGGTAAGGCGTGCATTCATCAAAGGCCATCACGATGTCGCTACCCAGAAGGCGCTGAATCTCCATCGACCGTTCCGGCGTCAGGTGATGCGATGACCCGTCGATATGGGATTTGAAGCGCACGCCCTCTTCGCTCATCTTGCGCAGGCTGGCCAGGCTCATCACCTGAAAGCCGCCGCTATCGGTCAGGATCGGGCGTTGCCAATTCATGAACCGGTGCAAGCCGCCAAGGCGATCAATCCGTTCGGCCGTAGGGCGCAGCATCAGATGATAGGTATTGCCCAACAGAATGTCGGCACCGGTCGCAGCCACATTTTCGGGCAGCATCGCCTTGACGGTCGCCGCCGTGCCCACCGGCATGAAGGCCGGTGTGCGGATGTCGCCGCGCGGGGTTGAGATGACACCGGTTCGGGCAAGACCGTCGGTGGATTGCAAGGCAAAGGAAAACTGGTTTTTCATGACCGGCGTCATATCGTGTTTCGAAACAACATTGAATCCGATTTCGCGCTTTTCTTGGTCGATTTCAGATGCCCCAAATTTTGGGCACCGCCCTGATCCCCCAATTCTCAAGTCGAATTTGGACGATATGGCAGCTTTTCCCTCCGGCTTTGAAGTTTTCTTAGGCTGTCCTTAAGTGCAAGATGATCCCGGTTTTTATCGCTGCTCGGATACTTTGGGTTTGGTTCCCGGCCATTGTTTCGCTTCCGTCGGCCTAAAATTGAAAACCCTTTTAAACAACCAAGAGATACATCACAGTTGAATTGAGTTTTGGAGAAGCCGACCACTGAGTTGTCACCCGGTTTTCCAATATTTTTAAAGCCTTGCGGACAAAACCCATGCCCGCATCCAGCAGTGAGAACGGTTGAGCAGGTTTTGGGACGAATACCGTTGGCAAGTCGCCAGAGATTTTACGCAACCAGAATGTGGAAGTGATCAGCGCCCTGCCGACAGGTTAAATGGGGGCTGTGTTATATTGAGTGAATGAGTAACCATGCAGCAGACAAATAGCTTTACCGGTCTTGAAGGAATTTCATCCGGCGTTGCGCAGACACCCGCGGCACCCTACAGACTGGGCCACAAAGACAGGTATCTGCCCGTAAAGGACACGCTCTGGACCTTGCCGGGGTTCTGCGCGAACACCAAGGTCGGAACTTCCTTTGGCGAATTGCCAGTTCACGCACTACGCCTGCGCGATCCGCTGCGCACCGTCGCTGGAACCAACGCAACCGTCGGCTGGGTGGACAAGATCCACCTTGACGAAGAATTCCTGCGCACCCACCCCGATGCCCAGCCGATCATGATCCGGGCCGGATCTTTGGGCCAGAACCTGCCCAAGGAAGATCTGATTGTCTCGCCGCATCAGAAAGTCAACATGAGCAAGGTCCAGTTCCGCCAGGAATTCTGCCTTGCCCGCGATCTGGAACATGTGCCGGGGGTCATGCGCAAACCGGAAATGATGCTGACCTATTACCTTTTTCACTGCACAGTCCCCGTGACCGTCAGCGTGAATGGAACCTGGACCAGCGTGGTTCCCTGATTGGCTCTGGCACCTGTCAGGAAGACGAGTCGCCACCAGAGTCATGGCCCTTCAAGGGATGGCCACGAAAACCGGTGGCAATCACGAATTTTTCCGAACTGTCCGACCGGCTGGCAGGCGGTTTGACATGCACGACCTTGGTAAAGGCGCGTTTGAGCAGCGTTTGCAATTCGCCCTCGGCCCCCCCCGCCAGAACCTTGGCCACGAATGTGCCGCCCTCTTCGAGAACGTCGAACGCCAGTTCTGCCGCCGCCTCACAAAGCGCGATGATGCGCAAATGATCGGTGCCCTTGTGACCGGATGCGGACGCGGCCATGTCTGACATCACCACATCCGCATTGCCCCCCAGCCAGGCCTTCACTTTTTCCTCCGCACCATCGGACAGAAAATCCAGAACATGGATTTCGGCGCCGGCAATCGGCTCGACCTCTTGCAAATCCACGCCCAGCACCCTGCCCTGCTTCTTTCCCGAACGGGTGCCCAGCGCATTGACCCGGTCAACCGCCACCTGACACCAGCCGCCCGGCGCACACCCCAGATCGACGATGCGTGCACCCGGCACCAGAAACCGAAACTTGTCATCCAGTTCCATGA
>JBATDH010000377.1:0-5276 GCA_049663365.1 Albidovulum sp. | reverse complement strand
GGCCTATTCGATCTCCAGCTTTTTCGGCGGCGTCGCCGGGGCCAGTTTTGTGGCGATTTCGCAATCTATCTACCCGTCCAGTTTTCAGGTCGCCGACAGCGTCAATTTCATGCTGAACTGTTTCCTTGGGGGATTGGGCTATGTCTTCGGGCCGATGCTGGGCACACTGCTTCTTTACTTCGGCTGGGACCTTCTGTTCACCACCGGGCGGTATCAACTGCTGATATATTCGTCACTGCTGATCCTGCTGATGCTGGTACTTCCCAATGGCATCCTGAGCCTCAGGCTGTTTAATCGCAAAGGGCCGGGCAGATGACCACAATCCTGCAAATCAAGGGCGTGACCAAACGCTATGGCGGTCTGACGGCGGTGAACGATGTGTCATTCGACGTGGCCAAGGGCGAAATCCTGTCTGTCATCGGGCCGAACGGGGCGGGAAAATCGACGCTGTTCAAGCTGATTTCATCCTTTGTCAAAACCAGCGCCGGTGAAGTGCTGTTTAACGGCGAAAGGATTTCGGACCTTGCGCCACATGTCGTGGCCCGCAAAGGCGTGGTGCGTACCTTTCAGGAAACCACGATCTTTCGGTCGATGACCGTGCGCGAGAATGTCATCGTCGCGCATCACCTGCGCTCCAAGGCGACACTGGCGGGGTTTTTCATCGGCAGCGCCAAAGCGCGCGCGGACGAAGCGGCATTCGGGGCCTCGGCTGATGATATTATTGATTTCCTCGGGTTGGGCGACATTCGCAACGAACTGGCCTCCAACCTGCCGCAGGGGCACTTGCGGGCGCTGGGAATGGCGATAGGCCTTGCGACCGATCCCAAGGTGCTGCTGCTGGATGAGCCTTTCGCTGGCATGAACCACGACGAAACCATGCGCATGGTCGGCCTTGTCCGGCGTCTGCGCGATGAACGCGGCGTCACGGTGCTGCTGGTCGAACATGACATGCCCGCCGTGATGAAAATCTCCGACCGGATCGTCGTGATCAATTTTGGCCAGAAGATAGCCGAAGGCACACCCGCCGAAATTCAAAACAACGAAAAAGTCATCGAAGCCTATCTGGGCAGCGAAGACGATGCGATCGGGATGTAGGCGATGACAAAAATGCTCAGCTTCGAGAATGTCGAACTTTACTACGATCACGTCTATGCGCTGAAAAACGTCTCGATCGAGATGGAGGAAGGCGAGACGGTTGCATTGATCGGTGCCAACGGCGCGGGCAAATCTTCGATCCTGCGCGCCATCACCGGCCTGCGAAAGATCAAGAGCGGCGAAATCCATTTCATGGGTGAACGGCTCGACGGCAGGTCGGCCGCCGAAATCGTCAGGAAAGGCATCGCCATGGTGCCCGAGGGGCGGCGGGTCTTTCCCTTCATGACGGTGAAGGACAATCTCTTGATGGGGGCGTTCACCCGCAGCGACAAAGCCGATATCGCCCGTACGCTTGAAAGTGTTCTTACCCGTTTTCCCCGGCTCAAGGAGCGGTATGGCCAAACCGCAGGCACCCTGTCGGGGGGCGAACAACAGATGATGGTGATCGGCCGCGCCTTGATGGCCAAACCGCGACTTTTGCTGTTGGATGAACCATCATTGGGGATCGCACCGAAGCTGGTCCAGGATATCGCGCGGGCCATTGTCGCCATCAGCCGGGACGAAAAGGTGACGGTGCTGCTGGTCGAGCAGAACTCGCGCATGGCGCTCAGCATTTCCAACCGCGCCTATGCGATGTCGACCGGATCGGTCGTGCTGACCGGCAATTCCAGGGATCTGATCAAGGATGACCGTATCAAGGCGGCCTATCTTGGGGGCGAGGTATAGGCCTGCAACATGCGTATATTAGTTGTAAATCCAAACACCACCACCTCGATGACGAGGAAAATAAAGGATGCCGCCAGTCGCGTGGCCTCCCCTGGAACAGAAATTCTTGCCCTGAACCCGAAATCGGGACCGGCAAGCATAGAGGGCTATTATGACGAGGCGCTCAGCCTTGCGGGGCTGTTGCAGGTCGTGCAGGAAAACCCGGATGTCGATGCGGTCATTATCGCGTGCTTTGACGATACCGGGCTTGATGCGGTTCGCTGTCTCAAAGACTGCCCGGTCGTTGGCATCGGCGAGGCAGCGTTTCATATGGCATCATTGCTGGCCAATAAATTCTCGGTGGTCACGACGCTTGCCAGATCGGTGCCGGCAATTGAACACAACCTGCACCGCTATGGGCTGGCTTCGCGATGTGCGCGGGTTCGTTCAACCGAGGTCGCGGTGCTGGACCTGGAACATAGTGTCGGCCCGGCGCGCACGAAGATAAACGCCGAATTCAAGCTGGCCATAACCGAAGATCGCGCCGAAGCGATCGTCTTGGGATGCGCGGGCATGGCGGATCTGACCGGCTCTCTGGCAGACGAGCATGGGCTACCGGTCCTTGATGGTGTGAGCTGTGCTGTTGCCCTTTGCGAAGGAATGGTCAGGCTGGGACTTCAAACATCCAATTTGGGCGGCTATGCCCGGCCTTCAAAAAAATAGCCGCTGGCATGCTTTGAGTGCCCGCCAACGCATCTTGCACCACGCAGGCGGCGTACAGGCGGCTGTCTTTCTCTCTTGATCGCAAAGTCAAAAAAAACAGAATGATCCTTCATGTTTTCCCGATAGGAATAGCAGTTGGATATAGAGGCCAAAGCCGGTTCAATGTTCGCAAAGAACCAAGCCAGAGGGTGCATCCATGACCGCGAATACCTATTACAAACCTCTGGGCGGGCTGCCGCCGCAAACCCAGCTTTTGACCGATCGGGCCGTGTTCACAGAGGCCTATGCCGTGATCCCGAAAGGCACGCTCAGCGATATTGTCGCCAGTCTGCTGCCGTTCTGGGACGCCTCCCGGTTCTGGGTCTTGTCGCGGCCCCTTTCAGGCTTTGCCGAAACGTTTTCGCAATACATCGCCGAAGTGCAGCCGGGTGGCGGCAGTGACCGGCCCGAAACCGACCCTTCTGTCGAAGCCGCGATCTTTGTGGTGGATGGCGGTATCACGCTGACCATCGACGGGGTCGCCCATGAGATGCAAACGGGCGGCTTTGCCTATCTGCCAATTCATACCAAATGGTCCTTGCGCAACAACGGCAAGGCCGTGGCGCGGTTTCATTGGATCAGAAAGGCATTTCAGGTCGTCGAGGGGCTGGAATTGCCCGACGCATTCGTGGCCAATGAAAACGATATTGCCCCGGCAGCGATGCCGGGAACCAATGGTGCCTGGGCCACGACCCGTTTCGTCGATCCTGCCGATTTGCGCCACGATATGCATATGACAATCGTGACCTTGCAACCCGGTGGCGTTATTCCTTTTGCTGAAACCCACGTCATGGAACACGGGCTCTACGTCCTTGAAGGCAAGGCTGTCTACCACCTCAATCAGGACTGGGTCGAGGTTGAGGCCGGCGATTACATGTGGTTGCGCGCATTCTGCCCGCAGGCCTGTTATGCAGGCGGGCCGGGCCCGTTCCGGTATCTGCTCTACAAGGATGTCAATCGCCACATGCCGATGCGCAAGCAGGCATAACGCAACCATTCCCGACGCTCGCCCCGCCCTGCGCAGCTTTGAATCGACGCAAAGTTGCGATTGTGCGGGTGTGCGGGCGAAACGGGCTTTCCAGCCAGCACCGGTCAGGGCATAGTCCGCGCCATTGATACGCGAGGAGGCGTGAATGGATTTCGGGCGGATACTGGGCGATCTGATCGGCGGCAATGCTGTTGTGATCGCGATTGCGATTTTCATCATCATCTGCGTGCTTTTGGGTGTGCGGATCGTGTCGCAATCGGAAAAGCATGTGGTGGAACGGTTCGGACGGCTGCGGGCGGTACTGGGGCCGGGGATCAACTTCATCGTGCCGTTTCTCGACCGCGTGGCGCACAAGATTTCGGTGCTGGAACGTCAGTTGCCCAACGCCTCGCAGGACGCGATTACGGCCGACAACGTTCTGGTGCGGGTGGAAACGTCGGTGTTCTACCGGATCACCGAGCCGGAAAAGACCGTTTACCGCATCCGCGATGTGGATGCCGCGATTGCCACCACCGTCGCAGGTATCGTGCGTTCAGAAATCGGCAAGATCGAGCTGGATCAGGTGCAGTCGAACCGTTCGGAATTGATCGGCAAGGTGCGCGAACAGGTCGAGGCGATGGTCGATGACTGGGGGATCGAGGTGACGCGGGCCGAGATATTGGACGTGAACCTAGATGAGGCGACACGGGCGGCGATGCTTCAGCAGTTGAACGCCGAACGGGCGCGGCGCGCGCAAGTGACCGAGGCCGAGGGCAAGAAGCGGTCGGTCGAGCTTTCAGCCGATGCCGAGCTTTATGCCGCCGAGCAGGTCGCCAAGGCACGGCGGATCACCGCGGATGCCGAGGCTTATGCAACCGGGGTAGTGGCACAGGCGATCAAGGAAAACGGCATCGAGGCCGCGCAATATCAAGTTGCGCTGAAGCAGGTGGAGGCGCTGACAACTGTCGGTCAGGGTTCCGGCAAACAGACGATCATCGTACCGGCACAGGCGCTTGATGCCTTCACCGATGCGTTCAAGATGCTGAAAGGACGTGGCTGATGGCACTTTGGCAGGAATGGTGGATGTGGGCGGTCGCCGGCGTGGTTCTGGCGATTCTCGAGGTGATGATTCCGGGATTCATTCTTCTGGGTTTCGCCATTGGCGCGCTTTTGACCGCGCTCTTGATCTGGGTCGGTCTTTTGGGCGGGTCATTGCCGCCGCTGTTGCTTGTCTTTGCGATAGGCGCGCTGGTCGCCTGGGGCCTGCTGCGCAAGATCGTGGGCGTCCGCGCTGGGCAGACAAAGCTCTGGGACAAGGATATCAACGAAGGGTGAGGGTTGTTGCTGGATCAAGGCGAGCACGGAATGGGCCGACCCTGATCGTTCATGCAATGTCAACCACCTCGACGGCAAGAATGGTTGGCAGATGCCGGGCGATTTCATGCCAACACTCGCCTTCATCGAGGCTGGCAAAGACTGATCCGCTATTGGTGCCGAAATAGACGCCCGCCGGATCGCGGGTGTCGCGGGCCATGGCCTGTCGCAGCACAGTGAAAAAGCAGCTTTTCTGCGGCAGACCGTTGCGCAGCGCCTGCCAGGTTTGCCCTCCATCGCGCGACCGCCAGACGGCGGCGGCGGCATCGGGTGGAAAGCGCCCGGCACTGTCGCCGTTGAGCGGCAAGGTCCAGAGCGTATCGGGGTCGCGCGGATGGACGCAGATGGGAAAGCCGAAGGTAGAGGGCAGACC
>JBATDH010000376.1:0-12839 GCA_049663365.1 Albidovulum sp. | reverse complement strand
CCGCCCGTTTGCAGATTGCCGGGGCGGATCGGCTGAAGCTTGGGGCAGAACTGGCGGTCAGGGACATCGCGGCCTTGATGAGTTTTCTATCCCTGCCTGAGGATGATCTTTCCCTGGCGGCAGTTTTGCGCTCGCCCCTGTTTGGGTGGACCGAAGGAATGCTGTTCGATCTGGCGCATGGGCGTGGCGAGCGGGAATATTTGTGGGCCGCGCTACGTGAACAGGCGGCAGATTTTCCTGAAACCATGGCGGTTTTGCAAGACATGCGCGATCAGGCGGACTTCCTGCGGCCCTACGATCTGATCGAACGAATGCTGACACGACATGATGGGCGGCGCAGATTGCTGGCACGGCTTGGACCTGAGGCCGAGGATGGCATTGACGCGCTGCTGAGCCAAGCGCTGGCCTTTGAACAAGCCGAGGTGCCTAGCCTGACGGGGTTTCTCGTGTGGATCGAAACAGATGATGTCGAGGTCAAAAGAAGGCTCGATTCTGCCTCAAAGTCAATTCGGGTTATGACCGTACATGGCGCAAAGGGTCTGGAATCGCCGATTGTGATCTTGCCCGATACGGCAAAGCGGAAACATGACCTGCGGGATGAGATTTTACGGGTCAATGGCAATAAGGCCGTCTGGCGGACAGCGGTTTCCGAAAGCCCTGGGTTAATCGCCCACGCCCGCGCCGGATTACTGGAAAAGCAGCAAGAGGAGCGATTGAGGTTACTTTACGTCGCCATGACGCGGGCCGAATCCTGGCTGATTGTCTGCGCGGCTGGTGATGTGGGCTCGGGCACGGATAGCTGGTATGCGCTGGTTGATGCCGCCATGGAAAAGTCAGGTGCAGTTGAAGGTTTGGCGGCTGGCGAGGCATTCGGTTTTGGCCCCGGAAAACGCGTGGAACACGGTCAATGGCCAAAGCCCTGCGCGACAAAGGCAATGGCCAGTACATTGGAAAACGCACTTCCCAAATGGGTGCATCAGGCGGAAAGCACCCCCCAGGCATCCGAAAAACCGCTATCCCCATCGGGTCTAGGGGGTGCGAAAGCGTTGCCGGGTGAGGTGGGGTTGGTCGAAGATTTGGCCAAACAGCGCGGTACATGGCTGCATCTTTTGTTGGAACATTTGCCGGACTGGCCCACCGAAGACTGGTCACAAATCGCCCAAGGCCTGCTTTGGTCCACCGAAAAACCCGCAACCGAAGAGGAAGCGAGCGCGGTTCTGGAAGATGCCCGGCGGGTTCTGATGTCGCCCGACATGGCGTCATTGCTGGTGCCAAATGCCCTGAAAGAGGTTGAGATTACCGCGTCCCTGCCGGAATTCGGCGGGCAGAGGATGCACGGTACCATCGACCGGTTGATCATAGGCGCAGACAGGGTGCTGGCAGTTGACTACAAATCGAACGCGGTTGTCCCTGTGTCAGCCGTCGAGGTTCCGGAGGGGATTTTGCGTCAGATGGGGGCCTATGCGGCCATGCTGGACCAGATATACCCGGACAGACAGATTGAAACGGCTGTTTTCTGGACAAAGACCGGCAGATTGATGCCCTTGCCCGCCGATATCGTGCGGTCAGCCTTTCGTAACACTACCATCCCTTGACCTTGGCACCAGCCATACATAGGTTCCGGTCAACACATCCCGAAATGGAGAAAGAAAATGGCTACCGTTGCCGTCACCGATGCCACTTTTGACGCCGAAGTCCGCAATTCCGACATTCCGGTCGTTGTCGATTTCTGGGCCGAATGGTGCGGCCCCTGCAAGCAGATCGGCCCTGCTCTGGAGGAATTGTCCGAGCATTATTCGGGTAAGGTCAAGATCGTGAAGGTCAATGTGGATGATAACCCGAATTCACCGGCAGAACTGGGTGTGCGCGGCATTCCCGCACTGTTCTTGTTGAAAGACGGTCAGGTTGTGTCGAACAAGGTCGGTGCCGCACCAAAGGCTGCATTGCAAAGCTGGATCGATTCGGCGGTTTGACTGGCGGTTGATACGAGTAACGGGGCGCCTTCGGGCGCCCTTTTGCATCATTGACGTGGTTTGCCTTTGATGTGGTTCACCGCATCAAAGGCAAAACGCTGCAGTTGCAGCAGGCACCGGGTGAAGCCATATAAAGGCTTACTGTGGAGAGAATATCATGGCGGATGACAAATTTCCCGGCTGGCACGGAACCACGATTATCGGCGTGCGTCGCGGTGGCCAGGTTGTGGTGGCGGGGGATGGTCAGGTCAGCCTTGGCCAGACGGTCATCAAGGGCACCGCCAAGAAAGTCCGCCGCCTGTCGCCGGGTGGGCGCGATGTTGTGGTGGGGTTTGCTGGGTCAACGGCGGATGCGTTTACCTTGCTGGAACGGCTGGAAAAAAAGCTCGAGGCAGCACCGGGACAACTGGTGCGTGCCTGTGTCGAACTGGCCAAAGACTGGCGCACTGACAAATACCTGCAAAAACTGGAGGCAATGCTGATCGTGACTGATGGCGCGACCCTACTGGTTGTCACCGGCGCAGGTGATGTGCTGGAGCCGGAAAACGATGTGGCGGCAATTGGCTCGGGTGGGAATTTCGCCCTGGCGGCAGCACGCGGGTTGATGGAAACCGAATTGACGGCCGAGGAAATCGCCCGCAAGGCAATGGCCATTGCTGCCGATATCTGTGTCTACACCAACGGCAATCTGACAGTGGAAACGATCAATGGCTGATAAGGCCGAATTCGGCCCTGATGACCTGCGGGCGGCCGTCGCCGCCGGTATCGTCACCGAGGCGCAAGCGGCGGCGATCGTGGTGCTGGCGCAAGGTCGGGCTGGCACCCGTTTTGCACTGCCAAGCGAGGATGAGCCATTTGAATTCTTCCGGGGTTTTTCCGAGATATTCATCGCGGTTGGCCTGTCAATCCTCCTGTCGGGAATTCTGGCTTTGTTGTCCTGGGTCGGTCTAACCTCGGGGCTGTTTCTGATCGTGCCGCTTGTCATGGCCGGGGTGGTCTGGTGGATGGCCGGGTATTTCACTCTTAAACGCCGGATGGTTCTGCCAAGCATGATCCTTGCTGCCGCGTTTGGCATTGGCATCTGCACCTTCGTTTTGGGCTGGATGGCGCAGGGCGACTTTCCCAATCCGCGCATGATGCTGATCTATGCTTGTCTGGCCGCAGCGGCAGGGATGGGTGTCTGGTACTGGCATTTCAGGCTACCGGTAGCGATGTTTCTGGTCGGTATTGCCTGCCTTAGCGCGCTTTATGGGATGACGCTTTCTACAGGTGTGGTTTTTGATTTTCAGGTGGGCGCGCTGAATGTCGGAAGCCTCTTCGATTTGCGCAACAGCCCTGATTTTGCTTTGGCCACGCTGATTTTCGGCGTCGGTGCGTTCCTTGCGGGCATGTGGTTTGACATGCGCGATCCGCACCGGCTTGGCCGCCACGCCGCGACAGGTTTCTGGCTGCATCTGCTGGCCGCACCGGCGCTGGTCAACACCATGGCCCTGACGCTTTACAATATTGGCGGGGCTGTGGGCATGTTGTCAGTCGCATTCGCACTGGTTTTCATTGCAATCCTGGCCTTGATCATCGACCGCCGTTCGTTTCTGACGGCAGGCATCGTCTATATCGCCTTGGTGATTTCCTGGGCGATCCGGGGCGATGGTGACGGCAGTTTTGGCCAATGGATCACGATCCTCTTGATTCTGGGTTCGTTCATTACCGCGCTCGGCACCTGGTGGATCCAGTTACGCGCAATGCTGATGGCCACCCTTCCCGACTTCCCCGGCAAGAGCCGCCTGCCCCCCTATTCGGAGACCCCATGACCAACCTTACCCCCCGTGAAATCGTATCCGAGCTTGACCGTTTCATCATCGGCCAGAAGGATGCCAAACGCGCGGTAGCCGTGGCGTTGCGAAATCGTTGGCGGCGCAATCAACTCTCTGACGATCTGCGCGACGAGGTTTATCCCAAAAATATCCTGATGATCGGCCCCACCGGCGTCGGCAAGACCGAGATTTCGCGTCGACTGGCGAAACTCGCCAAGGCACCCTTCATCAAGGTCGAGGCGACGAAATTTACCGAGGTCGGCTATGTCGGTCGTGATGTGGAACAGATCATCCGCGATCTTGTCGATACGGCCATTGTTGAGACCCGTGAACGGATGCGCGAGGATGTTAAGGCCCGCGCCCATCAGGCTGCCGAAGACCGGGTGATCGAGGCGATTGCCGGTACAGATGCGCGCGAACAAACCCGCGAGATGTTTCGCGGCAAGCTGAAGCGGGGCGAGTTGGATGATACGGTGATTGAACTGGATGTCGCCGACGCGGCCCCACAGATGCCCATGTTCGAGATGCCGGGCCAGCCCGGCACCAATATGGGAATGATGAATCTGGGCGATATTTTCGGCAAGGCTTTTGGCGGGCGCACTGTACGAAAGAAAATGACAGTGGCGGAAAGCTATGATGCCCTGATCGGCGAAGAGGCCGACAAGCTGTTGGACGACGAGACGGTGAAGGCCGCAGCGCTGGCATCGGTGCAGGAGGACGGCATTGTCTTTATTGACGAAATCGACAAGGTTTGCGCCCGCGCCGAAACCCGTGGTGCCGATGTGAGCCGCGAAGGTGTGCAGCGCGATCTTTTGCCGCTGATCGAAGGCACCACCGTTTCGACCAAGCATGGGCCGGTAAAGACCGACCATATCCTGTTTATCGCATCGGGCGCATTCCATATTGCAAAACCTTCCGACCTGTTGCCCGAATTGCAGGGGCGTCTGCCGATCCGGGTGGAGCTGCGTGCGCTGACCGAAGAAGATTTCGTGCGCATCCTGACGGAAACCGACAACGCGCTGACGCGGCAGTATTCAGCGTTGATGGCCACCGAGAGCATCGAGGTGACTTTTTCTGAAGATGGGATTGCGGCGCTGGCCCATATCGCGGCCGAGGTGAACCGCAGTGTCGAGAATATCGGCGCGCGTCGGCTGTACACTGTGATGGAACGGGTATTTGAAGAACTGTCTTTCACTGCGCCTGACAGGTCCGGCGACAAGGTGACGGTGGATGCGGACTTCGTCGAAAGGAACCTCGGGGATTTGTCACGGTCTGCCGATCTTTCGCGTTACGTTCTTTAACGCGCACTAAAGCTGTCTTAAGCTGCACAAAAGCACCCGGATAGCCTGAAAGATGACAAGGTTCGTCGCCGCAATTCTGATCGTTCTGAGCATCGCCGGCTGCGAACCGCGTGGATCCATTGTAATTGATCCGGCCGCCGCATCGTTGGGTGATGTGGAGACGGTTTTTATCGGCACGACCCGCGGTGCCGATCCTGAAACCGGTGAAGAATTCGGAAAGATACGAAATCAGGAAATCCGTTTTGTGCGGTTGGACATTTCGATACCACCGGACCGCAAGCTGGGCGAAATCAAATGGCCAAGACCCGGCGGCAGGCCGGACCCAATGACCCAGTTTTTGGCCGTGGACGAGGATTTCTATCCCAAGGCGGCGGATTTCCGCGCTGACCTGGCCCGCGCTTTGGCAAAAGAGGCGCGTGGCGCGCGCGAAGCAGTCGTTTATGTACACGGGTTCAACAACAATTTTGCCGAAGGCACTTACCGTTTGGCGCAGCTTGGCCATGACCTGGGGACCAGAGGCGTTTCGGTTCACTATTCCTGGCCTTCGCGGGGCCATCCGCTTGCCTATGCCTATGATCGTGACAGTGCCCTTTTTGCTCGCGACGGGCTGGAAAATTTGCTGCGCGAGGTTGAGGCGGCTGGTGCCGAGCATATGCTGCTCGTCGCCCATTCCATGGGCGCTGCCCTGACCATGGAGACCCTGCGGCAACTGGCCATCGAGAAAAACCATAGCCTGTTGAACAAGATTTCCGGCGTGGCTTTGATTTCGCCGGATATAGATGTGGATGTATTCCGGGCCCAAGCCATCCGCGTCGGAAATCTGCCGCAGCCGTTCATCATCTTTACATCGAAACGGGACCATGCGCTGGCTCTGTCATCCCGACTGACCGGTCAGCATGATCGTTTGGGAAATGTGACGGACATCGAAGAAGTAGCCGATCTCAAGGTCACGGTGCTTGATACGACGGCCTTCTCCACCGGCGCAGGCCATTTTAATGCTGGCAATTCACCGGCTCTTTTGCTGATTCTTGGCAGGTTGTCAGAAATCGACACGGCCTTTACCGGCGATCGCACCGGTCGGACGGGGTTGCTTCCCGGTGCCGTTCTGACGCTGCAAAACGCCACCCAGATCATTTTGTCGCCTGTCGCAGCCATTTCCGGCGGAAGCCTTTAACGCCCCCGGCGCAGATAGACGTAAAGCGCGCCGGCACCGCCATGTTTTTGATGCGCTGTAGACACCTGTAGCACAATGCTGCCCAATGGCGGTTGGGCCAGCCACTGCGGCACCTGATGGCGCAACACCCCCATACGCTGGGGGATGGGGCCGAAATCCAGCCCCGCCTTGCCCTTGCCCGTAATAACCAGCACCAGCCGCTTGCCTGCACCGTGCGCCGAAAGCATAAAGCGGATCAGTTCCGGATGTGCCTGGGACTGGGTCATGCCATGCAGATCTATCCGCGCCTCCGGCTGAAATTTGCCCCGCGTCATTTGCTGATGCGCACGCCGGTCCATCCGCAAAGGTTGCGCCGCCAACCTCTCTTCCAGCGATGGCGCAAGGTCGTGCCCCATGGACGTCGGCCGCGACGTTGAACCAATCAGAAACCCTTTCGGTTGGAAACTAGGTTTTTTTGACTTCAATCTGGTCGCACCAACGGGGCGGGGATGGTCAGGATGAATGGCATTGGCCGTGGCCGCAACGCGCAACCACAGCTCATGTTCTTCCGGGCGCAAACCGCGCGGACGCCGGGTCATCGGGCAAGCTTGGGAAGCCGCA
Source organism: Albidovulum sp. (assembly GCA_049663365.1). Taxonomy (GTDB): domain Bacteria; phylum Pseudomonadota; class Alphaproteobacteria; order Rhodobacterales; family Rhodobacteraceae; genus Albidovulum. Next base: position 5,977 of record JBATDH010000376.1, on the reverse strand, counting down.
TTATTCGCCGGTCGCGACAAGCCGCCAGTTGGGATCGGACGACCCCATAACCCGCGAAAAGGTCCAGATATCGCGCTGGCGACGAACTTCTTTGGGGTTGCCTTCGACAACCTGTCCGGCGCTGTCGCGCGCGGCTGAAATCAATTCACCGGCAAACCGTACCGTAACATCGCCTTCCCCGGTGTTCGGGTCGAATTCGGCGTCGTGAAGCGTGACTTCGCGGATGCCAACGAATTCTGCGGTAACCGTCAGCCCCTTGGCCTTACGGGCATCGACAACGCTGACAAAGCTTTCATATACCTCATCCGAGAGGAACGGTCTGATCGATTCGAGATCGCCTTTCTCAAAGGCCATGAGAATCATTTCATAGGCACTACGAGCCCCTTGAAGAAATTGCGATACCGAGAAGCTCGGCTCCGCTTGTTTCATCATGGCAAGCACTTTGGCCGATTCGCTGCCTTCGGGCGCATGATCGGTGATGTCGCGGTCCGGTCCACCTTCAATCACTTCGAATTTGCCTTTTCGCATTGCCGGGCCGTCAGGTTGCGGCGGCAATGCTGGCTTTTCAAAACCCTCACGGGTTCCGAGAACATTCTTCAGTCGCAGGATCAGAAAAATCGCGATTCCGGCGAGGACAAGCAACTGAATTACGGCGTTGGACATATGTAATGAACCTTTGTTGCCGCAAGGATATCAGCGGCAGGGTTGGCAAGAACGGCTTTCCCTCCCTATGTAGGTGACGGGAAAGTCCAAGTCTACCTTTGGACAAGAAAGGTGCGTTGCATGTGGCTATTAATTGCGTTTGTGGCCGTTCCGCTGATTGAAATCGGCCTGTTCATTCAGGTCGGGGGCTTTATCGGCCTATGGCCGACACTGGCCATTGTGCTTGGCACTGCACTTGCCGGAAGTTGGCTGGTGCGGATGCAAGGCGCGCTGGCGCTCGCCCAGTTGCGCGGATCGTTGTCGGAACTGCGCGACCCGACGGAACCCATAGCCCATGGCGCGATGATCCTCTTTGCCGGAGCCCTATTGCTGACACCGGGCTTTTTCACCGATGCGATGGGTCTGCTGCTGCTTGTACCCGCGGTGCGGGCGGCGGTGCTTCGCTATCTTGCAGCCCGCGTTCAGGTCCAAAGCTTCACAGTCGGTGGGGGTCCGACCCATCGGGCAGATTTCCGCGATGATATCATTGACGGTGAATATTCAGAGATTGAGCCGAAAAAGCCGCCTTTGCGCGGGCCGGGGGGCACAACGCTGCATTGAGGCTGCTTCTGCAAGGTGTTACACGCAGCCGCGAAAACATGTTTTTTGGGAGAAATCGACATGGCCGAAGCTAGCAATGGTGCCGCACCGGAACAAACACCGCAGGTGAAAATGAGCGTGTTGGGGCAGTTCATCCGCGATATGTCCTTTGAAAACATCGTGGCACAAAAGGGCCTGACAGGTTCGGACGTTCAGCCCGAAGTGCAGGTTCAGGTTAGCCTCGACGCTCGCAAACGCGGCGTGGATCACCAGTTTGAAGTAGTCAGCAAATTCAAGGTGACTTCGGTCAACAAGGCCGACAAATCGCCACTGTTTCTTTTGGAGCTGGAATACGGCGCGATATTTCATGTCGAAGGGGTGCCTGAGGATCAGTTGCACCCGTTCCTGCTGATTGAATGCCCGCGGATGGTTTTCCCTTTCGTGCGCCGGATCGTCTCCGACGTTACCCGTGATGGTGGTTTCCCACCGCTGAATATCGACTCGGTGGATTTTCTGGCGCTTTACCGGCAGGAAATTGGTCGCCGCACAGCCGAGCAGAAAGTCGCCGAAAAAACCTCGTGAAATATCGGTCTGTGCTGGGTCGGTAGCGTGTCAGATATGATTCCAGCCTGGGTCGACGGTGACCTTGTCGCGGTCGAAAAGATGGCCGCGCATTTTCAAGGTTTGCGCCATAAGGCGGTATCTGTGTTTGTGACCGATGGCGATTTGGTGCTGATCCAGCGCCGGGCGTTGGGCAAATACCACACGCCCGGTCTTTGGGCGAACAGTTGTTGCACGCATCCGCTTTGGGACGAGACCCCGATTGATTGTGCAGAACGCCGGTTGCGTCAGGAACTGGGGATCGTCGGGCTAACCCTGACATACGCTGACCAGGTGGAATACCGTGCGGATGTCGGCGGCGGGATGACCGAACATGAGGTGGTCGATATTTTTCTGGCACCTGCCAGTGTGAGCCTGGCACTGAACCCTGATCCAGAGGAAGTCATGGACACGCGCTGGATCACGCTGGATGGGTTGGTCGCCGAGGTTGCAAAAGCACCCGCCAAGTTTACGCCCTGGCTGCGGATATATCTGGCACAATATCGGGCGCGGATATTTGGCGGCTGAGTGCGGCGGTTTACAGCGTTGTGGATTAACGGCATACCGGTTCACCGATCTCCAACTCTTCCAACAGCACCGCCCAGCCCGCGCCATGCATGTCCCGATCTTCGCGGGAACCCTGAATGACTGGACGCGGGAACGAGAATTTCACCACGTAGAGATCAGCAATATCAAACCTTTTTATCTGTGTCGGATTCACCGCATAGAGACGGGCCACCTGGGCAGTCGCCAGCCCTGCTGAAATCTGGCTGAAAACGTCTCTATTCCCGCAGAAAATATCAATTGTCAGCCAAAACGGGCCAGCGTTTTTTGATCTGACCTTGGCGGCGATCATGCCCAGTCTAGCCATGGCCCACCTCATCCGTTTTGAGGCGGAAGGCAGATAAGGGATCATCCAGGCTCATCACATGGTTAAGCACGAATTCATAGAGTGCACCGCGTTGCATTTCGGCGGGCGAGAACGGGAACGCAAAGGTGGGCATCGGTTCTTCTTCGGACAGGGCGTGATGCAGCAGAAACGGGTTAAGGATTTTGGCGATTTCGGCTGCCAGCGCCTCGGTAGGGGCCGTAGCGATTGCCAGTACCCCGATTTCAGCGGGCGCTTTGTCATGGTTTTCCAACACACCCAGCGTCGCGTTCAGCCCGATCAAGCGTAGTTCTATTGAAAATTCGTCTGGCTCAAGACCTGTCTGGGCTTGGGTCTTTTCCTGACAACGTCGCGCGACATCATCGGTCCAGGCGACCGCATTTTGAACATATCGCCGGTCGCGCAGCAGCGTCAGGCCAACGCTCTGATATCCGGCGATGCGCGCGCCTTCCAGCTTGACCGTGTAGGCGCCGGGAACCCAAACTGATCCCTCCACACGGACCCGCCTTTCATCCAATGCGATGTAGCGCGCCCCGGTTACATCCAGATGTCCGCCGGGTTCATAGAGGATGTAGGGGTCGGTGTTTTCATAAAGCATATGCGCCGACACGGTGTAGGGTGTCGCCCGTGCGCTGTGCCCCAGTGGGGTAAGGGTGAACCCGGCTTCATCGAAGTCGATCTGGATAGAGCCTGAGGCTGGGTGCGTCGTCGCCAGCGCCCCGCATTCGCCCACCTTGGCCCCATGCCACGCAGCCCCCGGATGACACCCCCGCATCAGCGGCAAAGCGGCGATTATTGCGGTGTCGGTCGTGCGCCCGGCGATGATAATATCAGCGCCGGTGTTCAGCGCCGCAGCAATCTGTTCCGCCCCTGCCAAAGCGACGATATTTGTGCAGTTCTTGACGGAATCGTCACTGATTTCCGGTGCGCCGGGTAAAGCCGACACATGCCCTGAAACTAACGCCCTGGCCACCCGTTCCGACGTTTGCCCGGAATAAAGGCGCGTCACTTTCAGGCATTGGCCTAGCTCGACCGCCAGCTCCTGCGTGATATCGAAAAGCCAGTCAACCGCAACGTCAGCACCGCAGGTTCCGGCGGTGCCGATGACCAGCGGAACCTGTGTTTCGGCCCGCGCCAGCATCAACTGACGCCATTCGGCCTTGGTGGCAGCGCGAGAATACTTGGAAACGCCACGCCCTAGATAAGACGGCCCGCTGTCGGTCGATCCACCATCCACCGCGATGATGTCAGGGGAAGCTGCCAGACCACGGGTCAGCGCGTCGGCGTCAAACCCCAGCCCCAGTGCGCCATTGGGAACAAGGACACGAACCCTTGGCATCAATCCACCAGGTCATCAACGTCGGGCAGTTCTGGTTTTTTAAGCAATCCCCGCAGGAACATCGGCGCGACAAAGCCAAGCACTGCTGCGACCCAGAGTCCGATGGAAATGGGCGAGGAGATCAGATAAGTCCACTCACCCCCCGACAGCGTCATCGCGTGACGAAGGTTGTTTTCCATCTGATAGCCCAGAAGGATGCCAAGGATCACCGGCACGGTCGGAATATCCATCTTCCGAAACGCCCAGCCCATGATCCCGAAAATGATCATCAGCACCAGGTCAAAGTAACTGCCCGACAGCGAATAGATCCCGACGAAGGAAATCATGGTGACACCCGGCAGCAGCACAGCCGGTGGCACCATCAGGATGCGCACGAAAATCTTGACCATCGGCACGTTCATGAAAAGCAGAACGAAATTGGCGATCAGCAGCGATGCGATCAGACCCCAAACAACGTCAGGGTTGTCGCGAAAAAGGGTCGGACCCGGCGTGATGTTCAGTGTCATCAGAACCGCGAGCAGAACTGCCGTGGTTCCCGATCCCGGTACGCCAAGCGTCAGCATCGGCACCAGCGCGCCCCCGGCGGCGGCGTTGTTACCGGCCTCGGGCGCTGCGACACCTTTGGGGACGCCAGTGCCGAAACCGCCCTTTTCCCCGGCGATGCCCTTTTCCAACATATAGGTCATGAATGAACCGAGCGAGGCACCCGCACCCGGCAAAACGCCGGCAACGAAACCCAAGATCGAGGAACGGATCATCGTCCATTTCGTATCCCAAATATCGCGCCAGGGAACCGTGACCTTGCCCAGTTTTACCCCCAGAGCCGAGTTCTTGCCGTGGGTCTCGATAAAAACGAAAACCTCTGACACGGCGAAAAGGCCGACGATGGCCACCAGAAAATCAATCCCGTCAGACAGGTGCAGATTGCCGCCGGTAAAGCGGGCGAAACCTGCGTTGTTGTCGATGCCAATCAAGGCAATGCCAAGACCGATGAACGAAGCAAGTGCCGCCTTGGCCTGATTGCTTGATGACATACCGCCCAAAGTGGCGAAGGCTAGCGCATAGAGCGCGAAATATTCGGCGGGTCCGAATTTGTAGGCGATCCGCGCCAGAAACGGGGCCACCAGTGCCAGCGCGATGGTAGCCGACAGCGCGCCGACGAAAGAGGCGACGCCCGAAATCACCAGCGCATCGCCCGCCCGACCGTTCTTGGCCATCGGATAGCCGTCGAGCGTGGTCATCATCGCCGGTTCATCGCCAGGTATGTTGAGCAGGATCGAACTGATCCGCCCACCATACATTGCGCCGTAATAGACACTTGTCAGCAGCACGAGGGCTGCCGTGGCATCAAGCCCCATAGAGAAGGTAATAGGGATCAGGATCGCCACGCCGTTCGAGGGTCCAAGCCCCGGCAAAGCGCCGATGATGGTGCCCAGAAAGCAGCCGATCACGGCCAGAAACAGGGTGAACGGCGACAAGGCGATGTCAAAGCCAAGCGCAAGATTGGAGAAGATTTCCATGCCGTGCTCCTCAGCCCATCAGACTGCGCGGAAGGGCAAAAAGGCTCAGCCCCAAAGCGTATTTGAATATGACGTACAGTCCGAAAGACAGGCCCAGACCGGTCAGAATGGCGGGCAGCGGACGCGGGCTGATCTGATAGCTGATCACACCCGCCGCAATCGCGGTCGGCAGCAAAAAGCCCAAAGGTTTGAGCGTATAGGCATAGCCCACAAGAACAATTGTCGAAAACAGCAACGCCAGCAATGTTTTCGCTTCTGGCCAGCCCGGCTCTGGATCGGGCCGCAAGACGAGCATGACGGCTGACAAAACCATGCCGGTGCCAACAATGATCGGAAAGGCCTTTGGGCCGAGCTTGTCAAAGATGTTGCCGGCCGGAAGATTGTAGG
>JBATDH010000375.1:0-7868 GCA_049663365.1 Albidovulum sp. | reverse complement strand
CCGGTCGATATCCCATTGCAGCCGGGTAAGATAGACAATGTCGCCGTCGTGGTCATGGGCGATATGGCCCTTGTTGGCATTCACGAACTTCTCGACCTCGGGTTTTGGTCCCGTGACCCAGCGGGCCGAGGTGAACTGCGAAGGGGCAAAGCGCACGGGCAGGGAATATTCGATCTCGATCCGGCTGGCCAGAACGTCGAATTGCAACGCGCCGACCACCCCGACGATAAAACCCGAGCCGATGGCAGGTTTGAAAACCTTGGCGGCACCTTCCTCGGCGAATTGCATCAGCGCCTTTTCCAGATGTTTGGCCTTGAGCGGATCACCCGCGCGCACGGTCTGCAACAATTCCGGGGCAAAGGAAGGGATGCCGGTGAAACGCAGGCTTTCGCCTTCGCTCAGTGCGTCGCCGATGCGCAACTGGCCGTGGTTGGGGATGCCGATGATGTCACCTGCCCAGGCCTCTTCGGCAAGTTCGCGGTCGGCGGCGAGAAAAAGCACAGGGTTGGAAATCGTCATCGGTTTTTTCGAGCGCACATGCAGCATTTTCATGCCGCGCGTGAAGTGGCCCGACGCCAGCCGGACAAAAGCCACGCGGTCGCGGTGCCTGGGGTCCATATTGGCCTGCACCTTGAAGACAAAGCCGGTGACCTTAGGTTCTTCGGGCGCGATCACGCGTTCGGTGGCCCGCTGGGGTTGCGGTTCGGGTCCATAGTCGCCGATGCCGGTCATCAGTTCCTTGACGCCAAAGGAATTGATGGCGGAACCGAACCAGATCGGCGTCATATGGCCTTCGAGCACCGACTGCCGGTTGAAGCCGGGCAGCAATTCACGCGCCATTTCAACCTCTTCGCGCAGCTTGGCAAGAAGGTCGGCGGGGATGTGATCGGCCAGTTTCGGGTCGCTCAGCCCGTCGATCTTGATCGTCTCCGCCACCCGGTTGCGGTCGGCCCGGTCCATCAGTTCCAGCCGGTCATGGAGGATGTCATAGCAGCCGAGGAAATCGCGCCCGACCCCTATGGGCCAGGAGGCCGGGGTCACGTCGATGGCGAGGTTCTCCTGTATCTCGTCGATAATCTCGAAGGTATCGCGGCTTTCGCGGTCCATCTTGTTGCAAAAGGTCAGGATGGGCAGATCGCGCAAGCGGCAGACCTCGAAGAGCTTGCGGGTCTGGCTTTCAACGCCCTTGGCCCCGTCGATGACCATGATCGCCGCATCGACGGCGGTCAGCGTACGGTAGGTGTCTTCGGAAAAGTCCGAGTGGCCGGGGGTGTCGACCAGATTGAACAGGTAGGGCCCGAATTCAAACGACATCGCCGAGGCAGAAACCGAAATGCCGCGATCCTGTTCCAGCTTCATGAAATCCGACCGCGTGCGCCGAGCCTCGCCCTTGGCGCGCACCTGTCCGGCCATCTGAATGGCCCCCCCGAACAGCAGGAATTTCTCGGTCAACGTGGTCTTGCCCGCATCGGGATGCGAGATGATGGCAAAGGTTCGCCGCCGGGCGATTTCGGGCGGCAGGGCAGGGCGATTGGCGGGTGCGTGCGACATGGGCCGCGATATAGCCTTGCGCCCCGGCAATTGGAAGAGACTGGCTGGAGCGTCGGACGCGGTGCCAATGCCGCTTGTCTTCAAACCAAATCAGATCGAAGACAAACCAAGCAAGGCAAGACACCGTAGCGCCGTGAAAACTCAGTTGCGTTTGTCATGTTTGAAAAACGTGTCACGCCCGGCGGCGTCAAGATCTTCGCGCCGGGCCTCCGTGCCGAAATGCTGTTTCTGTGACAGACCGGGAAAGCGGGCCTTGACCTCTTTGGCCAGGTCCTCGGGCAAGAGACCGACCGTGGTGTCATTGATCATCAGGCTTTCCGCTGGAATACCCTCGGCATAGATGATTTCGTGCTCATCGAAAACCAGACTGTAGTAATCGATGAAACCACCCTCACGGCGAAATATGGCCTCGCCATCAACCAGGTGTTTGGCCTGAACCAGAAGTTCGGCGGTACTTCCCACCCGGTTTTGTCCGCGCTGATAAAGAAATACCCGATGATGCGGGCTGACCACCAGATCGCCCAGATTGCCCAGGGTTCCGGCCCGGATCACCACCGGCGCAAAGGTGCCATTGGCGCGAAGTGTCGCCTTGCCAACCCAGCGCACGGGTTGCGCACCATGGTCGCGGGTCAGGACCAGATCGCCGGGTTCCAGCGTGTCAATGCTGCGCTGTGCACCGTCGGGGTTGGTGATCAGCGTGCCGGCGGCAAAGGAAACACAGATGATATCGGCAACACGAATATCGCCGAAATCGGTTTCGACCGTCAGCAAGGTATAGTCGGTCCGCGGCACCATCGGCGACAGGGGCAATGCATAGGTCTTTTGGCTTTCCTCATGGCGCACGATCAAGAGTTCCAGCCTGTCCCCGTCAGGTGCCATGAGCGTCAGCAATGACAGCAGGCTCAGTCGGTCATCGCGGCGGCCGATTTGCGACCCTTGCGCCAGTATCTGGTGCCGGTTTCCGCCCGGCGCTGCCTGCAACATCAGCCGCAGGGCCGGGGCGGCGGGGTTCAGCCGGTAGATATCGCCTGGCATGACCGCGTCGGCATCGCCAATCGCATCGCCCAGATTGGCACCACTGACAACCCGGATGAAATCAGCATCATACGCATGTGCTGTCTGGGCAGGTATCGGTCGTGGCCGATCATTCATCAAAAATCCACCGGTACCATCTGCCGGAAAACCCGGACCCTGCTTCCGGCTTATCAAAGCCCGGTCATGTGCGTCAACGCAGATGCCGTGGATTGAAGCGCCACCTTTCGGCGCGGAAGAGTGGTGTTATGTCAGATTGAACCAGATTAGGATGTTATGGCAACGGAAAGGACTGGCAATGGATTTGGGAATTCGTGGCAAAAGGGCGCTGGTTTGCGCCTCGTCAAAGGGACTCGGTCGCGGCTGTGCCGAAGCATTGGCGGCGGCGGGCGTCGATCTGGTGATGAATGCGCGCGGTGCCGATGCGCTGGCAGCGACGGCGGCGTCAATCCGAAACGCGCATGGCGTCAGCGTGACCGAAGTGGCCGCAGACATCACCAGCGAGGCGGGGCGCGCCGCCGTGCTGGCCGCCGCCGCGGGCGTGGATATTCTGGTGACAAATGCCGGTGGCCCGCCCCCAGGGCTTTGGAGCGACTGGGAGCGTGCGGATTTCATCCGCGCCATCGACGCCAATATGCTGACGCCAATTGCCCTGATGAAGGCGCTGTTGCCGGGCATGATGAGTAAGGGCTGGGGGCGCGTGGTCAACATCACGTCGCAATCGGTCAAGGCACCGATCGCGCAGCTTGGCCTGTCAAATGCCGCCCGCGCCGGGCTGACCGGCTATGTGGCGGGCACCTCGCGGCAGGTGGCTCCGCAAGGTGTGACGATCAACAATCTCCTGCCCGGCATTCACGCCACAGACCGCGCCGCATCGCTTGACAGCGGTGTAGCCAAGTCCAAAGGGATCAGCGTCCAAGAGGCTGCCGCCCAACGATGCGCAACCATACCGGCGCGCCGCTACGGCAGGCCCGGCGAATTCGGCGCGACCTGTGCCTTTCTGTGTTCGGTTCATGCGGGGTTTATCGTCGGCCAGAACATCTTGCTTGACGGCGGGGCGATGAATTCGACCCTTTGATTTGCCCTTTTCATTTTGGCGCAAATACCTTGGGGGTCCGGGGGTGAAACCCCCGGCGGGTCGGCCCGGAAGGTCTGCGGGCAAAGTTGCCGCGCGACTTGCGGGCCGGGTCACGCGCTGGTATCCCGGCGTAAATCCGACGGAATTGATCGGGCATGACTTGCGGGACCGGCATTGAGCGAGACAACACCACGGCTTGAGGTGCAAAACCTGGTGCGCCACTTTGGCGGCCGGGCGGTGGTGCGCGATGTGTCGCTGTCGATACCGGCGGGGCAGGTGACATGCCTGCTCGGCCCTTCGGGCTGTGGAAAATCCACGACATTGCGGATGATAGCCGGGGTCGATATTCAGGATTCCGGTAGGATATTGGTTGATGGCAATCTGGTTTGCGACACGGTTTACCGGGTTCCGCCGGAACGGCGCTCCATCGGGATGATGTTTCAAGACTTCGCGCTGTTTCCGCATCTGTCGGTGTCCGAGAATGTGGCCTTCGGCCTGAAGGACAGGGCAGATGCGGGCAAGCGTCGGGTTGAGGAATTGCTGGAGCGGGTGTCTTTGGCGGGTTTTGGAACAAAATACCCACATGAATTGTCCGGTGGCGAACAACAGCGCGTGGCTTTGGTGCGCGCACTGGCCCCCAATCCGCGGATACTTCTGATGGACGAACCCTTTTCCGGCCTCGACGAACGTCTGCGTGACGGCATTCGCGATGATACGCTGGCGCTTCTGAAAGAAGAGGGAACGGCGGTCTTGCTGGTCACGCATGAACCGCATGAAGCGATGCGCATGGCCGATGAAATCGCCCTGATGCGGGGTGGGCGGATCGTTCAACAGGGGGCACCCTACAATCTTTACAACGCACCCGTCGACCGCGAGGCAGCGGCTTTCTTTTCCGACATCAATATCCTGGAAAGCAAAGTCGAAGGTGCCCTGACGGCGACGCCTTTTGGCGACTTTCTTGCACCGGGTATGCCTGACGGAACCGAGGTGGAAATTGTGATCCGGCCGCAGCATCTCAAGATTGATTTCGACCGGGCCGGTCGTGGCCCCGGCCCGACGCCCGGCGATGGCACACCGGCGCGCGGTCATGTTGCGCGGGCACGGTTTCTGGGCCGCGAAAGCCTGGTGGAGTTTCGCATGGATTTCGGCGATCAGGTGCTGCGGGCAACTGTGCCTGGGGTCTTTCTGCCCAAGCCGAGCACGGTGATGTGGCTGATGATCCGCCGCGACCGGTGTTTCATCTTTCCGAAGACCGACGGGGTCGACCGGTTGCACCCGTCGTAGGGGCTGCTTTCAATACGGCGTGATTCCGCCCTGCAATTCCAAAAAAACCTGTCATTCCGATGAAAGGGGTTTGAAGTGGGGGGGCGAAATGAATAAATGAGCCGGACAGTGAAAAAACAGGGCACTGCTTTGCCGGTGCCTGAGGGGAGAAGATCATGTTGAACAATATCGGCATTCCGGGCCTGCTGCTGATTGCGGTTGTGGTTCTGGTGCTATTCGGTCGCGGCAAGGTTTCATCCTTGATGGGCGAAGTCGGCAAGGGGATCACGGCCTTCAAGAAGGGTGTGAAGGACGGGTCGGAAGAGATTGAAAAGGAAGCGGTCGATGCCGCCCGCGACGTGACCCCCAAGACAGAGAAAGACAAGGTTTGAACCGGCAGTTCGTATAGCCGGAGCGGTGCATCATGTTTGATATCGGCTGGAGTGAACTGATGCTGATCGGCATCGTGGCGCTGATCGTCGTCGGCCCGAAAGACCTGCCGGGCATGTTCCGCACGCTTGGTCGTTTTACCGCCAAGGCCCGTAGCATGGGGCGCGAGTTTCAGCGCGCCATGGATGATGCCGCGCGTGAATCGGGCGTGTCCGATACGGCCAAAGATCTCAAGGCCATGACCTCAAAGAAAAGTCTGGGACTTGATGCGCTCGACAAGGCGGCGTCGAGTTTCGAAAAATGGCAGCCGAACAAACCCTCGACGACACCCAAAGGCCCCGCGACCCAGGCGCTGGCGGATAAGAAGGCAGCCGAAGCGGTCGAGCGCAAGGTGGCCGCGAAAGCCGCGCCCAAGGCAACGGCAGCCCCGGCGGCACCTGAATCCGCGCCGACCAAGAAGAGAGTGGCCGCCAAGGCAACGGCCAAACCAAACGCCGCCAAGCCAACCGCCGCCAAACCAACCGCGACCAAGGCGACCGCCGTCAAGAAACCGGCCGCAGGCGCGAAAAAGCCGACACGCCGGACCCAGAAGGGTGAGGCATGAACAAGGACGATATCGAAGACAGTACCGCGCCGCTGATCGAACATCTGGCCGAGCTGCGCAATCGCCTGATCTGGTCGGTGGTGGCATTTCTTGTCGGCATGGTGCTGTGCTTTTCCGTTGGTGGCATGATCCTCGATTTTCTGCTGATGCCGATTGAAAAGACCATGCGCAGTCTCGGCAATCCGCACCCGATCATGCAATACACCGCCCCGCAGGAGTATTTCTTTACCCTGATAAGGGTGTCGGTTGTGGGCGGGCTGATGCTGTCCTTCCCGGTGATTGCCTATCAGCTATGGCGTTTCGTCGCCCCTGGGCTTTACCGCAACGAAAAGAACGCCTTTTTACCTTTTATCTTTGCATCGCCGGTGCTTTTCTTGCTGGGCGCCGCATTCGCGCATTTCGTCGTGATTCCGATGGCCATGGCTTTCTTCCTCGGATTTGCCGATTTGCCGTCATTCCTTGCGGCGGTGGTGTCCGGAACCGATACGGTTCATGGCGTAACTCCTGAAACGGGCATAGACATCGTTTTCAACGGCAAGGTCAATGAAACCCTTGATATTACGCTGAAAATGATTGTTGCCTTTGGGCTGTGCTTTCAACTTCCGGTGCTGCTGACCTTGATGGGTAAGGCGGGGCTGGCCAGTTCGCGCGGTCTGCGGCAAACACGCAAATATGCAGTTGTCGGCATTTTGTCGGTTGCGGCCATCGTCACGCCGCCCGATGTGGCCACCCAGGTCATATTGTTTGCGGTGGTTTACGGGCTTTACGAAATTTCGATTTTCCTCGTGGCCTATGTCGAGAAGAAAAAGGACGAAGAGGCGCGAGCCGAGGGGATCATCGGCGAGGGTGAAAGCCTTTTTGATGAAGCGGTCGAAGAAGAATCCGCACCAGAAAACCCGGCCGGATCAAAGGAATGACCGACAAGGCGCTGATCCGTATCGCCGAGGCATTGGAGCGAATGGCGCCTGTGGCGACCGAAGCTGCGGACTTTTCCGAGGCGGACGCCTTTGTCTGGCACATCACGCCCGACCGTCTGGTGCCGGTGACAAAAGTCAATCGGATCGCGCTGCCGCTTTTGGTCGGTATTGACCGGGCGCGCGATACGCTACTGGACAATACCCTCCAGTTCGCCCAAGGGTTCGCGGCCAATAACGCGCTCTTGTGGGGGGCGCGGGGCATGGGCAAATCGTCTTTGGTCAAGGCGGTTCATGCCGAAGTTCTGGAACGGGGCTTTCGGCTCAAGATTGTTGAAGTCCAGCGCGAGGATCTGCCCTCGATCGGGCGCTTGCTCAATGTGTTGCGGGCGGCGGATGCGCACCGGTTCCTGCTTTATTGCGATGATTTGTCCTTTAGCCATGACGATCAGCATTACAAATCACTAAAGGCGGTTCTGGATGGTGGCATCGAAGGACGACCGGAAAATGTGGTGTTTTACGCCACATCGAACCGCCGTCACCTGATGCCGCGCGACATGATCGAGAATGAGCGTTCAAGTGCCATCTCCCCCTCAGAGGCCGTCGAGGAGAAAGTATCGCTTTCCGACCGGTTCGGGCTCTGGCTTGGATTTCATGCCTGTTCGCAGGATGAGTATCTGGCGATGATCCGAGGTTATTGCGATGCCCATGCCATTGTGATCGACGATGCGGCCCTGCGCGCCGAAGCCATCGAGTGGCAGGCCACAAGAGGTGGGCGGTCGGGCCGGGTGGCCTGGCAGTTCTTTACCGATCTGGCGGGCCGGCGCGGCGTCAGGCTGTAACGCGGTTTACGTTAACAACAAGGTCAACCAGTAGCGCCCTATTGCAGGTAGGGCATCGGATCGACACTGTCGAAACCTTGGCGGACTTCGAAATGCAGGGCGGACGGGTCTGCCGCGCGCACCGTGGCAATGGCCTGGCCGCGTTGGACTTTGTCACCTTTGGCGACCTTGATGTTGTCAATGCTGGCATAGAT
>JBATDH010000374.1:0-2608 GCA_049663365.1 Albidovulum sp. | reverse complement strand
TCCTCGGCAAGGCGCGGGCCAAACAGGCGCAGTTGAACGACACCACCCGCAGCCAGGTTCTGCCGATCCTCCTGCACGGTGACGCGGCCTTTGCCGGGCAGGGCGTGGTGGCTGAATGCTTTGGCCTGTCCGGCCTGTCCGGCCACCGCACCGGCGGCACCATGCATATCATCGTCAACAACCAGATCGGTTTTACCACCGCGCCGCATTTTTCCCGCTCGTCCCCCTACCCCACCGACATCGCCCTGATGGTCGAGGCACCGATCTTCCACGTCAATGGCGACGACCCCGAAGCCGTCGTTCACGCCGCCAAGGTCGCCACCGAATTTCGTCAGAAATTCCACCGCGACGTGGTCATCGACATTTTCTGCTATCGCCGCTTTGGCCATAACGAAGGCGATGAGCCGATGTTCACCAACCCGGCGATGTACAAGACTATCAAGACCCACAAGACCACGTTGCAGATCTATACCGAACGCCTGATCCGTGACGGGCTGATGCCCGAAGGCGAGATAGAGGATATGAAGGCGGCCTTTCAGGCCCATCTCAACGAACAGTTCGAACTGGGCAAGAATTACAAACCCAACAAGGCCGACTGGCTCGACGGGCGCTGGTCGCATATGGACCGTGAAGGCACCGAATATGTCCCCGGCCAGACCGCCATTTCCAAAAAGCTGCTGGGCGAGGTCGGCGCGGCCCTGACCCGCGCCCCTGACGGTTTTGAAATCCACAAGACCGTCATCCGCCTGCTTGAAAGCAAGGCCGCGATGTTCAAGTCCGGCAAGGGCTTTGACTGGGCCACCGCCGAGGCGGCCGCCTTCGGCTCGCTGCTCGCCGAAGGCTATCCGGTGCGCCTGTCAGGTCAGGACTGCACCCGCGGCACCTTTTCCCAGCGCCATTCCGCCTTCATCGACCAGACGACCGAGGAACGCTATTATCCCCTCAACCACATCAAACCCGGTCAGGCGCGCTATGAGGCCATCGATTCGATGCTCTCCGAATACGCGGTCCTCGGCTTTGAATACGGCTATTCGCTGGCCGAACCCAACGCCCTGGTGATGTGGGAAGCCCAGTTCGGCGACTTCGCCAATGGTGCGCAGATCATGTTCGATCAGTTCATCTCGTCGGGCGAAAGCAAATGGTTGCGCATGTCGGGCCTCGTCTGCCTTCTGCCGCACGGGTTCGAAGGGCAAGGCCCCGAACATTCCTCGGCCCGGCTCGAACGTTTCTTGCAGCAATGCGCCCAGGATAACTGGATCGTGGCCAACTGTTCGACGCCCGCCAACTACTTCCACATCCTGCGCCGGCAGTTGCATCGCGGTTTTCGCAAGCCTCTGGTGCTGATGACGCCGAAATCGCTGTTGCGCCATCCGATGTGCATTTCCAACGCCGCCGATTTCACCACCGGATCGAATTTCCACCGCGTCCTCTGGGACGATGCGCAAAAGGGCAATTCCGACACCAAACTCGCCGCCGACAAGAAGATCAGGCGGGTGGTGATCTGTTCCGGCAAGGTCTATTTCGACCTTCTGGCCGAACGCGACGCCCGCGGTCTCGATGATGTCTATCTGCTGCGGCTCGAACAGTTCTACCCTTTCCCGGCGCAGGCCATGGTCAAGGAACTGGGCCGTTTCAAGCAGACCGAAGTGATCTGGTGCCAGGAAGAGCCGAAAAATCAGGGTGCATGGACCTTTGTCGAACCCAATCTCGAATGGGTGCTGAACCGCATCGGTGCCGCCTCCGCCCGCCCGCGTTATGTCGGCAGGCAGGCGTCCGCCTCGCCCGCGACCGGTCTTGCCGCCCGGCACAAGGCAGAACAGGAGGCGCTCGTGAACGAAGCCCTGACCATTGAAGGAACCCCCGCATGAGCATCGAGGTCCGCGTCCCTACCTTAGGCGAAAGCGTCTCCGAGGCCACCGTCGCCACCTGGTTCAAGAAACCCGGCGATCCGGTCGCGGTCGACGAAATGCTCTGTGAACTGGAAACCGACAAGGTCACCGTCGAGGTGCCCGCCCCGGCGGCGGGCACGCTGGCGGAAATCATCGCCGCCGAAGGCACCACCGTCGCCGTAAACGCGCTTCTGGCGCAGATCAACGAGGCCGGAAAATCCGCGCCTGCAACGAAATCCCCAAAAAGCGCGCCAGCCGCGCCCCAAGCCGATGAGGGCAAAATGACTGATGTAATGGTTCCGACCTTAGGCGAAAGCGTCACCGAGGCCACCGTCGCCACCTGGTTCAAGAAGGTCGGCGATGCCGTCGCCGTCGATGAAATGCTCTGCGAACTGGAAACCGACAAGGTCTCGGTCGAGGTGCCGTCACCCGTGGCCGGAACCCTGTCGGAAATCATCGCCGCCGAAGGCACCACCGTCGACGCCAAGGCCCGCCTTGCTGTCATCAGCGAAGGCGCCGCAGCGCCCGCCAAGGACACCAAGGCGAAAAAGGCCGAAGCCGTCGATTCACCCGGCGCCGGCCCCGAAACCCTCAAGGAACGCAAGGATGTCGAAAACGCGCCTTCCGCGAAAAAAGCCATGGCCGAGGCGGGGCTTTCGGTCGATGAGGTCACCGGCTCGGGCAAGGATGGCCGCATCATGAAGGAAGACGTGGCCAAG
>JBATDH010000373.1:0-16613 GCA_049663365.1 Albidovulum sp. | reverse complement strand
CATTGACAAAGACGTAAGGCGGGCCGCAACCCGCCTTACCTTCAAGTAATCAGCAGAATGAATGGCAACGGTTACTGAATGCATTGCCCGTTGGCATAAACGCCGCCATCTTCCTTGAACTCGATTTTTGAGGTCAGGGTATCGTCGCCGGTCTTGACGGCAAAAAGCCCCATCATCAACCTAACGCCCTTCGCCTGATCCTCCGGGACCAGTCCCATGCCTACCAGTTTGTCGATCAATCCGTTGCCACCAATCAACTGCATGTCAACCGATCCGACAGGCTGGGGCATTAGCCCTTGATTATTGATGATAACAGCGCCTTTCCCGGTCAAATCAGCGCCAGCAATGGAAAGAGCCACTTCGTTGACATCAACTGATGTCAGCTCGCCCGGCGGCTGGCTGTTCATTTTCTCGGCATTGGCCGGGTCCATGATATCCAAAAGCAACTTGGCCGTGCCCTTCAAATCGACAATCAAGGTGGCAGGATCGCGGGGTAATTGCATCCCAGGGTCGATCATATTCCAAAGCCCATCGGAAACCTTCAAATCGACGATCTTCATCAACAAGGAAAAGGGCTGATCGGCATCGCTTTTGCTGATCGGTACAGCCAGATTGAAGGCCGAACTGGTCAGCGACATGTCAATCGGCACTGGAAAGCTGGAGGACTGGATTGTTACCTGGCTTGCTCCGCCGACGATCCCATAGCTAAGTCCGGCTTTGGACATGGCAAGGTTGATCCCGCCGCCACCGCCGTTCGCCTTGATGGCAACCGTGTCCTGGCCATCGGCAAAATCCATCGAATATCCGCCCCCGCCATAAGCAAACGACCCGGTGACCTCCATACCTGCCTGCAACACCGCATTCATGTTGGACATGTCCAGCCCGGACGGCATCGTCGCAACCGACGTTCCTGTAAGACCGGTAAAGCCACCGGTCGAAGAAAAGCTGCCCGCGCCTTCCGGATCCTGCGCCGATACCGAGAAATCGAGGCTGTCAGCACGAAAATCCGACGTGATCTGCCGCAGATCGTTGCTGGTCATCCGATAGCTGCCGCCGGTCCCGCCCATGGACACATCCAGTTTCATCGGCACCGTTTCATCGTCGACCTTCATGCCATCAACAGACAGCGCAAGTTTTGTCGCAGAGAAATCGTATGTGGAGTCAACTGTACTGCCCGAAACGATGGTGATCAGGCCAGATTGGGTCATCTTCATGCCCATATCGACAGTCTCGCCGGTCGATGGCTGGCTAAGCATCCGCACAGGGATTTCCTCGGACATGGTCACTTCGACGCGTCCGTCGCCCATTTCGCGCAGCCTGATTTCGGCGATTGTCATGTTAAACGTACCGTCCGGGACAGTCGCGGTCATCATGGCGTCGGAAATGACGAGCGTATCGCCCTGCATTGTCTTCGTGCCTACAGAAAGGCTCTGGCCCATATCAGCGTAATAGCTGGTCCATCCCTGCCAAACCTCTTCAGCGGTAATATCCGCCATCGCGGCAGTGCTGCCCAGCAAGGTCGCGACCAAGGCAAACGCGCCGCTTCTGTTCCCGTATGTCATCCTAAAGCCTACTCATTTGTTATGAATTCGATTGATCAAGCATCCTGCGACAGCGCATTCAGGTCAAGGGGGCTGATTTGGTGGATTTGCGCCTTTCGAAGCTGTTACAGGAAAAGAATGGGGCAATTTGAGGGCGGCGAGGCCATGATTGATCTAAAACAAGAAAACGGAGCCTGGACAGTGACCTTGTCACGACCGGAGAAAGCAAATTCTCTAACAAAGTCGATGCTGACGGATTTGGTCTCCATCGTGGATGATGCCGCCGAAAACAACGCGCGCGTTTTGGTTCTTACCGGCGCGGGCAAGGTCTTTTCTGCCGGGGCCGATCTCGACGAAGCTCGCGCCGGTCTTGCGCGAGACAGCATCTGGGAGAAGGTTTCAGGCGCGATTGCAGCCTTGCCCTGTCTGACAATTGCGGCATTGAACGGGACTTTGGCCGGCGGCGCATTCGGCATGGCACTGGCCTGCGATCTGCGTGTCGCTGTACCACAGGCCAAGTTCTTTTATCCGGTCATGAAACTTGGCTTTCTGCCGCAACCGTCCGATCCTGCGCGCCTGAGCGCGCTGGTCGGCCCCTCGCGGGCCAGAATGATCCTGATGGCTGGCGCCAGGATCGAGGCAGAGGAAGCGCTGGCCTGGGGTCTGATTGACCGGATCGCCCCGCCCGATGGTCTGGTCGCAACGACAACCGCCCTCGCCGCTGATGCACTGGGGGCCGAGGCCCCGCATGTGGCGGCAATCAAGGCAATGCTGCCCAGCATATAGACCGCGACAAATCGGAGAAATGGTACGATGAAAGATCAAAATGGCTTTGTTTACCTGTCCGACGCGGTGCTGTCCGGGCTTGGGATCGGCGCAGCGGATGTCATCGCCTGCATCGAAAAGGCCGTGCTGGCCAAGTCCAACAACGTCTTGTGGACTGCACCAAAGGCAGCCTTCATGCCCGGTGACGGTCGCTATATGATGGCCACGCTGGCAGCGGCGGATGACCCGCAGATCATATCGGTGAAATCGGTCATTGTCAGTCCGCGAAATCCTGAACGCGGCATGAGCGGGATCAACGGTGCCATCATGCTGCTGGACAGCGAAACGGGCGAGTTGAAGGCGGTCATGGATGCCAATTGGGTCACCGCCATCCGAACAGCGGGCCTCAGCGCCGTTGTCGCGCGCCGTCTGGCCAACCCAAATTCCAAATCCATCGCCTTCATCGGCTGCGGCGTACAGGCACACAGTCATCTGGAGGCTTTTTCGCAGCTCTTCCCGATTACCGAACTGCGCGCAGTCGGACGCGGTCAGGCCAAGGTGGATCAGTTCTGCGATACAGCGCGCAGCATGGGGCTTGCCGCAACGGCCTGCGCCTCGGCCCAAGAGGCCATGGACGGCGCCGATCTGATTGTCAGCTCGATCACGCTTTCCTACGATGTCGATCCGTTTCTGGATGCCCGCTGGCTCAAACCCGGCGCATTTGCCGCGATTACCGATCTAGCATTGCCGTGGATTCCCGCAGGCATGGGCGCTTTTGAAACAGTGATCATTGATGATCTTGAACAGGAAAAGAGCAGCCCCAAACCAATGATTGATTCCGCACTTGTCTGCGGCGATCTCACCGATCTGGTTACGGGCAAGATTGCCAGCACTTTTTCCCCGGATCAGCGCGCCGCATTTGTATTTCGCGGTATCGCCATTGGCGATTTTGCTTTGGCTGCACTAGCCTACGAACGCGCGATGGCCGTCGGCAAAGGCACAAGAGTATCGTGATCGCCAAGGGGTCATGCTCTTGTCTAAACGAGGAATTGTTGTCACAGGACTGCGCGGAAATGCCATTTGACCTGACGGGGGCCCCATGGAAAACCAGCCGGAAGTCGTAGCCAACGCAATGGCCTATCTTAATGAAGGCTGGTTGCTGGCGCTAAGCTGGATCAGTTCTCCGGCAGCCTGGTCGCAATTCGCCTTGTTGCTGGCATCCTGGGGTATTGCCATACTGGTTTCGGGCAAGCTCGGGGCGAAAATCTCTGCCTTCGTGGCCCCACCCGACGAAGCGACCGGGCTGTTTGCGATGCTCAGGCGGTTCGCCTTGCGCTTCATGCCGCTGTTGCTGCCGCTTCTGGCCTATGGTTTCACCGCATTGGGCGAAAGCATCACCCGTTCGGTCTTTGGCTCGGGCGCGGTCATCGCCTTTGGCAAGCGGGTTTTCCTGTTCCTGGCGGCGCGGGTTTTCGTCACCCGCATCCTGCGCGAACCCTTCCTGAAACTGCTGGGGCGTTACGTTCTCATCCCCGTTGCCGCGATCTATGCGTTGGGCCTGACCGACGACGTATCAGCCTGGCTCGAAAGCTTTACGATAGAGCTTGGCAACATCACCTTTTCGATGATGGCCCTGATCCGCGGTCTGATCGCCGGGAGCCTGCTTTTCTGGCTGGGTGGCTGGTCCAATCGACAAAGTGCCGATTACATCAAATCGCAAAACGATCTGCGCCCGGCCACCAGACAACTTGCCGCCAAGGCCGCCGAAATCGTGATATTCGGTGCCGCGTTCCTGCTGCTTCTGTCGATCATGGGGATTGACCTGACCACCGTTGCCGTCCTTGGCGGTGCGCTTGGTGTTGGTATCGGGCTGGGGCTGCAACAGATCGCAGCCAACTTCATTTCTGGCATCATTCTGCTCGTTGAAGGCCAGACGACCGTTGGCGATTATGTGGAACTTGACGGCGGCGAAGCCGGAACCATCGTCAAGATGACCGCGCGCGCCTGCATTCTTGAGACCTTCGACGGCAAATGGATCGTCGTGCCCAACGAACATTTCATCACGACCCGAGTCGTCAACTACTCGGATCAGGGTAGCGCCAATCGCTACGAAGTGGCCTTTTCCGTGAGCTATGACACCGACATCAACAAGGTGCCCGACATCATCAGCCCCGCGGTTGCAGCGCTGTCGTTTGTGCTGAGCAAACCCGAAGGCCCTGACTGCGAGCTGAAGGGCTTTGGCGACAGCGGCATTGATTTCGCCGTCGAATACTGGGTCAACGGCATTGACGACGGGCGCAACAAATACGCCAGCCATGTGCTTTTCGCGGTCTGGAACGCGTTGAAAGAGGCAGGTATCGAAATCCCTTATCCGCACCGTGTGGTTGAACTGAAGGGCGGTTGGCCCAAGTGAGTTTCGCGCTGGTCATTGGCGCGGGCCCCGCCGGGCTGATGGCGGCCGAGGCTCTGGCGTCGGCAGGCCGCAAGGTGGTGATTGCCGAAACCAAGCCCTCGCCCGCCCGCAAACTCCTGATGGCCGGAAAATCCGGGCTGAACTTGACCAAGGATGAACCGCCCGAGATTTTCGCCGGGAAATTCAGCCCGCATTGGCTGGCACCAATGTTGGCGACCTTTGGCCCGACCGAAGCACAGACCTGGGCGCGCGATTTGGGGCAGGATTTATTCACCGGCAGTTCAGGACGTGTCTTCCCCAAAGCCATGAAAGCCTCGCCCCTGCTGCGGGCTTGGTTGCAGCGGCTCGCAGATGCGGGGGTCGAACTGCGAACGCGCTGGCGCTGGCAAGGCTTTGAGGGCGATGCGCTGGTATTCGACACCCCCCATGGACGCCAGACACTGACCCCCTCCGCTACGGTTCTGGCCCTTGGCGGGGCAAGCTGGCCACGGCTGGGTTCTGACACTGCCTGGGTACCCTGGCTAGTGGAAAAGGGCGTTCCGATTGCGCCATTCCGCCCCGCCAATATGGGCTTTCAGGTCGATTGGTCGCCCCCAATGACCAGGTTTTTTGGCCAGCCGGTAAAAGGTGTGGCACTCACCGCTGCAGGTCAGACGGATCGGGGCGAATTCATCATCTCCAGACACGGGCTCGAAGGCGGCGGCATCTATGCGGTGTCTGCCGCCGTCCGGGACGGTGCCGCCCTGTCGTTGGACCTTGTACCGGAATGGGACATGACTGAAGTGGCCGCTCGACTGGCGTCAGGCCCCGGCAAGGCGACGGTCGCGAACTGGCTGCGCAAAACGCTCCGGCTCGACCCCATCCGTCTGGCACTGTTGCAGGAATGGGGCCGCCCTCTGCCAATCACACCCGCCCTCGCAACCCTGATGAAGACCCTGCCAGTCCGCCATACCGGCCCAAGGCCAATGGACGAGGCAATCTCAACCGCCGGAGGCGTGATACAATCGGGGCTGACAGCAGGGTTGGAACTGCGCGCCCTGCCCGGCATCTTTGCCTGCGGCGAAATGCTCGACTGGGAGGCACCCACCGGCGGCTACCTGCTGACCGGCTGTCTGGCGACAGGGTTATGGGCAGGACGCCACGCCCTCAACTTCAATGGGCCATTGCTCTTTTGAACGCGGGTCGTGCCCGCATCCGCGTCAGATAGCTGGTAAATCTCTGATCAATGATCGGAAACTTGGCATTGATCGCCCAGTTGCCGCAATGGGTCAGGATGATATCCGGCACTGTCATCTTGTCACCCATGACGTATTCGCCCCCGCCCATCCGCGCCATCAGCACCTTCTGGCTGCGCTCGAACTCCCAGCGCAGGGTGTTCTTGATCGCCGCATGGCGCAATTCTTCGGGCAAAACGAAACTGTGGCGCGCCGCCATCCACAGATTGGCGTCGAATTCATCGAGCAGGAACTGGGTCAGACTATCCTGACGTGCCCGCGCCAGCGTCCCGGCAGGGTGGGTAAGCCCACCGTGTTTGTCGGCCAGATACTGGATGATCGCGGTCGAATCGGTGATCGGCGTGCCATCATCAATCAACACCGGCACCTTGCCCGCGGGATTGATCGCAGTCACGCCTTCCGACTGGGGCGGGGCGGCGACATGTTCAAAGGGCTGACCCAGCTCTTCAAGCATCCACAACACCCGCGCTGCGCGACTTTTGACTGTTCCGATGACAGTGTACATGACGCGCTCTCCTCAATCGACCTCGCTCACGGCTCGCGCCAAAAGATGTCGGGCTTTACGGCCCGGCACAAGCGCAGAATGCAGACCAAACCTTGACAAGCCTGCCAATCACCTTTGCCAAAATACTCCCGCCGGAGGCCATGTGCCGCTCAGGCGGCACAAACCAAAACAGCAACGCCGCAGGCGTTTCCGTTAGATCACAACCCGCCGGAAATTCACCGGCGGTTCAGCATTGCGAGCCGGATCAAGGCCCGCTCCATGACTGCCATTGCTGGTGCGCGCGCACTGGACCGCAGCGCCAGATCGGTGTCGGTAATCAGGCCCAGCGCCTGTTCCAGCCGGTGCATGCCCCAGCTTTGCGCCTGTTTCAGCATTCGGTCGCGGCGCGGCCCGAAAATCGGCGGTCGCATACGGGCAATGCCCTCCGAAGCACCCCCAGGGGCAGATGCCGCCGCGTGCAGCGCCCGAAAGTGGCGCATCGCCCCAATACAGAGCGTGACCGGGTTAATTCCCTGCCCTTCCAGCCGCTGCATCAACGGCCCGACCTCGCTGGCCCGCGCTTCGGCGACGATGTTCAAAATGTCGTCTACCGCAGCCTCGATTGTCGCAGGCGAACAGGCGATCACATCAATCGACGTCAACGGCGTCGCATCGTCAAATTTGTACAGCGCCATTTTTTCGACTGTCTTGCGAAAATCACCGGGGTCCAGTTCACGCGCCAGCGCCAGAAGATCATTCATCGCTTCGCGGTCAATTTCCTTCAGCCCGGCTTTGGCCAGGGTCGCCTCGATCTCTTCACGGCTGGGCGGATCATCGTAAATACCCGCCGCATAGGCATTGGGGTGGGTTTCAAAGAGCTTCTTGAGGGCGGATGCCTTGCTGAGGCTGCCCGCCGTCACCACCAGCATCGCGTCACCGGCCTGCCAATCCGCTAACGCGGATTTCAAGATCGGCGCGATGGCATCGCCCGCTTCTTCAACGAATGTCACCCTCGGACCCGGAAAGAAGCCCTGGGCTTTCATGGCATCCTGCACAACCGCCGGATCCTTGCGCAAGTCCCCAGCCGTCATGCGGGTCAGGCGCATTTCGCTTTCCCCTTCGGGGCCTATAAGGGCGGCAATCACCTCTTGCCGTTTCAGGGCCACCCGCATCGCGTCGGTGCCAAAGATCAAAAGACCGCAGCGATCCGGCTCTGGCTTTGAAAAAAACCGGCTCGCCGCTGCCCCGACAAGTTTCATTCTTGATTCCACTGCCCGGATGTCGCGATCAGCCGGGTGACAATCTGATCCGCCAGCAACCGCATCAGCCGTGTGTTGGCATCGGCCTCTGACGACACGGTGGATACCGGCGTGCCCGATGCCGAGTAAGAGGTGAAGGAACCAACCGTTCCCCGGCTGAGAACCGCGTCGGTCGCATTGTCAATCAGGGCAAAGTCGATCGTCCCGCTGATCCGAAACCGCGTGACGGCATTGGTGGTGGTAATGCCTTGTCCTTCGACCGTGGTCTTGATCGCATAGCTGATCCGATATGCCGGTGCGTTCGTCCGGCCCAGGCGTTCCTCCAGCCTTTCAACCAGATCAAAGCCATTCTTGTCCGTCGGCGCATCGACCAAAACCCGGTCGAGCAGCCCGGCGGCGGGGCCGCCCGGCGCATAGGCCGGGGTAAAGCCGCAGGCCACGAGCGGCAACGCCACCAGGACTGTCAGAAATCTTCTGCGCTCATATGACGACATTGACGATCCGTCCCGGCACGACGATCAGTTTCCTGACCGGCTGACCGGCCAGGAACTTGACCACAGCATCATCCGCCAGCGCGATCTTTTCAACCTCGGATGCGGGCATGTCGCGCGGAACGGTAATTTCCGCCCGGCGTTTGCCGTTGATCTGGATCGGCAGCGTAACCGAATCATCGACCAGCATCGCCGAATCGGCCTTGGGCCAGGCCGCCTTTGCTACCAGCCCCTCGCCGCCCTGATGGGCCCAGATATCCTCGGCCAGATGCGGCACCATCGGCGACATGAGCTGCGCCAGAACCATCACCGCCTGCCGCTGCGTGGGTTTGGAGGCATCGGATTTCTGGATCGCATTGGTAAATTCGTAAAGCTTGGCGATGGATTTGTTGAAGGCAAAGCCTTCGATCGTCTGGGTTACATCATGTATCGCCCGGTGCATGGCCCGGATCAGATCGTCATCGCCCTTGCCGGGCTTGTCGCCGGGCAGGCTGGCGATACGTTCACAGAGCATCCACACCCGGCCCAGATGCTTGAACGTCGCCTCGGCCCCCGAGGCGGTCCATTCCACATCGCGTTCCGGCGGGCTGTCGGACATCACGAACCAGCGGGCGGTATCAGCCCCGTATTTTTGGATGATATCGACGGGATCCACGACGTTCTTTTTCGATTTGGACATCTTGGCCGATGGGATGATCGTCACCGCCTCGCCCGTCGCCCTGACCTTACCGTCCGCCACATCCTCGGGCAGGTGATAGACTGGCCGGTCCTTGGCATCGCGGGTCATGTAAATCTCATGCGTCACCATGCCCTGGGTGAAGAGCGCGTTGAACGGCTCGATCGCCTTAGCGGGCAGGTGGCCGCAGATATGCATCGCGCGGGCGAAGAACCGCGAATAGAGAAGATGCAGGATCGCGTGCTCGATCCCGCCGATATACTGATCGACATTCATCCAGTAATCGGCGTCGGCCATTACCGTCGGCGTTGCCGCGCGGGGTGCTGTGAATCGGGCGTAATACCACGACGAATCGACGAAAGTATCCATCGTGTCGGTCTCGCGTCGCGCCTTGGCCCCGCATTTGGGGCAGGTGCAATCGCGCCAGGTGGGGTGCCGGTCCAGAGGATTGCCGGGAATGTCGAAGGTGACGTCATCGGGCAGCCGCACCGGCAGGTTTGCCTTTTTTTCCGCCACCACGCCGCAGGTTTCGCAGTGAATCACCGGAATCGGGCAACCCCAATAGCGCTGGCGGGAAATTCCCCAGTCGCGCAGGCGGTACTTCTCCTGCCCCTGACCCAGCCCCCTGGCTTCGAAATAGTCGATGGTGGCGTCAATACCCTCTTGGCTCGTCACCTCGCCGATTCCGGTGAAATGGTCGATATAGGCCACTTTTTCGGTTTTCGCGGGCACCAGCGCCACGTCGCCCACCTCCACCTCTTGCCCCGGCAGGTAAAAGGCGTTGCGCACCTCCAGCCCGTATTTGCGGGCGAAATCAAGATCGCGCTGGTCATGCGCCGGACAGCCGAAAACAGCACCGGTGCCATATTCCATCAAAACGAAATTGCCGACCCAGACCGGTAGTCTCACGCCCGGATCATTCGGGTGTGCCACGGTCAGGCCGGTATCGAGCCCCTTTTTCTCGGCCTTTTCCATCGCCGCTTCGGTCGTGTCCATCTTGCGGGTTTCAGCGATGAAGGCAGCCAGTTCGGCATCGTTTTCGGCCAGGGAACGCGCCACCGGGTGTTCGGGCGAAATGGCGATGAAGCTGGCGCCGCGCATGGTGTCGGGGCGGGTCGAATAGCAAAGAATTGGCGCGCCGCCATCACTGCGCTGGAACGGGATTTCGATACCGCGCGACTTGCCGATCCAGTTTTCCTGCATCAGCCGCACCTTGGCGGGCCAGTTTTCCAGTCCGTCCAGCGCGTCCAACAATTCCCCGGAAAAATCGCTGATCTTGAAAAACCACTGCGTCAACTCGCGCCGTTCCACCGGCGCGTTCGACCGCCAGCCCTTGCCGTCGATCACCTGTTCATTGGCCAGCACGGTCATATCGACCGGATCCCAGTTGACCACCGCGTTCTTGCGGTACACAAGTCCCTTTTCCATGAAGTCGATGAACATCGACTGCTGCTGGCCGTAATATTCCGGGTCACAAGTGGCAAACTCGCGGCTCCAGTCGATCGACAGGCCCAAGGGCTTCATCTGCGCCCGCATGACCGCGATATTGTCATAAGTCCAGGTCTTGGGATGCCCGCCCCGCTCCATCGCCGCGTTTTCGGCGGGCATCCCGAAGGCGTCCCAGCCCATCGGGTGCAATACAGAAAAGCCGCAGGACGCTTTGTAGCGCGCGATCACGTCGCCCATCGTGTAGTTGCGCACATGGCCGATATGGATGCGGCCCGACGGATAAGGGAACATCTCCAGCACATAATATTTCGGGCGCGTCTCATCACGGGTGGCGATGAACGTACCGGCGCTTTCCCAGGCGGCCTGCCATTTCGGCTCACTCGTGGCGGGGTCGTAGCTGGGCATGGGTTGGGCCTTTCCTCACATGCAAACGCCGGACGCGTTGGCCCGGCGTTTATACTTGGCTGGCGGCTGGAATCTAGAGCTTGCTGTCGCGGATGCGCAACTGCCGGGCGCGGGTCAGAATCGCATCTTCGACGGCGCGCGCGGTTTCCACATCCACCGGGCCGGATTTCGACATCAGTGCCACTTTCAAGGACCGGGCATCAAGCGCCGGATCCTGTACATATATCGTGGCTTTATAGGCACGGCCCCCGCCCGGCGGCGTACCGTAACCCGTGACAATCACACCCGAGAAGGGGTCAACCGACTGAATCGGCAGGAAATCCAGCACTTCCAGCGACGCCTGCCACAGGTACTTGTTCACTTCGACGGTGACATTGGGGTCGGCACTGTTGCGGAAAAGATCAAAAAGCCTGGAGCGTTTGCCCGTCGCGCCCTGACCGGCGCGCTTGCCGCGGTTGTTGATAGTGACAACACTTTCGTCCTGGCCGCTCTGATCAATTCCCGGGGTCACGCTCACGTCCTCGGCGGGGACCACCCTGTCGCGCCGCCCGAACAGCCCACTGTCACCACTGAGGAACCCGCCGCCACCGCTACCGATTCCATTGCACCCGGTCAGCGAGACCAAAAGACCGGCAAGAATCGCCCCGCGCACCATGATCTGGACCTTCATAAGCTTCGCCCCCGTCTGCCCTTTTAGCTGTCTAGCCGAGCCATTGGCCACGAACAAGGCTTTTCCGGGCAATGGTTTCCCCGTAAATTAAGGGGCCGAAGCGGCAGTGTGGCAAGAACGCACCAACAAGGGTGACTCTTCCCGCCTCGTCCGTGCTTTCCATTGCAATAAGAAGGCCAAGAGAGGAAATAGGGGCATACCCAATTCGGATTTCCCTGAGTTGGGCCTACCTTTAGACACACGAGGGAATACGAAATGAAAAAGATCCTTCTTGCATCCACAGCACTTGTCGGCATGGCCGGCGCTGCGGCTGCTGAAATCACGCTGTCGGGCTATGCCGAAATCGGTATCTTCGGCGGTGACCTGGTTGAAACCCAGTTCCACAACGACTGGCAGGTCAACTTCAACTTCTCGACCGAAACCGACAATGGTCTGTCGATCGGTGGTAAAGTGCAGATCGAAGAAACCAATGGTGCCAATGCGACCAATGGCGGCCTGAAGATCGACGACGAAGCCTTCTGGGTTTCCGGCACGTTCGGCAAAATCACCTTGGGTGAAACCGATGGCGCCTTTGACTGGGCTCTGACCGAAATCTATTCGGGCACCTCGATCTTCGACGATCACTCGACCCATTCGGGCGCTTACTGGTTCACCGGTCTTGACGGTGGTTATAACAACCAGATCATGCGCTACGAATATTCCTTCGGCGATTTCGCTGTTGCAGTTTCGGTTGAGCAGGACGACGACAAGCTTCCATTGGGCGGTTTGTCTGATCCTATCCCCGGTGACGGCATCACTATGGATACGATCTGGGCAATCGGTGGTAAATGGTCCGGTGACATGGGCGGCAATTCCGTCAGCGCCGGTCTGGGTTACACCAGTAATGGTTCCATCGACATCGTCGGTCTGAGCGCTGGCGTTTCGATGCCAAGCGGCTTCTCGGTCAACCTGGGCTACACCGATTTCGGTGGCACCATGAACGACAACTGGTTCGGCATTGCTGCTGCTTACACCGCTGGCCCGCTGCTGGTTGGTGTGAACTACGGCGAGTATGACTCGGGCGGCAGCGGCTTCGGTCTGGTTGCCAACTATGACCTGGGCGGCGGCGTTGTTGCGATGGCCGGCTACGGTTCGAGCGATGTTGCCAGCTTCAACGGCAACGGCTCCGATACCTTCTCTCTCGGTCTCGGGATGTCGTTCTGATCCTCTGATCAGAAACTACTTTGGAAAAGAGCGGGCCTTGCGCCCGCTCTTTTTCTTTGTGGGCAGCCGGCAAACTCGACATTGACCGAGGCCGCAGATATGGTCCGCGACGATCCTTGAATTGCCCAATGGAAACACCGTATGGCCCCTTTGACCACAGCCGAAATTCAGAAGAAATATTCCAGGGCTCTGACCCTTCAGAATGCGGGAAATCTTGAAGGGGCGCTGCAAATCTATGGCAGCATCATCGAAACCAATCCCAAGGTCGCCGAGGTCCATTTTCAGGTCGGGCGGATTTATATCCTGACCGACCGTTTCGCCCGCGCGATGCAGCACCTCAAGGCCGCGACCAGCCTGCGCGTGTCCGAAAACGCCGTCTGGTACGCGTGGTCCGAAGCCATCGCCCTTGGCGGCAGCGCGGCGGACGAAAAGGAATTTTTGCGATTGCTGAAGGGCTCGCCCGTCGCGGTGGAAACCAGGATCGCGCTTCAGGAACGGTTCGGGGCGCGGCGGGCAAGCTCCAAACCGGTGACAGGTGGGGCCAAGACGCAAGACATCCGCCTGCTATTGGGGTTGATCGAGGCCCGCCGGTTCACCGATGCCGAACGGCAGGCCGCGAAAATCCTCAAGAACCACCCCGGATCGGCGCTGGCGCTGAACATTCTGGCCACCGCCCAGGCAAACCAGAAAAAGTTCGGCCAGGCCGAAGCAAACTACCACAAGGCCATCCAGATCGACCCGAAATATGCCGAAGCCCACGACCACCTCGGGCGGCTCTATCTGGAAAACAAGCGCGAGGAAAAAGCGGCGGAACATTTTCGCCGCGCCGTAACGCTGGCACCGGGGCTGCCGACCGCATTGGTCAGTCTTGGCAGCCTGATGACCCGCGCGGGCAAGGCCCAGGACGCGTTGCTTTTGCTCAACCGGGCCGTCACCACCAGCCCCGATGTGCCTGCGTGCCACATCGCGCTCGGCAACGCCCATAACCGGTTGCGCGATTACGAACCTGCCGAAAAAGCCTTTCAACGGGCCGTCGACCTGACCGGCGGCAAGGTTGCCGATGCTATCGCCCTTCTGGCGCAGGCGCAGTCACGGCTGGGCAAGGACAGCGTGGCGATGGACAACTTTGAAATCGCCCTGTCGCTCGACCCCGACAATCCTGCGGGGGTGGGGGGCAAAGCCTCGCTGTTGCAGACCCTCGGCCGGTTTGATGAGGCCGAAGTGCTGTTTCGCAGGGGGTTCGAGCTCGATCCCAATAACGGCGAAAACTACCGGTCCTTCATCGCCTCGCACAAGACCAAGCCGGGCGAGCCGGTGATCGACATGATGCTGGAACGCTACAACGATCCGGCTTTGCCAAAAACCGACAGCATGAACATCGGCTTCGCCATTGCCAAAGCGCTGGAGGATATCAAGCAATACGACCGGGTGTTCCGCTATCTGAATGACGCCAACGCGCTGATGCGCGAGATGTCCCCCTACAACATCGCGCAGCGGATCCAGCAGGTGAAACTGACCAAGGAAGCCTTCGATAACTTTGACTGGCACGGTGCAGAGATCGAGGGCACGACCGATTTCGCGCCGATTTTCGTGACCGGAATGCCGCGTTCGGGGACAACCCTGATCGAACAGATCATCGCCAGCCATTCGCTGGTAACCGGTGCCGGCGAGGTGGGCGAAGCTGCCGGGGCCGCGCATACCCTGGCGATGCCGAACGGCAAACCGCTGGCCGCAGGCCTGATCCCGCCCAAGGATATTGCCGCAATGGGCCATGATTTCGAGGCCTATATCCGCGCCCGCTTTCCTGACACACCGCAGATCACGGACAAATCGATTCAATCCTACATGTCGCTGGGCCTGTTGAAACTGGCCATGCCCAAATCGCGGTTCATCATCGTGCGGCGCGATCCGCGCGACAACCTCTTGTCGAT
Organism: Albidovulum sp.; assembly: GCA_049663365.1. GTDB lineage: Bacteria > Pseudomonadota > Alphaproteobacteria > Rhodobacterales > Rhodobacteraceae > Albidovulum. The sequence goes on along the minus strand of JBATDH010000373.1, from coordinate 2,091 downwards.
CTACAAGAACAAATTCCCCGATGACACGCATCTTTACGCCTATGACCAGAACGATCTGGCGCAGTATTACGGCACCTTTGTCGAGATGATCGACTTCTGGCGCGAACGGGTGCCGGACTGGTTTTACGAGGTCCAGTACGAGGAACTGGTAGCCAACCCCGAGGAAGAATCGCGCAAGCTGATTGCGGCCTGCGGGCTCGACTGGGAAGATGCCTGTCTCAACTTCCACGAAAACAAGCGCAAGATCGAAACACTGAGCGTCTATCAGGCGCGTCAGCCGATCTCCAAGGGATCGGTCAAGGGCTGGCAGCGCTATGAGAAAGAGTTGAAGCCGATGCTGGATGCGCTGAAAGAGGCCGGGCATGTCACTGACTGATATTCAGACACGGATGGCAGCGGCAGAAAAGGCGGCAGGGCGGGCACCGGAATCGGTTACGCTGATTGCCGTCTCCAAAGTGCAGCCTCTGGCGCGGGTCGAAGCCGTCCTGGCCGAGGGGCACAGGGTTTTTGGCGAGAATTATGTGCAGGAAGCCGCCGGAAAATGGCCTGACCTGCGCGATCGGTTTGGCCCGGTCTCGGTCCATATGATCGGCCCGTTGCAGACCAACAAGGCCAAACTCGCGGTCGAGCTTTTCGATGCGATCCACACCCTGGACCGCCCGTCACTGGCCCAGAAACTGGCCCGGCTGGCCGAGGCGCGCGGCACCTGCCCCGAACTCTTCATTCAGGTGAATACCGGTGCCGAGCCGCAAAAGGCGGGGGTCTTGCCCAGTGATACCGATCGCTTCATCGCCGAGTGCCGCAGCCTCGGCCTGCCGCTCTCGGGCCTGATGTGCATCCCGCCCGAAGACGGCGATACCTCCCCCCACTTTGCCATGCTGGCGGCGATTGCAGAACGCAACGGCCTCACGGGTCTCTCAATGGGGATGAGCGCCGATTTCGAAACGGCCATCGCAGCAGGGGCCACGCATGTGCGCGTCGGCTCGGCCATTTTCGGCGCGCGCGATTATGGGTAAAAAAACGGGGGCTGTCTGCCCCCGTACCCCCGAAGGTATTTTCAAACAGAAGAATTGCCGACAGTCAGGGCCGGATCACGACCCGCGTTCCGGGATGGGCGTGCCGGGCGACGAAGAGCAGGTTCGAGCGCGAGAGACCAAGGCAGCCGGCGGTCGGATAGCCGAGCCGCCGCCATTGATGGATGAAGATCGCCGACCCCTTGCCCGGAACCGCCTCGGGCCAGTTCCAGTCGAGCGGCAGGATCAGATCATAGAGCGGGTCTGCGCGGCGCAACCGTTCCGGGCTGGGACCGAAGGGCTTGCGAGTCAGGTGATTATAGGCGGGATGATCCGGGGCATCGCACCAGCGATCTTGCAAATGGATCGGGACAGCCCAGGGTGGCAAGGCTGCGGTGGCCACGCGGTCGGGGCGGTAGAACAGCCCGATAACATGATGAGTTCCGGATGGGGTGGCAAGATCGCCTTCGCGTTTATCTGTCGCAATACCGTTTTGACCAAGGGTAACCGGGAATGTTCGGCCCAGAAACCGCAATCCAGTTGGCGTCAGGACAAGGTCATGCGGGGTCATAGCAGATGGCCGGATTTGGCGGCCTTGGTCGCAAGATAACCGTCGTTCAAGGGGCCGCGCCCCGCCTTTAGCGGCACCCGTTCCGTCACGGCGATTCCATTGGCTTCCATCATGCGGATTTTAGCGGGGTTATTGGTCAGGAGCCGCACCGATGCAAAACCCAGCCGTTTCAACAGCGCCGCCGCCAGGTGGAAATCACGCTCGTCATCCTCAAAACCTAGCCGGTGGTTGGCTTCGACCGTATCAAAACCCTGATCCTGCAACGAATAGGCACGCATCTTGTTGGCAAGTCCGATGCCGCGCCCTTCCTGGTTGAGATAGAGCAAAATCCCGGCCCCTTCGTCCCCCATCATCGACATGGCGGTATGAAGCTGCGGACCACAATCGCATTTCAGACTACCCAGAAGATCGCCGGTGAAGCAAGCGGAGTGAAGCCGCGCCAATACCGGCCCGTCGCGTGGGGGCTGTCCGATTTCGATGGCGTAATGTTCTTCGCCGCCATCTTCG
>JBATDH010000372.1:0-2391 GCA_049663365.1 Albidovulum sp. | reverse complement strand
GCGTGTAATGCCCCGGTGCGGCCAGCGCCAGTTGGCGCCCCTTGAACGAGAGCGCACAGCATATCCACGCCTTGTGCCGCCATGTCGCCTTGCCCATTTGGCCATGACTGTCGTGCAATATCCCCCGATTGCCCATGAAGTGCCCGCGCGCCGGGTCGGCGATGATCTGACCCTCGGGGGTGACGCGGTTCTGTCGGGGCATCAACGCATCCGCAGCGCCCCGTCCAGCCGGATCACCTCGCCATTGAGATAGCCGCAACTGACGATGAAACCGGCAAGGGCCGCGAATTCCTCGGGCGCGCCCAATCGCTTGGGAAAGGTAACTTCGGCGGCCAGACTGTCCTGAACCTCTTGCGGCAATCCGCGCAGCATCGGCGTGGCAAAGATGCCCGGTGCGATGGCGCAGATACGAATGCCGAGGCTGGCAAGATCGCGGGCCACGGGCAAGGTCATCCCCGCAATGCCAGCCTTGGACGCGGCATAGGCGGCCTGGCCTTTTTGCCCGTCATAGGCGGCAATCGAGGCGGTGTTGATGATCACGCCCTTTTCCGGTCCGGTGTTGTCGGTCATCACTTCGGCCACCAGTCGGAGCGTATTGAAGCTGCCCACCAGATTGATATCTACCGCGCGCTGAAAGCTGGCAAGCTGGTGCGGGCCGTTGCGGCCGAGTATGCGTTCGCCGGGGGCTATTCCGGCGCAGTTGACCAGAATATCAATCCCGCCCATCGCCGATCTGGCCAGAACGATTCCTGCGGCCACCGAGCTTTCCGAGGTGACATCCACCTCGGCAAAGGTGGCACCGATTTCTCCGGCAAGGGCGGAACCGGCGTCAATGTCGCGATCAAAGATCGTGACATCCGCGCCCGCGCCACGAAAGATGCGTGCCGTGGCCGCGCCCAAACCGGATGCGCCGCCGGTAATGACCGCCCTCGCCTTGTTCAGTTCCATCCTCGTCCCTTTCGCGATTCCACGTCCTTTGTGCTTACCACCGCCCGCTGGCCCCGCCGCCTGAAGATGACCCGCCGCCGAACGATCCGCCGGACGATCCGCTAGTGAAGCGGGATCGGGGAATGGCCCGCTCATCACGGTAGGCGCAACTGCGGCATTCGGTCACCAGACGGCCCTGCTGCAACGTATTCGCCACCGTGGTCTGGGCACCATGGCGGTGACGCCAGAGCGTGCGGCGGCCACATTGCGGACAGGCGCGCAGCCGCACCAGCCTGTCGGACAAAGGGCGTCCGAAAAGGCCCAGACCGATGGTCAGGGCAATGGCCGCCCTGAATATCCACTCACCGATGTCTTCCCCGCCGCCTGCCGGAACAGCCTCTGGCCGTTGGTTGGCGGCTTTTGGCCGGGCGATCCGGGTGATGGTTTCCTTGACACCTTTCTCGATCCCGGCGGAATAGTCGCCCTTGATGAAATCGGGTTTGAAATAGCGGTTCACCATATCCTGGGCCAGGGGATCGAATCCCTGATCATAGGCCGAACCAAGTTCGATGCGCATTTCGCGGTCCTCGGGGATCACCAGCACCAGAATACCGTCATTGCGCGCCGCATCCCCGATCCCCCAGCCGTTGAAAAGCCGGGTGGCAAATGCCTCGATGGAGGCAGACGCATCATAGTCGGAGCGGCTGGGAATTGTCAGAACCGTCATTTCCACCCCGGTCTCTTCCTTTAAGACGGACAAATGACTTCGCAGATTTTCGGTGACTTGAGGAGAGATGATACCGGCGAGGTCATTCACATAGAGGTCAGCATGGTCAGGGTAGGGTTCGGCCGTGCCCATCCAGGGCCAAAGGCAGAGCATGAAAATCAAAAATGAACGCATCATTTGAACCTACCCTCCATGGATCAACGCATTCTCTTGCGGCTGTCACGGGTCCACCCAAGCCCCAATGTCGCGTGAACACCGCGGGGCAAACGATAATCCGACCAAGGCGACAATAGCCAGAGTGTTGCACAAACTCCGCGCAAAAGGTGCGTAGAGGGCGGTTCACGCACGGAATTTTGCGTCTACGCACATTTTTTCTCCAACACCGGCACAATTCGGTGCATCTGGGAAAAAAGTTGGTGAATTCAGTCAGGCAGACTGGAAGTAAGGAGTTTTCAATGCGTTTTCCCGGCATCGGCATCCGTGTTTTCTTTGTTCTGATGACCATCGGTCTGTCAGGATGTAGTGCGCGCTTTGAAACCAGCTACGATCACCCGGTTGCCGCCAATGCCGCCATCGACTGGAAACTGGCCGAGGTCGATGTCTTGGTCCCTGATGAGCTTGTCGTTTCCGAGGCGGACACCTATTTGCCGCGCGCCGATATCGTCTGGCGCGAAGACCCGCCAGGGGATCGCAAGGCCCAGGTGGCCAAGATCGTCGGTGACGCGGCCGGTGCCGCG
>JBATDH010000371.1:0-4863 GCA_049663365.1 Albidovulum sp. | reverse complement strand
AACATCAGGGAAACCCCAAGCCAGGCGGTGCCGCCGCTTGGATCGACGGGCGGCGACACCTCGACCAGATCACCCGCAACGATATTGAGCCCCTGGCATTCGCGCACCACCTGCATTGCCTCAAACGCGTTCGGGCCGCCCCATTCGGGCGTGCCGGTGCCCGGTGCCACCGACGGGTCGACAAAGTCGATGTCATAGGAAAGATAGGCGGGTTTGGTTCCGACGATGTCGCGGGCTTCGGCCATGACATCGGCAATGCCACGGGCAAAGAATTCCTCTATGGTGATGATCCGGATCCCGTGGGCCTTGGCAAAGTCGCGGTCGATGCTGTCATATTGGGTGCCGCGAATGCCGATCTGCACCATCCGTTTGGGGTCCAGCAACCCTTCTTCAACGGCATTGCGGAAGGGGTTGCCATGGGTCAGGGTCTTGCCGCCGAAATAGGCGGGGAAGAGATCGGTATGGCTGTCGAAATGCACCAGCCCCAGGGGTTCATCGCGGGCGATTCCCCGCAATACCGGCAAGGTGCACAAATGGTCGCCACCGCCCGACAGTGGCCGGATACCCTGGGCCTTCAGATCGGCGAAATAGCTCTCAAACCGCGCAAGCGTGTCATTTCCGTCGACCGGATTGGGCCCGACATCGCCAAGATCGGCGCAATTGGCCGCCTCGAACGGGCGCAATCCCGATACCGGATGCTGGGCGCGGATCATGGTCGAATAATCGCGCAACTGGCGCGGGCCGTGTCGGGGGCCGGGACGGTTTGAGGTGCCGCCATCCCAGGGCAGGCCGACCAGCCCGATCTGAACCTCGCTGCGGCGCGGATGGTCCTTGGGCACATGCGGCAGCCGCATGAAGGTGGCAATGCCGGCAAAGCGCGGCATTTCCATGCCGGATACCGGGTGAAAGAACGTGTCGGACATGAAACCCTCGCTGTTGTTGGCGCGAGCATATCGAACCTTTGGCCGAGGTAAAGGCCAAGCCTAGCAGCGCGCCTGGAAATCTGATTGCGCTCCGCCTTGTCAGGCCTCCAGCTCGGCGTCCCAATAGAGAAAATCCACCCAGCTTTCGTGCAGGAAGTTGGGCGGAAACCGGCGGCCGATATTGCGCATTTCTTCGGCCTGGGGCTGATAGGGACGTTTGCGCAATGTCATCCCGGACTGCCGCAGCAGCCGGTTGCCCTTTCGCAGATTGCACGGCGAACAGGCCGCCACCACGTTGTCCCAACTGGTGACACCGCCGCGCGACCGGGGCAGTACATGGTCAAAGGTCAGATCCCCCTTCGATCCGCAATACTGACAGCAAAATTCATCGCGCAGAAAAAGATTAAAGCGCGTGAAGGCCACGCGCTTTTGAGGTTTCACATAGTCCTTCAGCACCACCACCGAGGGTATTCGAAAGGCCGCACGCTGCGAATGGACCATTTCCTCATATTCAGCCAGGATGATGACCCTTTCCAGAAACACCGCCTTGATCGCCTCTTGCCAGGGCCAGAGCGACAGGGGGTAATAGGAAAGCGGTCGATAATCCGCGTTCAGAACCAGCGCCGGAAAATGTTTGAGCACGGTCGGTTCGCGCACGAATGCGGTCCTGAATGTGTCACCTTCGATCACGTCGAGCATCAAAGACCCCGTCCTTGTCCCGTCAGCCGGTTCCTTTCCCAAGGGGACAAGCGTAGGCGCAACTATATATCGCGGTTTCGGCCTGACAAGCCCCCCGATGTGCCAACCACAATGGTTTTTGTTTCATTGGCCGGATCAATTCGATCGTTAACGGGTCTATGCCAGCCGATCATGCAGGAAAGCCAGCGCAACCGACAATCCGTCGGGTGCAATACCGTGGCCGGTTCCCTTCATGACATGGGCATAGGTTTCAAACCCCGCAGCGGTCAGCGCCTGCCCCGCCGCCGACATTTCGGCAAACGGAACCATCGGATCCTGATCCCCATGCACGAGCAAAACCGGCGGCTTTGACTTCGCGTCGCCGTCAAGTGCGTCAGGGCGCAGCAGTTTGCCGGAAAAGGCGACGATGCCCGCAACGGGATCGGTGCGGCGCGGCAAGACATGCAGCGCCAGCATGGAGCCTTGCGAAAACCCGACGATCGCAACCTGTCGCGCGGTCAGGTTTTCCGCCCGCATCCGGGCGTCGAGAAAGGCATTCAAATCCGCGGCGGACGCGTCCAGCCCGGCAGCGGCCGCCGCTTCGCTTGATCCATCGAGCCAGGGGATCGGAAACCACTGAAACCCCTGCGGATTGCCCGCGCAGGGTTCCGGCGCATCGGGTGCCATGAAAACCGTATCCGGCAAATGCGGTGCCAGCGGGTCGGCAAGCCCCAGAAGGTCGGCGCCGTCCGCGCCATAGCCGTGCAAGAACACCACCATTGATTTCGTCTGTCCCGACTTGGCGGCCCTGCGGCCAAAATGGAGTTCGCGCAGCATCAAATCCCCTCCCGGTCTTTCGCCTTGCGGTAATAGGCCCACAACAGACGGGCCGCAACCGCCCGCCAGGGCCGCCAATCTTCGGCCTGCATCCGGAAATCACGCGCGCTGGGTCGTTGTGGCAGGTCGAACAAAAGTCGCGCTGCCTCTTGCAGTGCCAGATCGCCGGGGGCGAACACATCGGCGCGGCCCAGCGAAAACATGGCGTAAATCTCGGCGGTCCATGTCCCGACACCGGGCACCCCGGTCAGAATGCCCATGACATCGGCGTCGGACTGGTGGCCAAGCGCATCATAGTCGATCCGTGCCAGGGCCAGCGCTTTGGCATATCTGACCTTTTGCCGGCTCAGTCCGCATTGGCGCAAGGCATCCCCATCCGCATCCGCCACTGCCGCCTCGTCGGTCAACCCGGCGACCAGCAGCCTTTGCCAGATCGCATTGGCCGAGGCGACGGAAACCTGCTGGGCCATGATCGCGTTCAAAAGCGCCGCAAATCCGCCGGGCCGCAGACGCAACGGCAAGGGGCCGGTCACGGCCAGGGCATCGGCAAAACGCGGCTCGCGCCCGGCCAGCCAGGCGGCACCTTCGGCGACACAGTCATCGGACACGACAAGACGACCGATATCTGCTGCGCGGCCCTTTTGCGGGTGCGACATCTCAGACCGGCATCCGGCAGGCCCGGAATTCGTCAGACAGGCACAACATCAATTGCGATGGAACGCTTTTTCAGCTCGCAATACAACGCCTGAAGAACGCGCGGCTTGTCGACCGCACTGCGCAGCGCATCGCCGACGCGCCCCACGCTGGAGTCGGACTGGACACGCCACACCATGCGGCGTTTCACACCGTCGTCATAGACTATCTCGATCTTCCCGGCCGGCGAGGTGCGCAGGCCAAGGAAATCAAACCCCCCGGAGGAGGAGTGGAAAAAGGACTGGTTGGGCATTTTTCTGCTCGTTTTTTTGCCTCTGTAAGGCCGAGCTATGACGCCGGATGCGCCGTGGCGTCAACTGACAACAGCACAAATCCGCGTGATCGAGTCCGCGCGGCAACACCTGTCAAGAATGCCAAAGGGTGCCGAACACGGGCGAGGCATTTTTTGTGTCCATGCATACTACAATAACTCCGACAATTGCGCAGACAAGACCTCGCCTTTGTGCCATCGCGTAAAGGCTTGATTCTGATGTGCGGAACTAGTCTCCTTTTTTCTCCAGAAGCTTGACATCCTGCTTCAAACGCTGGTGCTGGTGCTTGCAGACGAATGCGAACTGGCCTCTGCAAGGGCAGGATGGCTGTCCCTTCTGCCGCACCAAGTTGGCGCCACTCGGCAAGAGCAGCGGCGCGGTTCGTCTTGAAGTTGGCGCGGGATGTAAGGCTGCGCTCCTGATTGAAATGGTTGCAGACCGAGGCGTGGACGGCGACGAATTTCTGCAAGCTTCGCATGCGCCGGAAGCGGGGCATCGCCCGCTCCCGGCGTCGGAATGGCAAATGAGAATTCTCCGCCCGGCTGTTCATCCATCGGCTGGTTTCCTGGCGATCCGCAATCCCGAAGTCGCGCAGGGCCGCGCCGTAGGAACGCAGTTTGTCTGTGACAATCACCTCGACACGACCACGTCGTTTCAGCGATTTCCTCAGGAATTTCAAGGCGGCTTGGACCTGCCACGTATTTATGCCACCCGAAGTGCTCGTTTAGGTGACATACTGTTAATTTCCACGCAAATGTGAGCCGGGTTTTCCATCGAGAATTGAGCCACCTCTAAGTTATGCTTCTTGGTTCATGCTGGCGTCAAGACATTGCTGGGCTCCTTTCTTTTTCGGGCCGCAGCGGCTGAGCTTGCTTTGAAGCGGAAGCTGTCGTTTCCGGTCTCCAAGATGTGGCAGCGGTGGGTCAGGCGGTCGAACAGAGCGGTGGTCATTTTGGCATCGCCGAAGACCGTGGCCCATTCGCTGAAGCTGAGGTTTGTGGTGATCACGACGCTGGTGCGCTCGTAGAGTTTGCTCAGCAGATGGAAGAGCAATGCGCCGCCCGATGCGCTGAACGGCAGGTACCGGGCAACCCCCCATGCGGGATATCGTGCCACATCTCCATGCAACGCTGCTCTAGCCAATCATTTAGCGCCGCGAGATCGGGGAACTCGGGCATGGGTTTCCAGAACCGATGGCGAGCATCCCGGACATTCTTCTCAACCTGGCCCTTCTCCCATCCGGCCGCTGGATTACAGAACTCTGGCCCAAACACATAGTGGTTGGTCATGGCCAGAAAGCGCATGTTGATTTGGTAATCTCCCCCTTTTTAAAGGGGTGCATCCGTAGAATTCACGCGGCCATTTTCAGTTTCATGGCGGGTGTTATGCCGCCGATGCCCCGTTGCCCGGCAACGGTTTGCTTGCAAACCGTGAGAGGGATGTTGGGACGGTCATTGTTG
>JBATDH010000370.1:0-9322 GCA_049663365.1 Albidovulum sp. | reverse complement strand
CGCCGCCAGAACCTCATAGCGCCCGGTCATGCCTGCCGCGATATGGTCGTTGACATGGCAGTGATACATCCAGATGCCCACGGCATCGGGCACCATATCGGCCACCAGCGTCGTCGCGGGCAGCAGTTCCACCACATCCTTGCGGTTGCCGTTCATCAGGACCGTATTGCCATGCCAATGCGGCGTATGCAGATCGACCTCGGTGCCCAGCGACATCAGATACCAGCGCACCTTTTCGCCCACATGCATCTGCGGCATCGGCATGTTGCCGTAAACATAGCCGTTGATCGAATGCATCAGATTGGATTCCTCGAACTCCTCATCATCCCCTTCGGGCGGTTCCGGCAGTTTGGCGATCATGTCATCCAGAAAATGGCTCTCGTTTTCGTTCATCACGGTGAAGTATGAAAACTCCTCGCGGTCCACATCCTTGGGCGTGCCGTCCGGGTTGGCCATGCCCTTGGCGGTGACCACGATGGCCCCCACCAGCCCGGAATTCGAATCCGCGATCGAATGCACATGGCCATGATAAAGCCAGACCAGCGAGGAAAGGTCATTGGGGCCCGGCCCGGCCCGTTCGGGCACCTGCCAGACATAGGTGAAGGTGTCGCCCGGTGCGATGGCATCATCGGCCATGTCGGCGGCGGATGTGCCGTCATTGGTCATCGCCCCTTCGGCGTTCTTGAGGTAAAACACCCCATGCGGATGGGCCGATACCGCAATCGTGCTGTTGTTGCGCAGCACATATTCGATCGTGTCGCCCACTTCGGCATGAACGATCGGCCCCAGAATGCCCAGTGATGCATCTTCACGCGGTTTGACCGTGGTGAAATCGGCGTCGGTATATTCGATATAGCGCAGCTTGTGATAGATATGGCCGATCCGCGACGGACCTGCCTCGACAAAGACTTTCTGGTCGTCGTCGAATTCCATGCCCATCATCAATTCCCGGCCTTCGGGCGCATAGTCCCATTCCCCCTCTTCGGCGGCCACATAATAGGTTCTGGTTTCCGCCTCTGCGGCGGTCAGTCCAAACAGGGCAAGCCCCAACCCCGTCGCCAGAAAAACCGGCCCACGCGTCCACATGAATGACATCTTCCCTCTCCCTCACAAAATCGTGACAGGCGCAGAAAGCCCAACATGACTATTTTTGTCAAGTTTAAATACAAAAACAGTAAACTATTTATGTTTCCCTTCAGCGGAGCATTTCAATGGCAAAGTCAAGGTTGAACTGGATCGGCTGACAGTCGAGATGGGCCGAACTTGAAACTGGAATGCGGACAGCAGGCATAAAGCTATTGCGGAATTTGCCGACACTGTTGGAGATGAACCTCCCAGACACCGCCCGCTTAATTGACGTCGCGATCAACGCTGGCAGTGTGCGCGCGCAATCACAGCGCCCAGTGGTACTGCAGCACGCAAAGAATTGCAGAATCCAGTTCGGAATTCGCTACGACATAGGCCAAATCTACAGTACAGAACTGCGCAACGAAGGTTAGGCAGTTGTGTACGGGGACGGCGGATGGCAGCAGCATCGGCATCAACGAGGTTCATTGCCTACGAGCGGGTCTCGACGGCGCGGCAGGGCACCTCCGGCCTGGGCCTCGAGGCTCAACGCTGTACCATCGACGGCTTCGTGCGATCTCGCGGCGCCGCACTGATCGGCCGGTTCACCGAGGTCGAGAGCGGGCGCAACCCCGATCGGCCGGAACTGGCGAAGGCGCTGCATCTTGCCAAGGTGACCGGTGCCACCCTTGTGATCGCCAAGCTCGACCGCCTGTCGCGCAACGCCGCTTTCCTGCTGGCGCTGCGTGACAGCGGCGTTCGGTTCCTGGCCGTCGACATGCCCGAGGCGAATGACCTGACTGTCGGCATCATGGCTCTGGTGGCGCAACAGGAGCGTGAAGCGATCTCGCGGCGCACCCGGGAGGCGCTGGCGGTCGCCAAGGCGCGCGGGGTGAAGCTGGGGAACCCCAACGGCGCGGCGGCCCTCAGGCGCGCCGGAAAGGGCGGTGTGGCGCTCCGAGCTACGGTGTCGACGAACGCGGATCGCTTTGCCCAAGATCTCGCCCATGTGATTGCGGAAGCAACGACGTCAGGAGAAACGTCGCTTCGGTCTGTCGCGGCCGAGTTGAACCGGCGTGGTATTCTGACACGGCGGCGCGCCAAATGGCACGTGTCGAATGTGCTCAATCTGGTCAGACGGCTAGAAGAACTTAAACGCCGCTGAAATCGCGAGCCTCGGCACCGGCAAGCTGTTGATCAACGAAACGGCGCTCGACAAGCTGCAGGCGCTCCGCGACCGGCTGGGCAAACCTCTGATCGTTCGTTCGGCCTATCGCAGCCCGGAACACAACCGTGCCGTTGGTGGCGCGACGCGGTCAAAGCACATGGACGGCGCGGCCTTCGACATCACCATGGCGAACCACGACCCGGTGGCCTTCGAGGCGGCGGCACGGGAGGTCGGGTTCCTCGGCTTCGGCTTTTACCCACGCTCGGGGTTCATGCATGTCGATCTTGGTCCGGCCCGCCAATGGGGCGAGCGGTTTCCGGTCCGGGCGAGTGCATTTGCGGCTGAGACGCGACCGGGTCAGCAATTGCAGATCGACTTCGGCCAGCGCCGTGTCGAGATCGGCGGCGCGCCGCGCCTGGTGTCGTTCTTCGTGGCGACGCTGGGCTATTCCCGTCGCATCCACGTGCGGGCCTTTGCGGGCGAGCGGCAGGAGAACTGGTTCGAAGGCATGGAGAGCGCCTTCGCGGCGTTTGGCGGTGTGCCCGAGGAGGTTCTGCTCGACAATGCCCGGGCGCTGATCCTGAGCCACGATGTCGCCAGCCGCGAAGTCGTGGTGAACCCGAAGCTGCATGCCTTTGCCCGGCACTGGGGCTTTCAGGTCAAGGCCTGCGCACCCTACGGGCCGCGCACAAAGGGCGAGGACGAGCGCGGTTTCGGCTACGTGAAAGGCAGCGCGATCGCGGGGCGTGTATCTCGCTCGCTTCATGCTCCGTCCCTTCGTTGGGTCGGACTCTAATTCCAAATGAAGGAGAAATCCCGTGGCAGATCACACGCGCTTCAACCCGAGTTGCTCTGACAATACCTGTGGGACTGTCGAGGAGGCACTGAACGCGATGTTGGACGATTCCAGACAGATTTGGCAGGTGAAAGAACTGCCGGATCAGCCCATGCCGCGGCGGCGGGTTCCCGGCATCTTTTCTCCGGCCCCTTGTGTGATCCGGTCCAAGATCATCGCCAGAATGACGATCCCGATCCCGCCCACAAAGGCCTGACCGATGTTCAGCCGTTGCAATCCGGCGAAAACCTCGAACCCCAGCCCACCTGCACCGATGATGGCGGCGATCACCGCCATCGACAGCGACAGCATGATCGTCTGGTTCAAGCCGGCCATGATAGTGGGAAGGGCCAAGGGAATCTGAACTTTCACGAGGATCTGTGTATCCGTCGATCCGAATGCCCTTGCCGCCTCCATATATTCGGCACCGACCTGACGAATTCCCAGGTTGGTCAGACGGATCATCGGCGGAATGGCGAACACGATCGTGGCAATCAATCCGGGCACGTCACCGATGCCGAAAAGCATCACGGCAGGGATCAGATACACGAAGGGTGGCGTGGTCTGCATGATGTCGAGGATGGGTCGAAGCGCCCTGTAGAACCTATCGCTGCGCGAGCACAGGATACCGAGCGGAAGTCCAAGAAGTACCGAAAAGACGACAGCGGTCAACACAAGCGAAAGGGTGAAGATCATCTGGACCCAAACCCCCATAAAGCCCAGAACAAGCAGCCCGATGGCGCTGAACAAACCGATCTTCATGGATGCCGCCTTCCAACCCACGAGGAAGGTGCCGGCCACGAATATCAGCGGGTGGATCACGCCAAGAAGCCACTGAAATGTCCCCATCACGCCTTCGATCGGCGGGCTGATATAGGCCCGGCAGAAGCCGCGAAACGCGCTGATGATCAAGCCCACGACGGTTGCGATTATTTCCCGTGTCGGAATATCAAACGCATTGAAGGGATCGAGAACAAAGGATTTGAATGCTTCGAGCGGCTCAGTCATGTCGATCTCCATGAAATCGCGAAACCAACGGGATGCGGCGCGCGCGCATTGGCCGGCCTTTCAGGTTGGGTTCTTTGTGATGGTGTCGGCACCGTCCTATGCCCCGCCCGTTTGGCTCGGGCCTGCTTTGATGTGGATGTCTGATCGCTTGTCCAATATGCTCCGGATCAGATCGACTTCGTCAACCACGCCGCGGACATGCCCTTCCGCGTCCGTGACCACCAGCGGCAGGGACGAGCGCATGCGCCCCCTCAGAAGGTCGCGCACAACCACGCCCTGGCCACAGTTGAGAACGACATCCGCGCTTGGCCGCGGGCGCATCTGCGCCGGGTCGGCGCCAAGGACCTGCCCGAGCGGCAAGATGTTCATCGTGCGCCCCTCGGACACGACCTCATGCAGCTTTCCCGCGCGGTCCAGTCCGAACTCAACCTCGGGATGATCCGTTCTTGCGTAATAGTCGGCCGACGCGGTTTCGCGAACCTTGCTGAATCGATCGTCACGGATCGGCACGCAAATGGTTTCCGCAGTGATCACACCGGTCGGGTCTGCCTGTTCGACAAACCGCGCGACATATTCGGTCTGGGGGTTGATCAGGATTTCCTCAGGCGTCCCGATCTGTATGATTTCGCCGTTCTCCATAATGGCGATCCGGTCGCCGATATACATCGCCTCGTCCAGATCATGCGTGATGAACAATATGGTTTTGCCCAGTTCGGATTGCAGACGCCTGAACTCCTGTTGCATCTGCACGCGAATAAGCGGATCGAGCGCGGAAAAGGGCTCGTCCATCAAAAGAACGCTTGCTTCGGTCGCGACCGCCCGTGCGATCCCAACGCGTTGCTGCATGCCGCCGGACAGTTCCGCAGGATAGGACTGCGCCCAGGCCGAAAGGCCGACCATGTCAAGAACCTTCAGGCCGGTCTGCTCACGTTCTTCCTTCTTGATTCCTTGAATTTCAAGGCCATAGACAACGTTCGACAGAACGGTCCGATGCGGGAACAGCCCGAAATGCTGGAACACCATACTCATGTGGTGGCGACGCAGATCGCGCAGCTGTTCGCCATCCATGGCGGTGACGTCCAGATCCTTGCCATCGGTATTGTGCAGGACGATCTTCCCGGACGTGGGTTCGATCAGACGGTTGACGCATCGGATCAAGGTCGATTTGCCGCTGCCCGACAGCCCCATGATCGCAAGAATCTCGTTCTTCTTCACACCAAAGCTGACATTGTGGACGCCGACGACATGTTTCGTCTTTTTCTGGATGCTGTCCTTGGTTTCCCCCTGCTTGAGGAGTGGAAGAATCGAGGCCGGATCGGGGCCGAAAATCTTGGTTATATTGTCGACGTGTATCATGTATCCGTTTCTCTGCGGGCAATCTGCAACTGTCGCGAAGGTCAGAGCGGTCGAAACCGGATCGCTCTGACCAGATGACAGCGGCCCATCAATGCCGCTATGTCATGTGGCGCGGCAGCTTTCGGTGCCTTCTGCCGCGTCCCGTTGGCGCATCATTTCCCGACACGCGATGGGAAATGATGCCGGTTAACCCGCCGCCGCGCGGGCCGCGTCCAGCCAGCCGTCGACCAGGAGCCGGTTCTCTTTGATCCAGTCCTGCGAAAGCTTGCGCACATCCTCGTCGGAAAGCCCTTCCGAATTCATCGTGGCATCGGCCTGGTTGATCCAGTCGAACGGCAGGCGTACTTGTCGGAACAGCTCGGCAGCCGCGGGGTTGGCGTTCAAGAATCCAGTGTTCGCCGCCACCGCGATGTCGCCAACCACGGCGCCCATATAGATCGGATCGCTTACGGCTCCGGAAATACCCGAGGCAAGCTCTTCCTCGTGGGATACGATTCCAGGCGCGTTGACCCACATCACATCCGTGCCGGGGACAAGCTTGTTGACCCACGCACTCGGCCCCCAGGTGTAATACAGCGCAGATTCACCAGCTTCAATTCGTGACAGGGCTTCGGCGAAGTTGGCGGCGTAGTCGGCGTCCACATGATTGATGTAGTCACCCAGATCGAATTTCTCGATCATCTTGTTGATGTTTTCGTGGCATCCCCATCCCGGCGGGCAACCGAAAAGATCGGCGCGCCCATCACCGTTCGCATCGAATGCGGCGCGGACGTCGTCGCGTTTGAAATCCTCGATGCCGGTGATTTCATACTTGTCGATCGAAGCCTTGTCGACAAGATAGCCCTCGATCCCGCAGCCCGAACAATGCGCCGGAAAGATCGTTGCAACGTCACGAAAATTGGCCGGGAATTGCGGCTCGTGCAGCGGAATCCAGGTCTCGGACCAGTAATCGGCGTCGCCCTCGGCAATGGCCAAATAAGCAACCGGGTTCGACAGGGGAACGGGCTTTTCCACGTCATAGCCCAGTTCCTCAAGCAACTCCACATAGACCCAGTTTACGGGAATGGCAGAGGTCCATGTCGCCACAGCCGGCTTGATCGAAACGCCGGCCCCGGGTTTGTCCGCATCCGCGGCGAAGGCGCTCGTGCCCACAACCGCTAAAGCCGCCGCCAGCAGCGTTCGACTGTTTTTCATCATCTTAAAAGGTCGCATTTTTCTCTCCTGTTGATTGTCCAGGACGGGTCCATACCCGCCCTGAAGCTCTGGAAAACCCTTCCCCGCCTGACTTGCTTTCCGGAATTGCCGCGGCCAGTTCACGAAGGAAGGATATCGTGCCGACGCCGCTACTGAGGAATTGCGCCGCGGGAAGCCAAGCGGTCGGCAATCAGTGAAACTATCTCGAACATCATCGCACCGGCAACGAATGCCGTGATCTTGTTCGGAGAATCCTTCGTCGGCATCAGGCAGACGACATCACCGCCAATGAGGTTGATGCCTCGAAGCCCATGGAACACGGACGTCACATCCGCGATGTTCAACCCCATTGCGCCTGCTTCGAGATTGGATACCGCCGGCGCGATGGAGGGGTCGAGGCAATCGAGATCGAAGGTGATGTAGACCGGCGCGTCACCCACCCGTTCCCGGATCCGCTCCACACATTTCGCCGCGCCCATTTCGCGGAAACCGTCGGCTGTCACGATCTCATAGCCCAATTCCTTGGCTGGCTCCAGCCAGTCGAGTCCGCGCAGGTTGCCGCGGATGCCGACATATGTGCTGCGTTCGGGATCGACATGGCCGTATTCGACCAGATAGCTCGCCCAATGCGCCGCGGAATGCTTGGCACCCAGGAAATGATCCAGATTGTGGTATGCGTCGGTATGGGCGTCGAAGCAGATGACCGCAGCCTTCTGACCCTTGGTCAGGTTTCCGTTCTTCCCGCCGAGGGCCTGGAGAATGCCACCGGTGATGGAGTGATCGCCACCAATGGAGACGGGGTGTGCCCCCGCCTTGTCGACAGAAACGAAAAAATCGCGAATGCGTTCGATGGAGCGTTCGTTGTCATTGGCTTCTGGAAGCGCCACATCCCCCAGATCATGAATCTTGCACGCGTCCCAGGGCGAGAAGTTATAGGCATTATGCGCCCGGCGACCGATGGCCGAGACATCGCGAACCGCCCTGGGCCCGAGGTGCTGATCGCGCTCGGTCGTGCCATTCCCCGTGCTGTGAGGAACCCCCACCAACGCGATGTCGCAGGCTTCCGGATCGGCTATGTTCGGGCAACGGAACAGTGTCGGAACACCCCACCAATACAGGCCTTCCATCACCTTGTCCTGGTTCTTTTCAACATCTTGCTTGGACATGATATTTTCCTCATTCACCCCTGATGCGGATTGCTCTGGCAAAGCCTGACATGCGCCCTGCGCCGTTGCAAACTCCGAAAATTCATGGTAACCATGAGCAATGACTCATGGATCATCTTCTCGCTCGCTTCGTGTCTCTTCCGTAGCCCCTCTGGTGACTCTTGTTGCGGCCGTGCGCCACCGCAGTTTCACAGCTGCGGCCAAGGAACTGAACGTCACTCAGAGCGCGGTCAGCCACCACATCCGAAAGCTCGAATATGTGTGGGAGTTGCCTCTGTTTTTGCGCGAAAGCAAACATGTTACCCCGACCCCGGTCGCCGAAGACCTGGCAAGGGAGGTCGAGGATTTCCTTAACAGGATCCGCGCGATTTTTCTATCCTATCATAGCGACGCCGCTCAAGGTCCGCTGCGGATAAGCCTTCTTGAATCCGTTGCGGCGCGCTGGCTCGTTCCCCGGCTGGGTTCATTCCGGCAACGCCATGCAGAAATAGATGTATGGATTTCGACCTCAGACGAACTTGTGGAATTTGACGGAGTGAAGGGTGAGGTCGATTTGGCCATACGTCTTGGCCATGGATACTATCATGGGCTATTTTCGAAACCGCTTACGCATGACTATTTGTTTCCGGTATGTTCCCCAGCCGTCGCGCGCAAGCTCGGACCTCGGCCGCACTTAATGGATATTGTTCCCTATTTGCTTCTCAATCGCCCAGGAGATCGCTTCGTTCCCACCTGGACCAACTGGTTCCGCGCAGCTGGTCATGAAGGTTTCGTGGAGCGAAAAGGGGCTCATTTCCATAATACCCACATGGCTCTTCAGGCTGCAACATCCGGTCAAGGCATCGCTCTTGCGCGAAGTTCTCTGGTTCACTCAGAACTCAAGGGCGGAAGTCTTGTTAGAATTTCCAATGTCTGTCCGAATTCACCAATCAACAACTTCTTGGTCGGTCCTGACGGTTGTCAGTATCTACCGAAGATACGCGCCTTCATCGATTGGGTGACCGCCGAAGCCGAGAGCGCACAGCAGGACTATGATCGAGAGATTGCCAATGATTGCTTCCCATTCTGCGAAATCGAATGCTGACTTTAGGCTCCTTCTTCGCCGAATGACTGCGACGATCTCGCACTCGTCTAGCCCCGCAAAGAGCTTGGCGTAGCCGAACAGTGCCCTTTGATGAACTTGGAGATGGGGTGGATGCCGCTCTCCCCAGACGGCATCGCAATGTGCCACACTTGCGGTGTTGAAAACACAAGTGAAAGAGAGGGCATCCATGGGAGAAGTTAGCATCATTGGCGTCGATCGGGCAAAAAATGTGTTCCAGTTGCACGGTGCGGCAGCGGACGGGTCGGTCATGTTCCGCAAGAAGCTGTCTCGCCCGCAATTTGCGCGGTTCATGGCGGACTGAATCGCACCGGGTTTGTCGGAGACCATCAACTTAAGTAAGGATGATGGTTATGACGCAAAGCAAAATGGCAAATCGCTACTCGCCCGAGGTCCGCGCACGTGCGGTCCGGATGGTGTTTGAGCAT
>JBATDH010000369.1:0-9493 GCA_049663365.1 Albidovulum sp. | reverse complement strand
GCCTGCATCATCTTGTCATAACGCGCATCCTGCACGAACACGGTCGTCGCCACATCCGAGCCACCCGACGGATTCACGTCGGTGCCGCGATAAATACCGTTATTGTTGAAGACCACTACGCAGACCGGCAGGTTGTAGCGGCAGATGGTTTCCACCTCCATGCCGGAAAAGCCGAATGCGCTGTCACCTTCGACCGCCAGAACCCGTTCGCCGGTTTCGATCGCGGCGGCAATCGCGGTGCCCATGCCGATGCCCATGACACCCCAGGTGCCGACATCCAGACGCTTGCGCGGCTTGTGCATGTTGATGATCGAGCGGGCGAAATCGAGCGTATTGGCACCTTCGTTGACCAGAATGGTATCCGGGCGTTCGTCAATCACCTTGCGCAGCACACCCAGCGCACTGTGATAATCCATCGGCACCGAGTTGTTCATCAGTTTGGCCGACATTTTCGCCAGGTTGGTTTCCTTGATCTTGTTGACCTCATTGATCCAGGCGGCAGGCGGCGGGGCCCACTGATCGCTCATGCCCTTCAGCAAGGCCGAAACACACGATCCGATATCCCCCACCAGCGGCGCGGCAATCTCTACGTTCGAATCCATTTCCTTCGGCTCGATGTCGATCTGTACGAATTTCTTCGGTTCCGTCCCCCACTGCTTACCTTTGCCATGGCTCAGCAACCAGTTCAGACGCGCGCCGATCATCACCACAACGTCGGATTCCTTTAGCACCAGCGACCGCGAGGCACTGGCCGACAGGGGGTGAATGTCGGGCAACAGACCCTTGGCCATGCTCATCGGCAGGAACGGGATGCCGGATTTTTCCACCAGCGCCCTAATCTGGTCATCGGCCTGCGCGTAGGAAGCGCCCTTGCCCAGAATGATCAGCGGCTTCTTGGCCCCTTTCAGAACCTTCAGCGCACGATCGACCGCATCGGGTGCCGGTATCTGCGCCGGGGCGGGATCAATGACCTTGACCAGCGACTTCGCCCCCGCAGCGGCGTCCATCACCTGCCCGAAAAGCTTGGCCGGAAGGTCCAGATACACACCGCCCGGACGCCCCGACACGGCGGCGCGAATGGCCCGCGCCATACCGATGCCGATGTCTTCGGCATGAAGAATACGGTAGGCGGCCTTGCAGAGCGGCTTGGCGATGGCCAGTTGGTCCATCTCTTCATAGTCGCCCTGCTGAAGATCAACGATCTCGCGCTCGGACGAGCCGGAAATCAGGATCATCGGCCAGCAATTCGTCGTCGCATGGGCCAGCGCCGTCAGACCGTTGAGGAAACCGGGGGCGGATACCGTGAGGCAGATACCCGGCTTCTTGGTCAGATATCCGGCAATGGCGGCCGCGTTGCCGGCGTTCTGTTCGTGACGGAAGGAAATCACCCGAAGACCGGCGGCCTGCGCCATCCGCCCAAAATCGGTGATCGGAATGCCCGGAACCCCGTAAATCGTCTTGATGTCATTCAGCTTGAGCGCATCAATAATCAGATGAAAACCGTCCGTCAGATCCTGCGGTTCTCCAGCTTTCGCTTTTTGCGCATCACCGGTGGTTGTCATTCGTCAGTCTCCGTTTTCATAAAGTGTTATCTAGCCAGCCACATTTCGGGCCGAACCGAGATTTTCCAGCCTGGTCCAAGTCTTGCTGATGTGGTCATGCAACCGCATCGTGTGTTCGCGCACACGGCGCGACGCAAGATCGCCGTCACGCACCGTCAATGCCTCAATGATTTCCATGTGATCGACAACCGACCGGCGTGCGCGATCGCTTTCCCCCATCGTTCGCCTGCGCACGGCCTGCATGTGGGTGAACAAGCCATCCGCCGTTGATCGCAACAACGCGCAGCCCGACAGGTCCAGAATCATCTGATGGAACTTGATGTTCGCGTCTGAATATTCCTCGATCTTGGCGCGTCCGGCGTCGCTGCTGTGTTTCATTGCGAACCGGCGCAGCGACCGCAGCTCGGCGTCGCTGGCATTGATCGCGGCAAGCCGCGCGGCCATGCTTTCCAGCGCCGCCCAGACCACGACCATTTCGAGTATCTCTTCGCGTGACTTCCGGCGCACGAAGACGCCCTTGCGGGGCACGATCTGCACCAGATCATCCTGTGCCAGCCGCGCAAGGGCTTCGCGGATGGGGGTGCGCGATATGCCCAAACTTTCGGCCATCTGCCTTTCGTCCAGACGCAGATCCGCGTCGGGTGAATAGATGTCCATTTCCAGAATCGCGGCGCGCAACACCTTGAAAGTATGATCCTTCAAGGTGAAGCTTTCAGATATAGGTCTGAGATTGTCGCCGATTGACACCAAGAAACCCCCGAAGATGCGTACGAGCCAAAGACTCGCCCTGCTTCTCGTATGTGGTATACCATACGCACAAATTTCTTGCCGTCAAACAGGATTTTCTCTTTATTTTCAGAAAAAATTTGTTGACATGATCATTTGTGGTATACCACATGCCATTGAAGAATTAGTGTCGGGGGCAAAAACAATGCTGATCCGGGCCAGTGAGTCGGCTCTCATAGTCATAGATATGCAAGAGCGTCTGGTACCCGCAATGCAGGCCCCTGCCCGCACTATTCAGAATACCCGGCTTTTGCTTCAATCAGCATCAAAAACCGGTGTTCCGGTGATGCTGACAGAACAATATCCGCAAGGTTTGGGTGAAACCGTCCCGGCGATCAAATCGGCGGCAAACGGTGCGCCAATATTTCCAAAGATACATTTTTCGTGCATGGAAGACCCGGAGTTCGGGGCGCACTTCCGGTCACTTGGCCGAAAGCAGGCGATAGTCGCCGGAATGGAGGCGCATATCTGCGTCATGCAGACCGCGGCCAGCATGGTCGAAGAAGGGTATGAGGTTTTTGTCGTGTCAGACGCAACCGCATCGCGTACAAGCGAAAGCGAAAAAGCCTGCTTGCGACGCCTTAGCGCTTCGGGCATCAGCATCGTGACAACCGAAATGGTCATCTTTGAATGGCTGGGGCAAGCGGGAACACCGGCATTCAGGGAATTGCTGCCGCTCATCAGATAATCAACCGTGGAGAAAAATTCATGAACGTTCACGAGCATCAGGCCAAGGCCATATTGAAAGAATTCGGGGCACCTGTTGCGAATGGCGTGGCGGTGACGGACCTCGCCCAAGCCGAGGCGGCAGTTGCCTCCCTGCCCGGCCCTGTCTGGGTGGTCAAAAGCCAAATCCATGCCGGTGGTCGCGGCAAGGGCAAGTTCAAGGAACTCGGCCCCGACGCCAAGGGCGGTGTACGGGTGTCCTTCTCGGCCGCCGAAGCTCTGGCCAATATCAGGGAAATGCTCGGCAAGACGCTGGTGACGAAACAGACCGGCCCCGCCGGAAAGCAGGTCAACCGCATCTATGTCGAGGATGGCGCCGACATCGACCGCGAGCTTTATCTGTCGATTCTGGTCGATCGTGAAAACGGCAAGACCTCTTTCGTCGCTTCGACCGAAGGCGGCATGGATATTGAAGCGGTTGCAGAAGAAACGCCCGAGCTGATCCACACCATTGCCATCAACGCCTCGACCGGCTGCACCGATGCCGATGCAGGCAAGATCGCCGACGCCTACAAGCTGACCGGCACCGCCCGCGATCAGGGCATGGCGCTGTTCAAAATTCTCTACAAGGCCTTTGTGGAAAAAGACATGAGCCTGTTGGAAATCAACCCGCTGATCGTCACAAAATCCAACGATATCCAGGTTTTGGACGCCAAAGTTTCGTTTGATGGCAATGCGTTGTTCCGTCACCCCGATATCATGGCCTACCGGGATGAGACCGAGGAGGACGCCAAGGAAATCGAAGCCTCCAAACACGATCTGGCCTATATCGCGCTCGACGGTGAAATCGGCTGCATGGTCAATGGCGCGGGCCTCGCCATGGCGACAATGGACATCATCAAGCTTTACGGGGCCGAACCCGCCAATTTCCTTGACGTCGGCGGCGGCGCTACCAAGGAAAAGGTCACAGCAGCCTTCAAGATCATCACCTCGGACCCCAATGTCAAAGGCATCCTGGTCAATATCTTTGGCGGTATCATGCGTTGCGATGTGATCGCCGAAGGCGTTGTGGCGGCGGTCAAGGAGGTGGGGCTGAAGGTGCCGCTGGTCGTGCGGCTGGAAGGCACCAAGGTTGCCGAAGGCAAGGACATCATCAACAAGAGCGGCCTGAACGTGATCGCCGCCGACGATCTGGACGATGCGGCCCAGAAAATCGTCAAGGCCGTGAAGGGATAAATCAATGTCAATTCTGATCAACAAAGACACCAAGATCATCGTCCAGGGCCTGACCGGCAAGACCGGCAGCTTTCACACCGAACAGGCGCTGGCCTATCACGGCACCAAGATGGTCGCGGGCACCCACCCCAAGAAGGGCGGCACTGACTGGACCGGGGCCAATGGCGAGTCCCTGCCGATCTATGCCAGCGTGGCCGAGGCCAAGGCCGCCACAGGCGCCACTGCCAGCGTCATCTATGTTCCGCCCGCAGGGGCGGCGGCAGCCATCGAAGAAGCGATTGACGCCGGAATCGACCTCATCACCTGCATCACCGAAGGCGTGCCAGTTCAGGATATGGTCCGCGTCAAGGAAAAGCTCGACGCCTCCAAATCGCGTCTGGTCGGTCCGAACTGCCCCGGCCTTCTGACGCCGGATGAGTGCAAGATCGGCATCATGCCGGGGTCGATCTTCAAGAAGGGCTCGGTCGGTGTTCTGTCGCGTTCCGGCACCCTGACCTATGAGGCGGTGTTTCAGACCACGATGGCCGGGCTGGGCCAGACCACGGCGGTCGGCATCGGTGGCGATCCGGTCAAGGGCACCGAATTCATCGACGTGCTGGAATTGTTCTTGGCCGACCCCGAAACCCATTCGATCATCATGATCGGCGAAATCGGTGGTTCAGCAGAAGAGGCCGCCTCTCAGTTCCTGATCGACGAGGCAAAGCGCGGCCGCAAGAAACCGACGGTTGGTTTCATTGCCGGGCGCACCGCCCCGCCGGGCCGCACGATGGGCCATGCCGGCGCGGTGATTTCCGGTGGAAAGGGTGGTGCCGAAGACAAGATCGAAGCGATGCGCTCCGCAGGCATCCGCGTTTCGCCGTCACCGGCCAAGCTAGGGGAAACTCTGGTCGAGCTGCTGAAGTAGTGCCGCCTGCTTTTTCCTGAAGCTGAAAAACCTGAATTCAATCGCAATCGGATGTATTTCTGATTGCGATGAAACGGCGAAACGCATTAGGCATCGTCAGAGGTTTGCCAAAAATCGGTGATTGTAGCACAGTTGAAGCCACCCGCCTGCAATCCCGCCACCGATTTGATTGATCTGTTTTTTTGCACACGGAGTAAAGAATGCCCTTCAAAATCCTTATCCTCGGGGCCTCCTACGGCTCTCTTTTGGGCACGAAATTGATCGCGGCGGGGCATGATGTCACACTCGTCTGTCGCGCCGAAACCGCCGCCCTGATCAATTCCGAGGGCACCGAGGTGCGCATCAAACTGCGCGATGAGGATAGCCATCGCAGCTTTTTCTCGGGCGACCTGAAAGGCAAGGTCGATGCCGTCACCCCCGAAGACGCGCGGCCGGAAAATTACGATCTTGTCTGTCTGGCCATGCAGGAACCGCAGTATTCGCACCCGTCGCTGTCGGACCTCTTGTCACGCATCGCCAAGGCGAAAGTGCCCTGCATGTCGATCATGAACATGCCGCCTCTGCCTTATCTCAAACGCATTCCGGGGCTTGATGGTGCGGAATTCGGCAGCGCCTTCCTCGATGCGCCGATCTGGGAACAGTTCGACCCGAAACTGATGACGCTCTGTTCCCCCGATCCGCAGGCCTTCCGCCCGCCGGAGGAAAAGGCCAACGTCCTGCATGTCGGCCTGCCCACCAACTTCAAGGTGTCGAAGTTTCATGACGCGGCGCATGATGCGATGCTGTCGGAACTTGAGGCCGACATCGAAAACTACCGGATCGACGGCAAGGACGTGCCGGTCAAACTCCGGGTCTATGACTCGCTCTATGTGCCCTTTGCCAAATGGGCCATGCTGGCCACCGGCAACTACCGCTGCATTACTGCGGACGGCCCCCGGTCGATCAAGGACGCGGTTCATGGGGATATCGAAAAATCCAAGGAAATCTATGCCTTCGTCAGCGATGTTGTGGTGAAACTGGGGGCCGATCCCGATGACCTCGTGCCGTTCGAGAAATACGCCAAGGCCGCCCTTGGGTTGCTCAAACCTTCATCGGCCGCGCGCGCGGTGTTTTCCGGCGCCACCAATATCGAGCGGGTTGACCGGCTGATCAATCTGACCGCCAAGGCGTTGGGCATGGCCCACCCGGACGTCGCGCGCGGCGTTGCGATTGTCGATGAAAAGCTCGATCTCAATCGAAAGAACACCGGTTGATATTCTTCCGTCTGCTTGGAAGCTTGCGGAAGAAATGGTGGGTGACAGGGGATTTGAACCCCTGACATCTTCGATGTGAACGAAGCGCTCTACCACTGAGCTAATCACCCGTCGGCGGGTTCCTAACGTTATTGGCTGGTCTCTGCAATAGGTGCCGCGGGCTGGTTGCCCGCCTCGCCGCCGCTTTCGGCATTTCTGCGCAAACGAACCATCAGCATCTCACCCGATGCCAGGTCTTTTTGGCGGTTCACCTTGGCACGGCCAAAGGGCGGCAATGCCAGCGACTCGCCGGATGCGAGCGCGTCGCCAAGAACCTGCAATGTCGCCTCCACAATGGATTTCACATCGCGTTTCTTGGCACCCGAAATTGTGACCACCCGTTCGAAAAGCTCCTTTTTGCGCAAGACGGGCTGCACCTCTACGGTCAAGGGGGTTTCCTGATTTTCCTCGTCAACGCTTTCGGGGGCGTCCTTTACAGAGCCAACAGCGCGAAGCGGTGACACTTTGGGTGATCTGACTGCCTTGGCCTTGGATTTGGTGCCAGTGGATTTCTTCGCGGTCATTTTTTGTCCTGCTTGGTTAAGGAGATTGTCTGATACTATAGTGGGTTTTTCAACAATCCACCATGTTGTGGGCAAATATTTTCCAAACCTTGAACAAAATCCAAACCGAATTGGTAGCGCTTGGGTCAAATCGCATCTGATGCCGTTTCGAAAGGCACATCGGCGACGACCAGTGCCAAAGCGAGGGCGTTGTCATAGGAGTCACCGGCGCTGCCCACCGATGGTGCGTTGCCAGCTTTGGCCAAACGCTCGGTATAGCGAATGGACAATTATCGCCTGCCCATTCCGAGAGGGGCAACCCCGAATGATGGCTCAACCCGCCCTTCTGAACGGGTCGCCGATCAGGCATGGCCTGCGCCAGTCAAGTCGGAATTTTCACGCCGCTCCCGCCGGTTTCAGCAAATATTCACGGGATCACATGTGTGCCGGTTTCGCCCAGCAATGCCGGGATCGCGCGCTCCATATGGCCGATGATAGCGCGCTTGCCGCCGCCTTCGATAAACCGGATCGCGGCATCGATTTTTGGCCCCATGCTGCCGGGAGGGAAATGGCCCTCGTCATGCAGTTTTTTCAGATCGTCGAGCCGGATCTCTGCCAGTTCCTTTTGCTCCGGCTTGCCGAAATTAATGGCCACGCGATCGACCGCGGTCACGATCAGCAACTCGTCCAGCCCAAGAACATTGGCCAGCAACGCCGAGGTCAGATCCTTGTCGATCACCGCCGCCAGCCCGCTGCGCATACCATTCTTGTCGCGCACCACAGGGATGCCGCCGCCGCCACCGGCGATCACCACGCTGCCGCGCCGGCTGAGATCCTCGATCAGCGAGATGTCGCAGATGTGGCGCGGCTTCGGCGAGGGTACGACATGGCGCCAGCCCCGACCCGAATCCTCGCGCATCAGCCAGCCCAGTTCCTTTTCGATCCGGCCTGCCTCTTCTTCAGAAAAGAACGGCCCCACGAATTTGGTCGGATTCCTGAACGCCGGATCGTCGGGATCGACCTCTACCTGGGTCAGCAGTGCCGCGACATGGCGGTCGCTGCCCGCTTTGCGCAGAGCGTTCTCCATCGCCTGCATCAGAAGATAGCCGATGCCGCCCTGGCTGTGGGCGACGCAGATATCCATCGACATCGGCGGGATGCGGTCCATCGTCAGCATCTGACGCATCATAATCTTGCCCACCACCGGGCCATTGCCATGCGTGATAACCAGCGTTTCAACCTTCTGCATCAACCCAAGCAGGGCATCGGCGGTTTGGGCCGCGACCTTTACCTGCTCTTCGCTGGTCCCGGCAATATCTTCGGGGTGGGTTGCGTTGCCGCCAATGGCGACGGCAAGGCGTTGCGGAATTTCCTCAATGGAACGCATGCCGGGGACCCCTCAGTTCGTGACCATGGCCAGCGCAAGTTCGCAGGCATGGGCGTTCGACGGGGCCACGATGACCCCGGCGGATTCGAGTTTTGCGACCTGACGGGAACGGATCTGCGGGTCCGTCTCGGTTCCGGTCACCGAGGCGATGACCGCAGTCTGCGATTTGTCGCCGACGCCCAGAACCTCGGCCAGGTGTCCGGCCGGATCGGCATGGGCACCGTAACCGATGACGAGATCGACAAGGATCACACGCACCTCCTTGTCCCCCAGTGCTTCGCGCACCATCTCGTCGCGCAACGAAGGGTCGATCATGGGATGCGCGCGACCCACTGTGAATTCATCTGCGCCAAGGTCGATCAGGCGGTCATGTGCTTCGTTGGTGGCATCGTCTAGGCCAGGCACGCCGGGTATCGCCGCGTTTGACGCGATCTTGCGCCCGCCTGAACCCAGCACCACCTGCGCCTCGGCGCAAAGCGTGCCGCCGCAAAAAAGCCCCCTGATCTGACCGCTTTGGGCCTTGTGGCCCGCTGCCAGATCCGCAACATTGAAACCGGCACCGATCTTTGCACCATCGACCGCAAGTTCTGCGGCCTCCCGCAGGGTTGTGGCCTGTCTGGCATTGGCGGGAAGGTCCAGCTTTTCCGCCCCCAGAAAGCAGACGATATAGCGCTTGGCGCTTTCGCCGATCCGGGCGATGATCTTGCTTGTCACGTCGGGATGTGGCGGCTTCGAGATGAGAACGACCGACTCTGTCGCCTCATCCTGTTCCAGCGCATCCATCGCCATCAGCGACGTGATCCCGCCGATCTCCTTCTTCAGGTCGCGCCCGCCGACCCCGATTGCATGGGAAATCCCCTGACCTGCCTCGGAGATCAGCGCGCTGACCTCTTGTGTACCGGTGCCCGACGCGCCGACGATGCCGATGCCCCCCCGGTTGACCACATTGGCAAAGCCCAGAGGGGCGCCATTGATGATCGCGGTACCGCAATCCGGGCCCATCATCAGAAGGCCGAGGTCTCGCGCTTCTTGCTTGAGCGACAGCTCGTCCTCAAGCGGCACGTTGTCGCTGAACATCAAGACATTCAGACCCCGTCGCAAAGCCTTGCGCGCCTCGGCGGCGGCGAAATCGCCGGGAACGGAAATCAGGGCAAGAT
>JBATDH010000368.1:0-7801 GCA_049663365.1 Albidovulum sp. | reverse complement strand
GACGGTCTTGATGCGGGCAACGTCACGGCGGACGGCGCGCATACGGGCGGTGTTTTCAAGCTGGCTTGTGGCCTGCTGGAAGCGCAGGTTGAACGCTTCCTTCTTCAGCGCCACCAGCGCATCGCGCAACTGGTCGGGCGTCTTGGTCTTCAATTCATCGGCGTTCATGTCGCCATTTCCTTTTTTCAAACACCAGAAGGCCCCCGGATACGGGTCACCCTTGACCTGGCGGATAAATGATGGTCGGGCGAATCCGGAGGGTCCGGAATCGCAAGATGGGTTCCTATAAGGGAGAGGCGCAGGGAGGGCAAGGGAAAAGGTTTGGGGATTTCGCCACATCGCAGCTTTGCCCGCGCCCCCGGAATCCTGTTCAGATTACCTTATCGCAAATAGCGCATATCAGGCACGCGCCAGGGCCTGACCGAGATCCAGACAGGGTCGGCAATAAAAGAGTTTTCTTGACGTTATCGGATATCACCCGGCTGATTTTGTCTATCAGCCGGGCCGGCGGCATATTTTGGACCATGCTCGAAACCCGAAAGGATGCATCATGCTGCTCTCGACTAAAATCAAAAAGGCCGCCACCGTCACTGTCACCGCCATCGCCCTTGCCACCACAGCGGCCGCACCGGTTCATGCCTTTGGCAAGAGTGAACGGAAATTTCTGCAAGGTGCCGTCGTCGCCACCGCTATCGGAGCGCTACTGCTACAGTCCCAGAAATCCCGGTCGGCACCGGTTCAGCGCCGGTATCAACCCGCGCCGCAACCGCAATATCAACCGCAATATCAGACCTCGGGCCCGATCTATTCGCGCCCCATCAACTATCCGTCGACCTCTGCGCCCAGCGTCAGCAACACCCCGGCGGCGCGGGCCTTCAACAGCTATACCGCATCCGAACGCCGGCAAATTCAATCGCGGCTGGCCGATTGGGGCTATTACCAGGGCGGCATTGACGGCAGCTTTGGCCCGCAGACGTTCCGGGCCATCACGGCTTATGCGAACGATGTCCGATCGAGCGACAGCCTGACCACAGTCGGGGGTGCCTACGGTCTTTTCGAACAGTTGATCGGTTGACACCGCTGCGCCTGCGCGGGCCAGCACCCTCCCCCGCGCAGGTCCGCAGCTATTTCGACGTATGTCAGGTTCGACCCATCCCGTGGCGGAATTTTCGCTTGGCCCGGCTGCGCAACAGACTGGCAAAATCGCGGGCCATCGGCTAGAGATGCGCGCGCATCAAAGCGTTTCCGGTTTTGTTGGAACATCAAGCCCAGGACGGCACACAATCCTGGCCCGACTTCCAGATCAGCAACCAGCCGAAACGCGCTAACCGGAGGAATGTATGCAAACCATCGTCAAACTCGGCGCCACCGACGGCCTTGCCCCTGATACCAACGATCTCGACGGCTGGGTGAAAACCGATGGCAACCCCCAGATGAAAACCTGGGCGCTGCATACGTCATCGGACGGCAACATGCTCTCGGGCATCTGGGAATGCACCAAGGGCAGCTACCACGCGACCTATACAGCTTATGAATATGTCGTCCTGATCAGAGGCCGGATCACGATCACACCGGATGGCGGCACACCGGTCACGGTCAAGGCCGGTGACGCCTTCGTGGTCGAGGCGGATTTCAAGGGCACGTGGACGATCGAGGAAGACGTGCGCAAGCATTTCGACTTCCGCCTGAAGTGACCGTGGCGGCGCGGCAGCCTTTGCCGCGCCAATAGGCGCTGTCGGCCGGGCGCATGGGCATCGGCGACTGTCGGCGGGCATTGATACGAGATATCGCAGGCGGCCATAAATGAGCCGATGCCGAACCCATTGTGAACAAGCCCGTTCACACGCTCAAGTCAAGACGCAGGAAAATCCCAATGAAATATGGCGCACCCGGAGCGATTCGAACGCCCGACCCTCAGATTCGTAGTCTCAAGGTTAATAATGTTCGGTGATTTCCGATTGACACAGATGGTTGCATTAATCCCTTTATTATATGGTATTATTCTGTATCTTCACTTGCAGCCGTTTCCCGTGATTTCTCATGGTGTGGAAGGCAAGTGGAAGGCAGATCAATATGATTTCGCGCATCAAGCTGACCAAAACTG
Organism: Albidovulum sp.; assembly: GCA_049663365.1. Lineage (GTDB taxonomy): Bacteria > Pseudomonadota > Alphaproteobacteria > Rhodobacterales > Rhodobacteraceae > Albidovulum. Next base: position 5,697 of record JBATDH010000368.1, on the reverse strand, counting down.
CCGTTGATCAAGCGGACGTAAGGGCTGTTCGCTATTCGATTTCGGATACCGAAATCCCTGGTTACAAGCTCGTCGTGTCGCCCTCGGGCAAGAAGGCTTTCTATCTGCGGTATCGCGTGGTCGGCGGCCGCGGCGGTACGATCCGAGAGCCAAAAATTGGTGATTTTGGCGCCATCACTGCTGAACGGGCGCGATCCATTGCTCTCGATTGGGTCGCCATCATTCGACAGGGCGGTGATCCAAGCGGCGCGCGGCAGGAAAGACGCGCCGCGCCAACGATGAGCGTCCTCTTCCAACGCTATTTGAGTGATCATGCCCGTATCCACAAGAAGGCAGGCAGCATCGCGAATGATGAAATGCTGATCAAGAACCTGCTCCAACCTGCGCTCGGCAATCGGAAGGTTGCAGAGGTTTCCAGAAGCGACATTTCAACTTTTCATCAAAAACATGGGCAAACGCCTTATCAGGCAAATCGGGCACTGGCGCTTTTGTCCAAGGCGTTCAGTCTGGCTGAGGTTTGGGACTGGCGGCCCGACGGCAGCAACCCGACGCGGCATGTCAAGAAATATCCCGAAGAAAAGCGCCAAAGATACCTCAGTGGTGCCGAGTTCGCCCGTTTGGGCGCCGTTTTGCGCCAGGCTGAAGGTGACGGATATCTGCCAACAACGAACCTGCGTGGCGGCAGCAAGATCGTCAGGCATGTACCGATTTCACCCTATGTCGTGGCGGCAATTCGACTGTTGCTGTTTACCGGTGCCCGACGCGGAGAAATTCTTGGGCTTCGCTGGGACTGGGTGGATCTTGAAGAGAGCAAACTGCGCCTGCCGGATTCCAAGACCGGTTCAAAAACCATCTATCTGGACGATGCGGCACTGGACGTCATACGCGCGCTTCCGGAAAACCGTGGCAATCCTTTTGTCATCGCCGGAGGTAAGCCTGGATGCGCTCTGGTCAATCTCAAGGACCCTTGGGAAGTTATCAGAACGGCGGCCGCGCTGAAGAACGTTCGGATTCACGACCTGAGGCACAGTTTTGCGTCGATCGCGGTCTCAGGTGGATTGTCGCTGCCAATCATCGGTGCACTGCTTGGCCATACCCAGCCTGGGACCACCGCCCGGTATGCACATTTGGCTGACGACCCGCTGAGAGCTGCCACCGCCCAGATATCGGCCAAAATTCGACAGAGCATGTAGGTGTATATTGGTGGGTATTGCCTTGACATAAGCCCGCTGCTGGTGATGACGATTTCGACCGCAAAAGTCTTGCGACAATCCCGCTTCTCCACCGCCAATACCGATGATCGCATGCGGCATGTTTGACATACGGAAAAGCTGGAAATTGCCGCCGTACCGAGCCTTGCCAAGTTATCCCCTCACGAAGGCGCCGTAACGCGGAGTGACAGCAAGCACACGGCTCGACATGGTGATCTTTCCAGAACCTATTGTTCGACACCTGACACAAGACTCCCAGCGAAAGCAGGGTATCTGAAACGTGTTCGACGTCACTGATTGAAACCGTCATATAACGGTTTCGAGCCTTCCACGACATTCATGGTGAGTACAAAATCTGACGCGACGGGCGGATTCTGGACATTCGCTGCGATCGCAAGGGTGCCAGTCGCAAACGGCGAAACCGGACATTCATCCAACAAACGCAGCAATCAACTCGGAAACTTCTTGCTATGCGGGAGACATCCGGAAGCGAAACGCTGCACTTCGGCGCACAACGACTGGCAAGGTCAATTTTGGGCCGTCAGGCTGCGTGGGTCAAACGCGCTTCCAAAGCCGCAGTGATTCGGTCGGCGTCTTCAAGGCATCGCGCAAGTCGGGTGATGTCGCTCAGAAGTTCCGAACTCTGTCCGGTGTTCTCGTAGATCGCTTTGTCATGGCGGAACGCGAGAAGGTCCTCATCCCGCAAGCAGGTCATGACTTCGCGAAGGTAGCGGCTGTCGTCAGCCGCCGTTGTATTGAGCGATTGCTCCCGTTCCCCGGCTACAGAGATCAATGTTACGCTAGAACTCATTACTTCAACCCTTATTTAGCACCGCCCCCCACATCTAGAAACGCAGAGTGAGAGGCGGGCAACTCTGAAACTCGTTACTGCATAGGGAAGTTTTCGTTGAAATATGAGGAAATTCAAAGGCTGGAATACGAACCTTTACTCGATTCCGGAGAACGCACTGTTTCCGGAAATCGTGAATGAGGTGGGGTTTACCTACTCTTAAGTGAAGGTCATCCTGTCATACCCCCCCCAAATTAGGCAACCCGAAGACAAAGCTGCGGCAGACAGCTTGGTGTCATGCCCAACTGCCGCACAAGAAATATCCAAAACGGCCCGCTACCTGGGCAACGGAGCGGCAGTGCCACGGGGACGATCAATGCCAGCAGGCGGCCTTTGTCTGCCGGGTCGAGAAGATAATCTACAGTTTGTACTATCTCGGCTCCCCAAACATTGTCACAATGAGAATGCGGCGCGATGCATGGAGGGTTGGTTTGAGGATGCCGCACTTCAGCGGTGATCCCCGTGGTCAAAGGGTGGATTGGGCCGTCCATGAAGACGGCCCAGAGTCTCAGATTTCAATGGCTTCTGCGATAGCAAGTGCGTCTTCAAGCTCGACGCCCAAATACCTGACCGTGCTGTCCATCTTGGTATGGCCCAGCAGGAGCTGAACCGCGCGCAGGTTGCCGGTCTTCTTGTAGATCTGAGTGACTTTGGTCCGGCGCATGGAATGCGTGCCGTATGCGCTCGCCCCCAGACCGATCGAGGTCACCCAATCCCTGACGATCCGTGCATATTGCCGTGTCGAGATATGAAGTCGCTCGTGGAAACGCCCAGGCCATAGATATTCTGATCGGACCATCAAGGGGTCTTGCATCCATTTGTCCAATGACGCCCGCGTGCCCTCCGAGATTTCGAACCGCACTGGCTTCTGCGTCTTGCTTTGCAAGACCGAGGCACATTCCTTGATCAGGCCGGACGCCATGACATCTACGACCTTCAGTTTGACCAGATCGCACCCGCGCAGCTTGCTGTCGATAGCTAGGTTGAAGAGCGCCAAGTCGCGATGGTTCTCGGCCAGCTCAAGCCGGACCCTGATCGCCCAAACATGCTTGGGTTTCAGAGGCCGCTTCTGGCCTACGATGCGCCCCTTGGTCCAAGCAGGGCGAAGCGCGCGAATGGTAGGTAAGTTCGGGGTTTGCATGATTGATCCTCCGACCCTCGGCCACGAAAACCTGTCTACGTCGATCAATTCCTACCTCTCAGTGACGAAGCAACGGCAGGCGGAGTTGATAAGGGCAATGCGCAGGTAGTGAAATTGGCTGAACTTGAAGGTAGATATCGGTGACTTCTGTCAGAAAAGTTGGCAGGAAATTGTGACTGTAAAATTCTTGGTATCAGCCCGCCTCTTTGTATCTGGTTTTCGCCCATCATCATACTTGACCCGATCATCTAGGCCATTCAGGTCATACTGCGAAGGCGCGGTGGGCATGTGACGTTGTAGTTTTGCGGGGTTCCAGAATTCTTGCGGATGACGGCCGGTTAGAACTCTTTTCGGGCGCGATATGCGGCTCAGACCTGAAGCCTTTCCGTGTGCGCGGTTTGCTCATTGGGTTAAAGACAACAATATCGGTTCTTGTTTTACCTGCTTGGCCAGATTGACCACCCCGCTGGTCGATTTTGTAGTTTGAGAAAATCCGGGCAGCCGCGACGCTGTCCATCTGGACGTCGTAGGCATAGCCGTATTGGTGGCCACACCTTACCAATTTGTAACATCTCGGACAGGTCGTGCAGCGTCGCGTCCGCTAGCTCTAACCTCGAAACGACTGGGCAGTGATGCCTCGACATGAGGAACGGGTAAATGATGCCAACGGCTATCGACATTCGTGGGCTTTCCCAGACATTTGGCGAAACCCAAGCCGTCAAATCGCTGTCACTCGAGATCAAGGCGCGCGAAATATTCGGGTTTCTGGGTCACAACGGGGCTGGAAAGACCACTACCATTCACATGCTGACCACGCTGGCCGCGCCTGCGGCTGGAACCGCAAAGGTTGCAGGACATGACATCGTCGCCGACCCGCTCGGGGTGCGGCGGGAAATCGGGTATGTGCCGGAAAATGTCCGGCTCTACGATACGCTGACAACGACCGAGAACCTCTTGTTCTTCGCCCGACTGTCAGGCGTTGCAAGCCCTGACCAGCGGGTGCGCGAAACACTGGATTATCTGGAGGTCGCCGATCTTGCGGATCGCCGTGTCGGCGAATTCTCCAAGGGCATGCGCCAGCGCGTCGGCCTGGCGCAGGCGATTGTCCACAAGCCCAAGGTGCTGTTTCTCGATGAACCCTCGTCCGGACTTGACCCGATGGGAATGAAGATGTTGCGCAAGCTGATTTTGCGCCTGAATTCCGATCTCGGCATGACGATCTTCATGAACACTCACCTGATCAGCGAGGTCGCCAAGACCTGCACATCCATCGGTGTCATGAATCAGGGGCAGCTTGTCTATAACGACACGATGGAAGCGGTGGTGAAGAAATTCGGCGATGGCAGTTCGTTGGAGGAGCTTTACCTTTCGGTCACGCCGCTGGCCCAGGATGAGCAGGCAGCCTGATGGAAGCCCCCGCTCCTTCATGCGCGCCGCACCTGATCGCGCGCCAGTCCGTCCTTTCGATCTACCGTGATTTTACGGTGGCGTTGTTGAGCGGGCTTTTTGTCCTGCTCGTGCTGTTATCGGCCTATCTGGGATGGTCTGCCACCAGCACCGTCAATGCCATTTACGCGGATGCCATCGTCTTTCTGCAAAACTCGGGGCAACCCGTCCCGCCAAACCCGGTTTTCGACACATCGCCTCTGTCGCTGCTGCGCAATATGTCGATCTATGTCAGCCTGATTGGCGCGCTTGCGGCGATCGTTGTTGGTTATCAGTTGATTGCGGCAGATCGCAAATCCGGCGTTCTTCCACTGCTGGGAACGCGGCCTTTCGACCGCACGGCCTATGCCAGGGGCAAGATCACCGCACTTGTGATGGTCCTTTCTCTCCTGATGGCGGTGACGGGCCTGATAAGCATCGGAACAATCCTGCTGCTACCCCAGTTTGCGCCGGGTGTACTGGGCTGGCTCAAACTCTTCGCCTTCTTCGCTCTGTCCTTTGCCTACATGCTGCTGTTCGGGCTTTTGGCAATGGCCACAGCCGCGTGGTCGAAATCGGAATCCGTGGGTCTTTTGTTGCCAGTCACGGTATGGCTGACGGTCACGTTCATCATGCCGTCGATAACCGGAAACATCCTGCCGACGGCGGCGATCAATCCCGTCTCGGCATTGGCACCTCCGCCCGACACGCCATTTTTCAATTGGTCGGGTGCCTTGGTCGGACCATTGTCGCTGGCCGAAAGTTTCAAATACCTGTCGGCCGAATTGCTTGATTTCCTGCCCGCCGGAACCATGTTGCGTTCGGTCGTGCCGCCATTGCCCGACCTCGTGATTGCCATTTGCGCTGCCTGGTTTCTGGCAGTTCGGGCCATGCTGCGGATGGATATGACGAGGGGGGACTACAATGCCTGACCAGACTACAGTCATCCTGGCGATTGCCCGCAAAGACGTCTCGGACGCGCTCCGCGACCGCTTCATCGTCACGTTGACGGTTTTCCTCGGGCTGGCCGCCATGGCCTCCTTGATGACCGGAGCCATCGCGCTGGCCAC
>JBATDH010000367.1:0-20226 GCA_049663365.1 Albidovulum sp. | reverse complement strand
CGCAGTGCGGGCGGATCATCGGGCGGTGCCGCGGCGGCGCTGGCGGCACGGCTGGTCGCGGTGGCGGATGGCTCGGATGCGATGGGATCGCTGCGCAACCCGTCGGCGTTTTGCAATGTCTACGGGTTTCGCCCAAGCTGGGGGCTTGTGCCGCTCGATGCGGGTGACGACACGTTCATGGGCACGCTGGTCACCGACGGCCCGATGGCCCGCACAGTCGAGGATTTGGCGCATTTGCTGGGGGTTCTGGCCGGTCCGAACCCGGAAACCCCTTTTGGGCGCGCCGCGGAAAACTTCACCAGAAAATTCAATGCCCCGGTCAAAGGCAAACGCATCGGCTGGCTAGGCGATTGGGAGGGGGCCTATCGGACCGAACCCGGTATATTGGCGTGCTGCGAGGCGGCGCTTGAGGTTTTTGCAAGGCTTGGCGCAATCGTCGAACCGGTTCAGGCGCCGTTCCCGGCCCAAGACCTGTGGCAGAGCTGGATCACCCTGCGCGCCATGCTCAATGCCGGATCAAAACAGGCGCTTTACGATGATCCGGCCAAGCGGGCCATGGTCAAACCCGAAACCCTGTGGGAAATCGAACGTGGGCGCGGATTGACGGCAAGCGCGGTTTACCAAGCCAGCAGGACAAGGTCGCAATGGTACGCCACGGCCGCGCGGCTGTTTCAGCGCTTTGATGCGCTGGCCCTGCCGTCGGCGCAGGTCTGGCCCTTTCCGGCCGAATGGCGACACCCGAAATCCATCAATGGCCATCCGCTCGATACCTATCACCGCTGGATGGAAATCGTCATCCCGGTCAGCCTTGCCGGATTGCCCTGCCTGGGGATGCCCGCCGGTTTCGGTGACAACGGCCTGCCGATGGGAATACAGCTTTTCGGCCAGACGGGTGCCGACAGTGATATACTTGGCCTTGGTCATGCCTATCATCAGGCAACCGATTGGCCGTCAAATCGGCCCCCCAAACTCTGAGATCAGCACATCTGAACCGGTTCAAGACATGACACGACTGCCCCCGTCCGCCCGCCCCAGCCCGCCGCCCGGCCTGAAATTGCGCATTGTCGTGCAGGGCGGCGACTGGCTGGGGCCCGGCAAGGCGGATTTGTTGCAGTTCATAGAGGAAACAGGTTCCATTTCCGCCGCCGGCAAACGCATGGGCATGAGCTACAAGCGCGCCTGGGGGTTGGTCGAGGTGCTCAACAAGATGTTTGCCGCACCCCTCGTCAATGCGAGCCGCGGCGGGGCCGCCCATGGCGGCGCGGCCTTGACACCGACGGGGCAACATGTGCTGGCGCTGTTTCGTCAGATGCAGTCCGTCGCCGCCCGCGCGGTGGAGAACGAGTTGGTGGAACTGGCAAAGATCTGCGGCCCGCAGGATGGCAAATAACCCTTGCCACAGCCTCGGCAACTTCGTTATTTCCATTCGGATATAACGAAGGCACCAGATGCGGATAGTCGTGATTTTTTCGGCCCTGTTATTGGGCTGGCCAGTCTGCGCGGAAACGGCGCGCATCGCCGTTGCCAGCAACTTCGCCACCATGGCCGAGACGCTGGCCGCAGGGTTCCATCGGACAAGCGGTCATGAGGTCATCATCATTCCCGGTTCCACCGGAAAGCTTTATGCCCAGATTGCAGCAGGTGCGCCATTCGATGCCTTTCTGTCGGCAGATGAAACAACACCGATCCGGTTGGCAGAGGCCAACCTGGCAGTACCCGACAGCCGGTTTACCTATGCCATCGGTACGCTCGTCCTTTGGTCGCGTGAACCGGCCGGGCCATCGGAGGACATGCAATCGGCCCTGCGTCGCGCACGCTATGTCGCAATCGCCAACCCAAAGCTCGCGCCCTATGGCAAGGCCGCTATGCAAAGCATTGCCAATATAGGGCTTTTGAACGATCTTGGCGACAAAATCGTGATGGCAGAAAACGTCGGCCAGGCCTTTGCCATGGTGCAAAGCGGTGCCGCAGATATCGGCTTTGTCGCGGCGTCAAGCCTGTTTGACGCCAATACATCCGACAGGGTCGTCTGGCCTGTCCCCCCCGCCCTTCATGATCCGATCTTGCAGGACGCGGTTCTGTTGCGTCACGGTCGGGAAAATCTGGCGGCGATCGGGTTTCTCGATTATCTGCGGACATGGCCCGTTCGGGAAGAAATCCGCAGTTCGGGCTATGAGGCAACGCCATGACCGCCCTCGATATGGAACCCCTGTGGCTGACGCTGAAACTGGCGGCGACGGTCACGGTTCTGCTGTTGGTGCTGGCAACACCGCTGGCCCTGTGGCTGGCCCGCAGTCAATCCCGGATACGCCCAATGATCGAGGCGATCACCGCCCTGCCATTGGTCCTGCCGGCGACGGTGCTGGGGTTTTATCTCTTGCTGGCCTTCAACCCCAACGCGCCGCTCGGGGCATTCTGGCTGACCACGACAGGCCATACCTTGACCTTTTCCTTCGCCGGTCTGGTCATCGCCTCGCTGCTCTATTCCCTGCCCTTCGCGGTCCAGCCCTTGCAGACCGCCTTCAAGGCGCTTGGAACGGCCCCGGCAGAGGCCGCCGCCAGCCTAGGGGCCAGCCCGCTTGACGCTTTCTTTTCCGTCATAGCCCCCTTGGCAATGCGTGGCTATCTGACAGCCACTGTGTTGACCTTCGCGCATACGATCGGCGAGTTCGGTATCGTCTTGATGGTTGGCGGCAATATCCCCGGCGAAACGCGGGTGATTTCCATCGCGATCTACGAACAGGTGGAGACCTTGGATTACGCATCGGCGCATCTGATGTCCGGTCTTTTGTTGGGTTTTGCCTTCCTCACGCTGCTGGCGCTCTACACGGTCAATGGCCGCGCTGGAACGGGCCGCCCATGACCACCCTGGATTTGCGCATCAATCTGACGCAAGGCGCGTTCGCGCTCGACCTCGATCAGACGCTTCCTCTAAGCGGCCTGACCGCCGTGTTCGGTCCCAGCGGATCGGGCAAAAGCACCTTGCTGCGCGTCATCGCCGGATTTCAGCGCGCCGGCGGGCGTTTGGCATTTGCTGGCGCCATCTGGGATGAAGACCGGCGGTTTGTCCCGCCGCATAAACGGCGCGTGGCGACGGTGTTTCAGCAACACCGGCTGTTTGCCCATCTCACGGTCGCGAAAAATCTTGAATTCGCCGCGCGCCGTTCCGGACAAATGGCGGCGGTTCCGGCCGCCGTTGACCGGTTCGACCTTGGCTCTCTGCTGGAACGTCGGACCACGGACTTGTCGGGCGGCGAGGCGCAGCGCGTCGCACTGGCCCGTGCCCTGCTGAGCGACCCGCAGCTCATCTTGATGGATGAGCCTTTGTCGGCGCTGGATCAAAAGCGGCGCACAACTATCCTGCTGCAAATAGAAAAGCTGCGTGACGATGCGGGGATCCCCATCCTTTATGTCAGCCATGACACCAGCGAAGTCGCCCGGCTTGCCACCAATGTCCTGACATTGGCCAATGGGCGGGCAATGGGGTTCGGACCCGCGACCGAAATCCTCAATGCCGCCATCGCCTCGCAGGATTTCGGCGCGATGGAGCCGGGTTGCCTGATTTCCGCGCGGGTTTCGGGAATGACGCCGGACGGGCTGTGCAGGCTCGAGTTTCCCGGTGGCACCATCCTGAGCCCGGAGCGGGTGGGCGAAACGGATGCAGAGGTCCGCCTGTTCATCCGCGCACGCGACGTGATCATCGCAAGAGAACGACCCACGGGGCTGAGTGCGCTGAATATCCTGCCGGCAGTCGTCACCCGTATCGACGCCTTGGGCGTTTCGGCCGATCTGGTACTGTCTTGCGGCGGCATCCCGTTGCGGGCCAGCATCACCCGGCGGTCCGTGGCGGCATTGGGCCTGGAACCCGGTTCAGCGTGCTTTGCCATTCTCAAGACAGTCGCACTTGCACAGCGTTGACGGGCTTATGCCCTGATAACAACCAATTCCCGTTCCCGATGTCGGACACATCTTGCCCCCGCGGCAAGTCGCGCTAGATTGGCACTATGAAACCGTCCGCCCTGATTGTCGCCCATGGTCAACCGTCCGACCCAATGCCCGCCGAAAGGACCATAGCAGCACTTGCGGCAAAGGTCGCGGCGATCCTGCCCGATTGGCACATCGGTTCGGCCACGCTTGCCGCTCCAGATAGCCTTAAGAACGCCATTCAATACACTGATACACCAGTTATTTTTCCACTGTTCATGAGCGATGGCTGGTTCGTGCGCGATCTCTTGCCAAAACGCCTGAAGGCCACCGGAAACGGCACTTGTCATATCTTGCCGCCTTTTGGTACGCGGGCCGAAATTCACGGTCTGGCCAGCCGGACCGTTGGGCACCACATCATGGCCAACCGTTGGAGCGACGAACAAACCACGTTGATCCTTGCCGCGCATGGGTCGGGGCGAAGCCCGTCTTCCGCGCTGGCCGCCAAGGAAACGGCGGAGGCGATCAGTAAAATTCTGCCCTTGCACGATATCAGGGTCGGCTTTATCGAAGAGCCTCCATGGCTGGAAAATGTGGCAAGAAATACGGGCCGCGAAACCCTGTGCTTGCCGCTGTTTGTCGCACTTTGGGGCCATGTCACCACCGATATTCCACAGGCGTTGGCGAAATCGCAGTTTGCGGGAACCTTGCTGGATCCGGTCGGAATTCACCCTGAGGTGCCGCAGATCATTGCCAGGGCCCTTTCCGAGGGATCACATCCGCATCCGTCATGAACAACTTAATTTTGGATAATTCAATAAGTTACAAGATTTTTATAATGTGATTAAAGATCAGGGAACACCCGGACGAGACGGTTTTCCATGCTATGCGCGGTGGCCAATCGGTTGCCCATTGCGTCTGATCCAATAATATGAAGGTTTCATGACAGTTTTGTAACAGCCCCGACTCATGGTGCTGCCTATCTGGAAAGACCACTCTTGCAAGCATCCTCTCCCATCCTGTTTCTTCTTCACATCGCCGGCGCTGCGGCATTGCTGATCTGGTCGGTTCGGCTGGTGCGAACCGGTGTCGAGCGGGGCTGGTCGGTTCCGCTGCGGCGTCTCTTGCGGCGTGGCTCGAACAGCCGATGGCTGGCGGCCCTGTCCGGGTCCGGTGCGGCCATCCTGCTGCAAAGCTCGACGGCGGTGGCGATCCTGACGGCAAATTTCGTCGCCGCCGGGACATTGGCGGGGGCCGCCGGGTTGGCGATCATGCTGGGCGCGGATTTCGGATCGGCGGTTGTGGCGCAGATATTGCTGACCCGCGCCGACTGGCTGGTGCCGCTGTTGCTGGTTTCGGGCGTGGTGATGTTCTTGCGCGCCCGCAGTCGCGAATACCGGATGGCCGGGCGGGTATTGATCGGACTGGCGCTGATCTTCGTGTCGCTGTCGATGATCCGCGAAGCGACGGAACCGCTGCGCGACAGCGCCGGTCTGGCCGCCGCGATGCGCTATCTGGGCGGCGATCCGGTGACGGCCTTTTTCATCGGCGCGGTGTTTGCCTGGGCGGTGCATTCATCGGTTGCTGCGGTCTTGCTGTTCGTCACGCTCAGCACATCCGGGATGTTGCCGGTTTCCGCCGGTGTCGCGATGGTGCTTGGCGCAAATCTCGGAGGGGCGGTCATTGCCTATGTGCTCACCCTCAACTCGGCCATCGCGGCGCGCCGGGTTGTGGTCGCCAATCTGATCCTGCGCGGCGGCGGGGCCGCGTTGGCGTTGCTGGTGACGTCGATGTTCTCGGTCACATTCGACTATCTGGGCGCATCGCCCGCGCGGCAGGTCATCAACCTGCATCTGGCTTTCAACTTCGTCCTCGCGGTTTTGGCGCTGCCCTTGACCGCGCAGATGCTGGCTGCCGCCACATCGCTGGTTTCCGAACCCACCAAGACCTCGACACTTGCCCGAATAAGCGCGCTTGACCCTGCCGCACTTGCCGATCCGAACCGCGCCTTTGCCTGTGCAACCCGCGAAATATTGCAGATGGGCGAGGGTGTGGAGGCCATGTTGCGATCGGTTATCGGCATGTACCAAAAATGGGATGATGCAACCGCCGAGGCGATATTGGCAAAGGAAAGCGATACCAACAAAATTCATATTGAAACAAAGCTTTACCTGGCAAAGCTGCAACGAACGTCGAAGGATGACGAAACCGCGCGTCGCGGGCTTGAACTGGCGGAAATGGCCGTCAATCTTGAAAGTGCCGGCAATTCGATAGCCCATACCATGCTCGACCTCGCCAAACGCCTGGACCAAGGCGGCACGGCGTTTTCCGAAACTGGCGGGCATGAGATTCGCGATTTCCATGACCGGGTTCTGGCCAACGCCCAGGCCGCGCTAAACGTGCTGATGACGCTCAACCCGGATGCCGCGCGCGCGCTTGTGGAAGAAAAGGAACATGTCCGAAATATCGAACAATCCTTGCAGCGGTCACATCTTGATCGCCTGAAACAGGGGCTGGTCGAAAGCATCGAGACATCGAACATCCATCAGGAAACCCTGCGCGCGCTGAAACAGGTCAACACCGCCTTTTCGATGATCGCTTATCCGATATTGTCCGAAACCGGCGATCTTCTGGCCAGCCGACTTACCGGAACCCCCAAAGCATAGCCCGCCTATTTCGCGACAGCCGTCAGATGGCGGTTGAATTCAGGCGTTGCCATCAAGGTCTTGCACCGGGCAAACCGACCGTCCGCATAGGCCTGAAAATCATCTGCCGGGTTGTGGTTGGCGTGTTGGATCAACCCCCACAACGTCCACAAAAGGTCGCACATGGCCTTGTAAATCACCATGCGCCCCCGATCCTTTGGCCTCGGCGCGCCGCCAAAGTAAGCTTCAAGAAGTTCGTCATCCTGATCGGCATCAAATTCGCCCTCGACCGACAGATCGCCCAGATCCCACATGGGGTCATTCATGCCCGAATACTCCCAGTCCACGACCCACATGCGATGACCGGTATCGAGAAAGTTTTCGCATAGCGGGTCGCAATGGCAGGGTGCCGATGGCAATTCATGTGCGGCCAGCGCCCGGCGCACTGCTTCCGCCTCGGCCACCACGTCGTGATAACCCGCAGGCAAGGCCACATCTTTGGTCCCCAGAATGGCAAGATAGTCATCAATCATCGCGAAAAGATCGAAGCGGAACGGAAATTCTGCGCCCGATCCATGGAGTTGACGAAAGACCAAACCGGCGCGTGCAGGCGCGCCCTGGATGGTGCGAAACAACGCCGGACTCATCGTGACAGCGCCGTCGATGTATCGGGTCAGCATGACACCTGTATCGGCATCGAAATGCACCACATCGGGGCTGACCCCGGCGACGGCAGCGGCCTTTGCGGCATTGGCCTCATGTGCCCGGTTGATGTATTCCTCGGTCCCCACGCCCGGAATGCGCAGGCAAAAATCTCCGACCCGAAATACGCGATTGGTCAGCCCACCCAGCCTTTCAAAGTCGCCCGCATATCCTGCCAGCACAGGAATGGCGGCAATCGCGGAGCGGATGTCGGAATCTTGGGTCAATTTTCACTTCCTTCCGGCCATGGCGCGCCCCAGACCTGCTTGCCCGGTGCATTCCATGCCGTATGATTGTACATTAGCGCGGTTTGCCTTCAATCTGTATCAGATTAAAGACAAAACGCTGTAGTCACAGTCGATCAAGGCAGGAGCGTTTTTATGTCCACGGCAGATCACGGCGGTCATCTGGGTGCGGTTTACGGGTCTAAACGGCCCGAAGACACCGCTGCGATCTATGATCGCTGGGCAGAGACCTATGAGGCCGAGATGTCGGTTGCCGGTTACCGGCATCCGTCGATCTGCCTTGCCCTCGTCGCCCGCTACATGCCTATCGGCACCTTCCCCCTGCTTGATGCGGGCGCGGGCACAGGCCTTATCGGCGCATGGCTGGGCATTCTTGGCTATCCGCGTGTCGAAGGCCTGGACGTGTCGCAAGGCATGTTGGAGGTCGCCAGACGCAAGGGGGTCTATGCCGCATTGCACAATCTGGCACTGGGCACCAAACTGCCCTTCGGTGACGGCCATTTCGCGGGCATCGTGTCGGCGGGCGTTTTCACCTCCGGCCATGTCGGCGTCGAGGGTCTGGACGAGTTGATCCGGATTTGCCGGTCCGGCGGGGCGATTGTGCTGACTGTCAAGGGCACGTTGTGGGATGGCGGATTTTCGGCGCGGATCGGCGATCTCGTGCAGTCCGGTCAGTTGAAACTGCTTGAGATCACCGAACCTTATGTCTCAATGCCCGGCGAAACCGGTACTATCCCCAGCCGTGCGGTGGTTCTAGGACGTCTGTAGCGCGGCACGTCGGCCAGTGCGTCAGGATTTGATCCGCGCATTGGTTGGATCATAAAGCGGCCGCAGCGAAATATTGGCCGGATAACAATCGTTTGCAACAACTAGTTCATACGAACCGGTTGTCAGGAAATCATCCGATACACCGCCCGCATTGCGCACATAGCCATAGCCAATGCTTTTGTTGACTGTATAACCAAAGCCGCCCGAAGTCAGATATCCCACCGGTTCGCCGTTTCTCAGGATCGTCTCGCGCCCCACCAGAACCACCGCCGGATCATCTAGGGTAAAGCCGACCAGCCGTTTGATCAAAGGCTGGTCTTTCTGCGCTGCCAGTGCGTCACGCCCCAGAAAGTCGGCGTTTTTGTTCATTTTCACCGCCCAGCCGAGACCCGCCTCTAACGGAGTGTCATTGGGGGTGATATCGGATGACCAGGCCCGATAACCCTTTTCCAGCCGCAACGATTCGAGCGCGCGGTAGCCGATCGGCCGAATGCCTGCGCCTGCCCCCCCCAGCATAAGCGCATCAAAGACCGCCCCCGTCGCGTGCAGCGGCACGTGCAATTCCCACCCAAGTTCGCCCACATAGGTGATGCGAAGGGCGCGAACAGCGGTGCCTGCGATCTCAATTTCGCGCATGTGGCCGAACGGAAAGGCCGCATTTGAAACATCCGCATCCGTGACCTTCGCCAGCACCTCGCGCGCCTTTGGCCCCATGAGAGACAGCGTTCCCCAGTTTTCGGTAACATCAACAAGCCTGGCGTCGCCCTGGGGAAAATGATCGGTGATCCAGCCCGCGTCATGGGTTCTGAAACCGGTGCCGGTGACGATATAGAAGTGATCTTCGGCCAACCGGGCAACGGTCAGATCGGCCTCGATCCCGCCGCGCGAATTCAACAATTGCGTATAGGTCAGCCGCCCGACAGGCTTGCTGACATCGCCTGCGCAGACGAATTGCAGCGCCTTGGCGGCGTCGCGGCCCGTTACCTCATATTTCGCAAAAGACGACTGATCGAAAATTCCGACATGATTGCGCACATGGGCATGTTCGTCGCCAACCGGGCCAAACCAGTTCTGCCGCCCCATCGAATAGATGTCCGCCGGTGCCATCCCGTCAGGAGCGAACCAGTTGGGTCTTTCCCACCCGAGCTTGGAGCCAAACACGGCTCCATGGCCCTTCAGCCGGTCATAGAGTGGCGAGGTGATACGAGGGCGACCCGAGGTATATTCTTCGTGGGGAAAGCCGATTGAATAGTGCTTTCCGTAAGCTTCCAATGTGCGTTCACACACCCATTTCCGGTCGCGGTGCATATCGGAAAAACGGCGGATATCCACGGCCCAAAGGTCAAGCGGCGCCTCGCCAGTCATCGCCCATTCGGCCAGCACCCAACCGGCGCCTCCGCCCGACGCGATGCCAAAGGCGTTGAACCCGGCACCGACATACATATTGGTGCATTCGGGTGCGGGGCCGAGGATGAAGTTGCCGTCCGGCGTGAAACTTTCCGACCCGTTGATCATCTGTTTTATGCCCGCAGTCGAAAGGGCCGGGATACGGGCAATCGCCTGGTCCATATGCTGCTCGAAATGGTCGAAATCATCGTCAAACAGCCGGAACTCCCAATCATCAGGAACGTCGCCCGTGGTCCATGGCTGGGGGTTCGGCTCATAGCCGCCCATCACCAAACCGCCGACTTCCTCCTTGAAGTAGGTACGCCGGTCGGGGTCGCGGATGGTGGCGGCATCCGGTGACAGACCGTCAATCCTTTCGGTCACCACATACTGGTGCTTGACCGGTTGCAAGGGCACGTTGATCCCCGCCATCGCGCCCACCTGGCGCGCCCATTGGCCGGCACAGTTCACCACCTTTTCGCAAGCAATCTCGCCCGCCGAGGTCTTGACGCTGGTAATTCGGTTGCCGTCCATTCCAAAGCCAAGCACGCGCACAGCTTCGAGGATTTTTGCCCCATGCATCCGCGCGCCCTTGGCCAGCGATTGGGTGATATCCGAGGGTGAGGCCTGCCCGTCCGTGGGCAGCCAGCTTGCCCCCACCAGATCCGATACCTCCATCAAGGGCCACATGCGTTTGACTTCATCCGGCGAAATCAGGTGCATTTCCATGCCAAAGCTTTTGGCCGTGGTCGCCAGTCGCTTGTATTCGGTCCAGCGGTCCTCGTTGGTTGCCAGACGCAGGCAACCGGTCATTTTCCAGCCGGTCTCCAGCCCGGTTTCCGCCGCCAGATCCTTGTAAAGATCAACCGAGTATTTGAGCACCCGCGTGATCGACGCGGAAGACCTGAGTTGTCCGACCAGCCCTGCCGCGTGCCAGGTGGAGCCGGAGGTCAATTTGCCCTGTTCTAGCAAGACCACGTCGACCTTGTGGTCGCGGGCAAGATGGTAGGCCGTCGAACAGCCGATGATGCCGCCGCCAATGACGACGATCTGGGCGTGCTGGGGCAGCGTCGGCATGGTCAACTGAACCTTTCACGATAATCCGCATAGACCCGTTCAAAGCGGGCAAGATATTCGGTCGCATAGGCGACATAATCGACACCCGGCGCATTGAGATGCAATTCCGATACCATCCCCCAAAGCGCCTCGCGCAGCGCGCTGGCGGCCTTCATTGCATGAAAGGCCCGGAGCAGTGCAGCATCAGGCGCGCGGTCGAAATAGGTTTGCAAAAGCGCAAGTTCGTCCGTTTCATCGAATGAATTGTTGGCCGCGATATTGGCCAGGTCAAACATCGCGGTTCCGAACGCGCCATATTCCCAGTCAATCAGCCAAAGCCGCTGACCATCATCCATGAAATTCGTCGGCAGCAAGTCATGGTGGCCAAAGACAATGGGCAACGGCACCTGTGCCGCTTCAAGGGCATCGCTGATGGCCATGAAACGGGGCAAATCCGGGATGGACCGGTGCGACCCGGCCCTGAGCGTCCCGGCATAATCGCGCAGAACCTGAAAAACCCAGAAAATCGCGCCCTGCCCCGTGATGTGACGCCCCATATCGGCATGGCAGCGTTTGACGATCTCGATCACACGCGGGGCATTGGCGCGCACGTCGGCCTCGGCGTATGTCCGCGCCTTCAGGAACCGCAAGACCATGATGCCAGGCCCGCTATGGACAACTTCGGGCGAAAGCCCTGCGGCAAATGCCGCACGGCTGGCAATGGCCTCGCGGATGCGCGACACCTGATGACAGGCATAGTCTTCACCTACACGCGCGACATAGGTGCCGGTCGCATCCGTCACCGTAAAGGCGGCATTGCTGACACCGCCCGATAGCGGCGTCACCGCCTGCAAGTCCCGCCAGATCGCCAAATTGCGGACGGTTTCCTCCGCCGAGGTCATGCCATGCCCCGGCGTTCCCGCATGGCACGGACGGCGGCGGTGATCAGCCGGTCGGCCATGATGCCGATGAAAGCGATCACCAGCCCCGCCACGATCCCGCGCCCCGAATCCGCCTTGGCCAGAGCCTTGAATATTTCCTGCCCCAGATCGCGGGTTCCGATCATTGCACAGATGATGATCATGCTCAGCGCCAGCAGGATCGTCTGATTGATCCCCAGCATGATTTCGGGAAGTGCCACCGGCAACTGAACATGCCGAAAGAGCTGCCACCTTGTGCAGCCCGACACGCGCCCCGCCTCGATCAGTTCCTGCGGCACCTGGCGGATGCCATGATTGGTGTATCGGATTGACGGCACAATCGCGAAGGCGACCGTTGCGATCAAGGCAGTCACGTCACCAACCCTGAACAGCATCACCACCGGAATGATGAAACAAAAGGACGGTATGGTCTGCAACGTATCAATGGCCGGAACCACGACAGACTGCACCCGGTCATTTCTGGACGCCCACATGCCGGTCGGAATGCCGATCAGGCAGGCCACGAAAACCGCCGCCCCGCACAGATAAAGGGTCTGCATGGCAGGCACCCATAGGCCGGTGGTCGCGCAAAAAATGGTCAGAGCGCCCACAAGCGCGGCAAGCCCGGCCCCACCCAGCCGCCAACCGATCGCGGCAAGAATGATGGCCGCCCCGGACCAGGGGATACTTTCAAATGCCGACCGCAAAGGGTTGAGAAAATGCAGCAAGGCAAAGACCCGGACCGTCTCGATCGCGTCGAACCAGTTGACCACGATCCAGTCGACGCCAACCTTCCAATAGGTTTCACTTGTCATCGTCGCCGCATCCGGCAACCGGTTCAGGGACGGGACGAACAGGCCCATCACGGTCGTTGCAGCCAGAATGATCAAGACGATGAACAGGTTCTGGTAGCGGCGAAAGAACCCCGCAGGGATGTCGGCATCCGGGCGTTTGCGGGCAATTGCCTGGCTCAGCCGATCAAGCACAATGGCAATCACCACAATGCCCAAACCGGCCTCCATTGCCTGCCCGACATTCAATCGCCGAAGCGCAAGCAACACATCATAGCCCAGACCCCCTGCCCCGATCATGGAGGAGATGATGACCATGTTCAGCGCCAGCATGATCACCTGATTGACGCCAATCATCAGCGACGGCTTGGCCGAAGGCACAAGCACCCGCCACAGCTTTTGCCGCCGCGTGCACCCGGCCATATCGGCGAAATCCTTGATCTCTTGCGGCACTTTGGCAAGCCCGAGAACGGTTGCCCTCACCATCGGCGGGGTCGCGAAAAGCCCGGTGGCCAGCAAGGCCGATACCGGGCTGGCGCCGTAAAGCAGAAGCATCGGAATGAGATAGGCGAAGGTCGGAATAGTCTGCATCAAATCCAACGCAGGAGAAATGATCCAGCGGTTCCAGCGTGGCGAAAAATGCCCCCAGATTCCGATCAGCAGGCCGGTTGTCACGCAAAACGGCACACAAATGATGATCAGCGCCAGCGTCAGCATGGCGTTGTCCCAGAGTTTGAACACCGCCAGGGCCAGAAATCCGACCCCACACAATAGCGCCAGCCGGATGCCGCCGTAAATGTAGCCGAGCCAGCCCATGACCAGTGTCACACCCAGCCAGGACAGCCGCGGCAGGTAGACGGCCTCATCGCCGTAGCCGATCTTGAAACCTTTTGACAGAAGATCGAAGGCAAACCGAAGCGGAACATCAACTACTGCCGAGAGGGATCTCGTCGCCCAGGTGAAATTATTCTTTAACCAGTTCATGGCGGCGCCGACGGCATCCTTGAACGGGATGACCGCGCGAATGGGATAGTCGATCAAAGCGGGCCATAACGATCCGAACATCCAGATCATAACCGCCAGCACGACAGCCGCCGGAACAAGCCATTTTCCCAACAGGCGGGGAATGGCAACCGGGCCAACGGACGGCGTCGTGGCTTCAGTCATTGGCTTGCTTCCCAGTCTTTCCCGGACAGCAAGTCGATGACAGTACGCGGGTTTACTTCGCCAATGATCGTGCCCTGATCGTCGATCACCGCAAACGGGCGGGGCGAATCCACGATATCCGCCGCGAAGTCGGCTATCTTTGCCTTGGCCTTGATGCTGGTGAAATCGGCGGCGGCAACACTGGCCGCGCCCATCACGCTTTTTGCCGACAGAACCTTGGCCCGGTTCACATCGCGGGTGAATTCGGCCACATATTCGGTGGCGGGATGGCTGACCAGCTCTTCGGGCGTACCGATCTGGATGATCTCGCCATCCTTCATGATGGCAATCCTGTCGGCCAGTCGGATCGCCTCATCGAAATCATGGGTGATGAAAACGATGGTCTTTCTCAGCACATTTTGAAGCCGCATCAATTCCGTCTGCATTTCCTTGCGGATCAACGGGTCGAGTGCCGAAAAAGGTTCGTCCAGAAACCAGATTTCCGGTTCAACCGCCAAAGACCGGGCGATACCCACCCGCTGCTGCTGGCCACCGGAAAGCTGCGCCGGGAAATGGCGTTCGCGCCCGTCCAGCCCGACCAGATCAATCATGTCCTGCGCTCTTTTTTCGCGCTGCGCCCGTCCGATGCCCTGAATGAACAGCGGGAAGGCCACATTCTCCAATACGCTGAGATGCGGCAGCAATGCGAAATGCTGAAACACCATGCCCATCTTGTGGCGTCGGATGTCGATCAGCTCGGCCTCGCTTGCCGTCAGCAAATCCCGCCCGTCAAATGTCAATTCGCCGGCGGTGGGTTCGATCAGCCGCGACAGGCACCTTACCAGAGTCGATTTACCGGAACCCGAAAGGCCCATGACGATAAATATTTCGCCTTCGCGTACCTCAAGGCTGGCATCGCGAACGGCTGCGATCAGATGGGCCCCTTCCAGGGCGCCTGCGCTTGGGCGACCGTCATGGTCGCGCAAGAACTGGGCCGCGCCGGGCCCGAAAACCTTCCAAAGGTTTTTGCAACTGAGTTTAACCGGGCGCGGAGTCACCGCGCCCGGAGCTGAACTTTGTTTCACGCTGTTTGCCGTTCCCACTTATTCGGCCCAGGCTCTCCACTTGGCCTCATTGGCGTCGACCCAGGCCGCGGCCACCTCTTCGATGGACTTGCCGTCAAGATCGACTTCACCCGACATCGCATTGAGATCGGCGGTTTCGATCTGATAGGCCTTGGCGACCTTATAGGCGACAGGCCATTTGTCCTTCATGCC
This sequence comes from Albidovulum sp., assembly GCA_049663365.1. Lineage (GTDB taxonomy): Bacteria > Pseudomonadota > Alphaproteobacteria > Rhodobacterales > Rhodobacteraceae > Albidovulum. The sequence continues at coordinate 5,366 of JBATDH010000367.1, read as the reverse complement.
CGCCCAGGCGAATTTCCAGATATCGCCGTGTGGCTTGCCGCAGTCATAGGCCATGTCCGGATTGATACCGACACTGGGGTCAGAATAGCAGGCATCGGAATATTCCGGAAATTCGACCCATTCACCTTCATATTTGGCCGGTGCCCAATGCGGCGAGTAGACCCAGAGCATGATCGGGGCCTTTCTCTGATACGCAGAATCCAGTTCGGCGAACATGGCGGCATCGGTCCCGGCATGGATTACCGTGAACGGCAGGCCCAGCGCCGCAACACGTTCGTCGTCAAAACCTTCCCATGTCACCGGACCACCCAGATAGCGACCGTTGGGTGCGGTTTCGGGCACCGAGAACGCCTCTGCACAGGCCGGATCCTTCAGCGCCTCCCAATTGGGCAGGCCGGGGCATTTGTCCTTCATGTAGAGAGGATACCACCATTCTTCCTTGGCCTTCGGTCCAAGCTCGCCCAAACGCTCGGTTTGGCCGGTCGCTTCGGAGGCGGCCATCGCCTCGCCCGCCGTGGTATCCCAATATTCGACGCCGATGGTGACATCGCCATTGGTCAGACTGGTGGTCAGGCTCGAAAGATAGTCGCCCGTCGGGTATTCAACGGTGTATCCCAGTCTTTCAAGAATGCCGCCCAGAACCTTTGCATTGATATTGACGCTGGTCCAATCGAACAGCGCGATCTTGATGGGGTCATTCGATTCCTGGGCACTGCCTGCAATCGGGCACAATGCCAGTGCAGCCGCCGTCGTTGATCCGATCAAGGCGGATTTCCACATCGGTAATTTCAGCATAACTTTCCCTCACCCGTTTCTCGCTTGGCCCGGTATTCGGGCCGAGTCCAATGTTACACTCTCCGTCCAAATTCGCCGTCGAGTCAATCCAGAGTGAAAGTTTTTTCCCGTCAGACACATCCCGCTCCACATGGGTAATGATCTGCGCGGGGCGCGCGGTGGGACAATTCGAGGAAAAAAGGCTGCTTACTTCACGATCACTTCCGGCCCCATGACAAGTGTGGGCAACCAGGTCGACAGGATCGGCACATAGGTCACGATGATCAGGAAGACAAAGAGCACGGCCAGAAAAGGCAGGGCGGCCCGCACCACCCGCATCATCGACATGCCCGCCACGCCCGAGGTGACGAAGAGGTTAAGGCCAACCGGCGGCGTGATCATGCCGATCTCCATGTTCACCACCATGATGATGCCCAGATGGATCGGATCGACCCCAAGGCTGATAGCGACCGGAAACACCAGAGGCGCCACGATCAGGATCAACCCCGAGGGTTCCATGAACTGACCGCCGATCAGCAAGATGACGTTGACCACGATCAGGAACATGATCTTGCCAAAGCCCGCCTCGAGCATGGCCCCGGCGATTTGCTGGGGGATTTGTTCGTCGGTCAGCACATGTTTCAGGATCAGCGCATTGGCGATGATGAACATCAGCGTGACGGTCAGCTTGCCCGCCTCGAACAGTGTCGCCTTGGTGTCGGCGTGGAAAAAGGCGGTGACGAGGGCAACGGGCCTTTGCAACAGTGTCAGGTTGCCACCGTCTTTGGCCAGTGGTCCCATATCGCGGTAGATGAAAGTGGCCACGATAAAGGCCCAGACAGCGGCCACGGCGGCGGCCTCGGTCGGGGTGAAGATGGCGTTGGTGAGGCCGGGGATGCCGTAAAGCCCGACCATGATGATCACAATCAGCATCAGGCCCCAGAAAGCATCGCCAAAGCTGTCGGCGATCTCGCCCCAGCCCAACCATTCGCCCTTGGGCATTTTCTTGGCAACGGCGATGATCAGGATCGTGCCCATCAGCATGAAACCCGCCAGAAGGCCGGGAAAGACGCCCGCCAGAAACATCCGACCGACCGAGACATCGGTGGCCGAGGCGTAGACGACCATCACGATCGAGGGTGGGATCAGGATGCCGAGGGTGCCCGCGTTACAAATCACACCGGCGGCGAAATCCTTGGAATAGCCGACCTGCCGCATCGCCGCGATGACGATGGAACCGATGGCGACAACCGTTGCCGGCGACGACCCGGAAAGGGCTGCAAACATCATGCAGGCAAAGACCCCGGCGATGGCCAGACCGCCGGGCAAGTGCCCCACGCAGGCAATCGAAAACCGGATGATCCGCCGGGCAACCCCGCCGGTTGACATGAAAGTCGACGCGAGAATGAAAAACGGGATCGCCAGCAATGTCGGATGCCCGTCCATCGCATTGTAAAGCGTCTGGGCAATCGAGGCGAGCGAGGTATCGGAAAACATCAGCAGAAAGATCGTCGAGGACAGGCCGAGCGCGATGGCAATCGGCACGCCAACCAACATCAAACCGACAATCATCACGAAAAGCAGAAGTACTTCCATCCTCTTACTCCTCGAAGTTCAAGTGGCGGACATCGGCGACGGCCTCTTCGGCCTCATGACTGACGATCAGACTGTCGCGGCTGCCTTTCACAATCGCCCAGGTCGCCTGGACGAGACGGAAAAGCAGCAACGCGCAGCCGATGGGCAGGATCGCATAGGGAATGAAGCGGGGCAATTTTTCGTAAGCCTCGCCCTGATTGAACATGGCCTCGATAAAGCGCAGGAAGTCCGGCATGGGAATATAGTCGGTTTCATACCACGCCTGGTCGCGGGTCTTGATGAAGCCGTCGGGAAACCAGCGCCCACCGGTCTGCTCGAACCCGGCGAAGGGAGCCCAGTAGTCCCAGGCGCCTTTCAAGAGCAAGAAGGCATAGATCAGACAAAAAGCCGCCGAAACCAGCGCCAGCACCCGGCGCCCGCGCGGCGGCACGATGTTCAAGACGGCATCGACGCCAAGATGGGCGGTGACCTTGACGGCATAGGACATTCCGAAAAGCACCAGCCAGGCAAAAAGCGCCGACGTGGTTTCCAGCCCCCAGATCAGGCCGCTGTTGAATATCTTGCGCTCGACAACATTCCAGAAGGTGATCAGCGTCATCAGACCCAGAATGATCGCGATGGCGCTTTCCTCAAGGCTGTTGATCACCCGTCCCAGGCCCGTGGCCGGTTCATACTTTGCCGACATGTCCCATCCCCCGATGCGGTTCGGGCGGCGCGGGGTTCCACGCCGCCCGTCTTTTTGCCTTAGTTCGCGGCGTTAAATGCCTGTGCCGCGTCGATATTTTCCTGACCAACACCGTCCTTGAACTTGTCCCAGACCGGCTTCATCGCATCGACCCATTCCTGCCGCTCTTCCGGCGTCAGTTCCCGGATCACACCACCGGCATCCAGCACCGCTTGACGTGCCGCCGCATCGACCTCGCCCACGGCGGCGTTACGGGCGACGGTGACTTCGTTGAGGATGGTCGTCACCTGAGTGCGCACATCTTCGGGCAGGCTATCCATCCAGTCGACCGACGCGACGACCAGGTAATCGAGCACACCGTGGTTGGTTTCAGTGGTGCCGTCCTGCACTTCGTAAAACTTCTGGCCATAGATGTTGGACCAGGTGTTTTCCTGCCCGTCGACGACCTTGGTCTGGAGTGCGCCGTAAACCTCGGCAAATGCCATCGGCTGCGGCGAGGCGCCAAGCGCCTCCATCTGGGCAACGATCACGTCAGAGGGCTGAACCCGGAATTTCAGACCCTTGGCGTCCGAGGGGTGTACCAGCGGCACATTGGCCGAAAACTGCTTGAGCCCGTTGTGCCAGAACTCCAGGCCGACAAGCCCCCGGCGCATCATCGATTCCTTCATCGCCTTGCCGGTGTCGGAATTCTGGAAGGCATCGACAGCGGCGATGTTCTTGAACATGAACGGCAGATCGAAAATCTGGAACTGCTTGGTGAAGGCTTCGAATTTCGACAGCGACGGGGCGGCGAATTGCACATCACCCTGAAGCATTGCCTCCAACACGGCGTCATCGTCATAAAGCGTGGAGTTCGGATAGACCTCCATGCAGGCCTTGCCGTCCATTTCGGTGTTCACCCTTTCGGCAAACAGGCTGGCGGCGATGCCCTTGGGGTGTTTGTCGGCATTGGTGACATGGGCGAATTTCATGACGATTTCACCGTTGTCGCAGCCCGGTGTCGCCAGCGCGGCGCTGGCCGACATCACCAGTGCAAGGGCGGTCATTGTGGTGGCTATATTTTTCATGGTTCCTCCTCCCGAGAGTAAAAAATCAAACGCGCCGCAATTCGGCGACTGTGGTTAGCAAAGCCTCTCAGCCCATCCGGGGCAACAGTTTTCTTTCGGACGGCAAATCCGATATTTATATGTTTTATATCAATGCACTAGAGCGGCACAATCAACGCGATGAAACGTCTCCGGCGGAAATCCACACAGCCAGGCGGGCCATCTGTGCGAAAACCCGCACACTAGTCGCGGTAATCTTCCGGTCGTATCCTGTGCCGGGCGAGTTTGTCGTAAAAGGTCTTTCGTGGCAATTGAAGGGCTGAGGCGGCCTCTGTTGCGTTGCCATGATGACGTTGCAGCGCGTCGGTCAAAAGCGACCTTTCAACCTGGGCCATCTGGCTCGCCAGACCGGGGGTGGAAACCCTTTCCTGCGGTTCATCGAGGCCCATGGCGAACCGCATGGCGGCGTTCATCAATGCGCGCGCGTTTCCGGGCCAGTCCTCGGCCAAGAGGCGCGCCAAGACATCGGTGGTGATCTCAGGCACCGGAAGGTCCGATTGTTCGCAGGCCAGTGCGACGTAATGGCGAAAAAGCACAGGAATATCTTCGGGGCGTTCGCGGAGCGACGGGATGCGTACGCGGATGACATCAAGCTTGTAAAAAAGATCCGTGTTGAACCGCCCTTCCCCAGCATCCCGGACCAGATCCCGGTAAGTGCCGGCAATGACGCGGACACCTGCATTTGCCTCCAAAAGGTCGATAAAGGCGAATTGCGCCCCATCCGCCAGCGACGCCACTTCATCGAGAAAGATCGAGCCACCGTCGGCCCGTTCAAAGGAAGCCGCCAAAACCTCGGGCGTGGCGGTCACTGCCGGAATTTTCTGAAACGGTCGCATTGCCGCCGCCGACAGCAGGTGAATGACCTCGGCCACCTTGGCCGTACCCGCACCAGCCGGTCCGGTGATCAACACCTCTGCAGAACTGCGCGCCGCCGTGCGCGCCGCCTCGCGCATCTGTTCAGCAAGCGCCGACGTGCCCACAAGCATCCGCGATGCTGCATCGCCGCGGCGGATTTCCCGTTTGAGCAACCGGTTTTCCAGCACGAGCTCGCGGGTCTTGAGCGCCTTGCCGACGATCGCCAGAAGATTGGCCGGTTTGCAGGGCTTTTCAAGAAAATCAAACGCCCCCCCGGCCATGCCTTTCACCGCCATCGGAACATCGGCTTCGCCAGTCAGCAAGATCACCGGCAGTTCAGGGTCGGTTTT
>JBATDH010000366.1:0-2545 GCA_049663365.1 Albidovulum sp. | reverse complement strand
GTCGCGGCCCTGTAACCGGGCCGCGACCCCGGCGTTATTTCTGGGCTGCCGGCACAATGATTTCGACCAGATAGTCCGGCGTGGCCAGCTTGGATTCGCCGGTGGCCCGCGCCGGGGCCGCACCTGCCGGAACCCAGGCATCCCAGACCGCATTCATTTCGCCAAAATCGGCCATATCCGCCATCCAGATCTCGGCGCGCAGGATATGGTGTTTGTCCGATCCGGCCAGCGCCAGCAGCCGTTCAACGCTGGCCAGACAACTGCGGGTCTGCTCGGTCACCGATTCACCGGGATTGCCGACTTGTCCGGCAAGATGGACAACGCCGTTATGTATCACCGCCCCGCTCATGCGCGCACCGGTTTCCAGACGGGTAATGGCTGACATTTCTCTCTCCTGTCATGATAATTGAATGCTGCATATCCGACCGGGCAGCAGCGGGCCAGCCCAAAGGGGGAATTGGAGCGGGTGAAGGGAATCGAACCCTCGTATTCAGCTTGGGAAGCTGCTGCTCTACCATTGAGCTACACCCGCAACGGCCCCTGAATAAGCGCAGATACGCCTCAGCGCAACGGCAAACTCTTACCCTATTGCCAAGCGACCCAGACCAGAAAATCAGCGATGGTGCCATGACAATACCGTTAACGCCCCCTGAAGATGAGTTTTCAGACGCGCTGCTGTCCACTTGCGATGTGGCGGCGAAACCGGGTCATGCCGCCGACGAATTCGCGACGAGTGTTGCGGGGATGGTAGGCCCGGAGGGACTCGAACCCCCAACCAAGGCGTTATGAGCGCCCTGCTCTGACCAGTTGAGCTACAGGCCCGGTCAGCGGCATGCCTAGCACAATCGGTCGGTCGGTCAAGTGAAAGGGGCGGGCAGGCGGGGTCAAAATACATCATACCCGGCGCGAAATATTCACCCGACCCCGTGCGCCCGCGTTGTCGTCGGCGATCTTATCCTGTATGCCGCGCCGGAACAAAAGCTGATGGTGCAGTCCCGCCATTGGGGCAAATTCCGCAAAGCCGGACATCCCGGTGACCCGCAAAGCAAACGACACCGCCACCCATACCAGCCGTTCCGATGGGGAAAAGAATGACCAAGCAGAAAAACGGGCTGACCTATGCCGATGCAGGGGTTGATATCGACGCCGGCAACGCCCTTGTCGAACGGATCAAACCGGCGGCGAAACGGACGGCGCGGTCCGGGGTCATGTCGGGGCTTGGCGGCTTTGGCGCGCTTTTCGATCTGAAGGCCGCGGGCTACACGGACCCGATTCTGGTGGCCGCCACCGACGGGGTCGGCACCAAGCTGCGCATTGCCATTGATACCGGCAATGTGGCGACCATCGGCATCGACCTGGTGGCGATGTGTGTCAATGATCTGGTCTGTCAGGGGGCCGAACCCCTGCTTTTCCTCGATTACTTCGCCACCGGCAAGCTCGACCTGGATCAGGCCACCGCCATCATCGACGGCATCGCCACCGGCTGCGCGCAGTCGGGTTGCGCACTGGTCGGCGGCGAGACGGCGGAAATGCCCGGCATGTATCACGGCGGCGATTTCGATCTGGCGGGCTTTGCCGTCGGGGCAATGGAACGCGGCCAAAGCCTGCCCGAAGGGGTCAGCGACGGTGACATTCTGCTGGGGCTGGCCTCGAACGGCGTCCATTCCAACGGCTATTCGCTGGTGCGCAAGGTGGTGGAGCTTTCGGGCCTAGACTGGCAATCTGCCGCGCCCTTCGGTTCCGGGACGCTTGGCGAAGAACTTCTGGCACCAACCCGGCTTTATGTGACGCAGGCGCTGGCGGCGATCCGGGCCGGGGGGGTACATGCGCTGGCCCATATCACCGGCGGCGGGCTGACCGAAAACCTGCCGCGCGTTTTGCCCGAGGGGATGGGGGCCGACATCGACCTTGGCGCGTGGCAACTGCCGCCGGTGTTCCGCTGGCTGGCCGAAACCGGCGGCCTGTCCGAACCCGAACTGCTCAAAACCTTCAATTCCGGCATCGGCATGATTGCCGTGGTGGCCCCCGACCGCGCCCCGGCGCTCATATCCCTGCTGGAGGCGGCAGGTGAACAGGTGTTCGCCATCGGCCATATCGGCAAGGGGCAGGGGGTTCGCTACCGGGGGCAGCTTTTGTGAAACGGGTGGCCATCCTGATTTCCGGGGGTGGCTCGAACATGCTGGCCCTGTGCGACAGCATGACCGGCGATCATCCCGCCCGCCCGGTGCTGGTGGCCTCGAATGCCCCCGATGCCGCCGGTCTGGCCCGCGCCGCAGCCAGGGGCATCGCCACCGCCTCGGTCGATCACCGCGCCTTCAGGGGCGACCGCGCCGGGTTTGAGGCTGAACTCATCAAACCGATCCTGGCGGCCCGCCCCGATATCCTCTGCCTGGCCGGTTTCATGCGGGTTCTGTCGGCGGAATTTGTCACCCGTTTTGCCGGGCGAATGCTCAACATCCACCCCTCGCTACTGCCCAGATATCCCGGCCTTGATACCCATGCCCGCGCGCTGGCGGCGGGCGAGGCCGAGGCAGGCTGCACCGTG
>JBATDH010000365.1:0-3174 GCA_049663365.1 Albidovulum sp. | reverse complement strand
GTGTTTGCGTGAAAACTCGGCCACACAAGGCGACCAGAGCGCGGCCACGCAGGCCTCGGCCAGGTCGGCATATTCGCGCCCGGCAGCGGCCGCATCGGTCAGGCCGCGCAATAGATGCACACCGATGCGGAAATGCCATTCCTTCATCCAGGTGCGGGTGGCAGTCAGTTTGCCTTCATAGTCATCAATCACCGATAGTCGGTCGGTCAATGCTCTGGTCAGGGTGCCGACACCCGGCCAGGGTGCAAAGAAATCGCCCCCGATCACTGCATCCAGAACGTCGGCATTGCGTGACAGGTAATTGGCCAGACTGGGGGCGGTGGCGCAGATATCGACAATAAGCTCGACAAGCTGGGGGTTAGCCTCGAACAGCGAAAAAAGCTGAACCCCTGCCGGCAGCCCGGCCAGAAATCCGTCAAACTGGCGCAATGCCTCGGATCGGTTGGCAGCGCGGTCGAGAAGGGTCAGGATTTGCGGCTGGACGCGCTTGAAGATCGCGGTCGCGCGCTGCGACCTGAGCGCCGGGTAGGATCGCCAGCCATCGACAACCTCTTGATCCTCGCGGCTGATCTGCGGGGTATTGGCGATCTCGCCGGGGGCAAAGAATGCTTCGGTCAGATCAGCGACACGGGCGATGCGGTCACGGATTTCGCGGCGCAGGCTTTCCGTATCGCCGATCCCCATCATGCGGGCCAGCCGGTCAAAACCGTCGGGCGTGGTGGGCAGATCATGGGTCTGGGCGTCGGCGATCATTTGCAGGCGGTGCTCTACCTCGCGGTGGGCGCGGTAAAGCGTGGTCAGTTCAGTGGCATCGACCGGATCCACCCAGCCTTTTTCCGCCAGCGCCGCCAGCGCCGCAACCGTGCCGCGCTGGCGCAGATCGGCATCACGCCCGCCCGCGATCAACTGGCGGGTCTGGGTAAAAAACTCGATCTCGCGGATGCCGCCATAGCCGAGTTTCATGTTGTGGCCCTCCAGAACCACCTTGCCGTGCAGACGTTTGTGGTCGCGGATGCGCAGACGCATGTCATAGGCATCCTCGATCGCGGCAAAATCGAGATGGCGGCGCCAGACAAAGGGGGTGAGCGTGGTCAAAAACCGCTCGCCCGCCGCGATGTCACCCGCCGCTGAGCGCGCCTTGATGAAAGCGCCGCGTTCCCAGGTGCGGCCTTGCGCCTCGTAATATTGTTCGGCGGCGGCCATGGAAATGCAGACCGGCGTCACCGAGGCATCGGGGCGCAACCGCAGATCGGTGCGAAACACATAGCCGTCGGCGGTCAGGTCCGACAAAAGCCCGGTCATCCGGCGGATGACCTTGATGAAAGATGCGCGCGCATCCTGGACGTCGGCTGGATCAAAGCGGGTTTCATCGAACAGACAGATAAGGTCGATATCGGATGAATAGTTCAGTTCATGCGCCCCCATCTTGCCCATCGCCAGGGCCGAGACGCCAGCGGCTGTTGCCGCATCTTCCCGAACCGCACCGGGAATTTTGCCGCGGCGGATTTCCTCGGCCACCAGCACGCGCAAAGAGGTATCGACGGCCTTGTCGGCAAGCCCGGTCAAGGCACCGGTGACCTCTTCGAGCGTCCAGACCCCGCCAAGATCGGCCAGCCCCGCCAGCAGCGCCACCCGCGCCTTGGCGATGCGCAGCGCCGGGGCCAGTGCGTCAGCGGTGGTGCCATTCAGTCCTTCGACAACCTCGGCCATGGCTCCTTCCGGGCTTGCACCCAGCGCCGTCTCCAGCCAGTCGGCTTCGCGCATCATCAGCCCGGCAAGATAGGGGCTGCACCCCGCAGCCCCTTCCAGCAGCGCCCGCATTTCCGGTGCCAGCGCGGCAAATCGCGCGCGCGGGTCATGGATACGTTCCACCTCATAGGGAATGGGGCAGCGGGTCAGCCGGGATGCGAATTTCATGTGCCGACAGTATCGGTGCCTTGGCCCGCGTCAATAACCGGTGACGCCGGGCGGTCCGAATTCGCAGGGTTCGGAATTGATTGTTCCCGCGCGGCATTGCTAATTGGGGCCGCAGCGGAAGCGCCAGCAGGGGGAACGGATGAGCAAGAGCATGAAACGCGTCGAACGGGCGCTGGCAACGGCGGGGCTGGCCATCGAGATACTTGAGATGGCGGCCGAAACACGGACAGCCCAGCAGGCCGCCGATGCGGCGGGTTGCATCCCCGATCAGATCGCCAAGTCGATCATCTTTCGCGGCGAGAAAAGCGGACATGTGGTTCTGTTCATCACCGCAGGCGGCAACCGCGTCAGCGTCGAGCGCGCCAGCGCCGTCGCCGGGCAACCCCTTGGCAAGGCCGATGCCGATCAGATCCGGACGGAAACCGGATTTGCCATCGGTGGTGTCGCCCCCGTCGGACATGTGACGCCAGTTGCGAGCTTTTTCGACCCGCGATTGCTGGATTTTGAGCGTATTTTTGCCGCCGCAGGCACGCCACGGCACATTTTTGCCATTGCACCGGCAGATTTGTTGAAATTGACCGGCGCGCAATTGGCTGAATTTACGGAATAAATTCGCGCACTCCCGCCTCTATGTAAAATTCTTTAACATCCCCCTTGACGCAAGGCCGACGACACCCGATCTTGGTAATGTGAAGAGTGTTCACATACACAAACGGAGGTTACGCAATGTCCACTATCGCCGCCTGGCCCGGACGGGCTGAAAGCTGGCTCGACGATCGCGGCAAAGGTGCCTGGATCGCGGCCATGGTGCTGGGCTTCATCTTTTTCTGGCCGGTCGGTCTCGCCCTTCTTGCCTATATGATCTGGAGCAAACGCATGTTCGCCAATTCCTGTGGCCGGGGCAGCCAGAAAAATGCCCATTCCCGTATGTGCCGCATGTCCTCGCGCCGGGGTCGTTTCCATTCTTCCGGCAACTCGGCCTTTGACGCCTACAAGGCCGATACGCTGGACCGGCTCGCCCGCGAACAGGACGAATTCGAAGCTTTCCTGAAGCGCCTGCGCGACAGCAAGGACAAGGCCGAATTCGATCAGTACCTCGACGACCGCGCCCGTCAGGCGGCCTCCCCCGGCGACGACGATGTGCTGGATGACGAAGTGGAATCAACCGATGAACCAGCGCGGAAATCTGGTCGCGACAGCACGGGTTCCGGCCAATACTGATCCGATACAGCGACTGTTTCGACCCTGTGGCGGGCC
>JBATDH010000364.1:0-16069 GCA_049663365.1 Albidovulum sp. | reverse complement strand
TTCTATGTCAACACCACCCTGATCGACGAGATCACGCTGGTTATCGGCCACGATCTGTCACTGGTCACAGCCACAGAGCGCCAGCTTATCCTGACACTTGTGTTGGCCGGGCTGGTTGCAGGGGCGGCGATTTTGCTGATCGGATATATCGCCAGCCGCAAAAGCCTGCGAAAGCTCGAAATGCTTGACATGACGCTGGACAGAATTTCACAAGGAGAAACCGGAATACTCTTGCCGGTGTCCAGCGAAAACGACCAGATCGACCGCATTTCGCGCCGCGTCAACGCGCATCTGGAACGCTTGTCGAGCCTGATGATTTCGACCAAGGCAACCGCTGCTGCAATTGCGCATGATCTAAAAACACCATTGTCGCGTGCCTTCCTGTCGCTTCAGATCATCCGGTCCAAGGTGGGCGATGACGACGAGGCTACCGAAGCCATTGACGATACCGAAAACGAACTGACCCGGCTGAACGCCATATTCGAGACCATTTTGAATATCTCGCGGATTGAGTCGACGGCCAGCAAAACGGCGTTCAGACCTGTTGCGCTTTTCCCGTTGATTACCGATCTGGCAGAAACATTTGAACCGATGGCCGAGGAACGCGGTCAGAAACTGTCCGCTCGCCCGCCCGAAGAGCCTGTCTTGCCGGTGCTTGGCGATGAACGCATGTTGCGGCAGATGCTGGTCAATCTGATCCAGAACGCCATCAATTATGGGCCGACAGGAAATGCGATAGCCCTGTCTCTCAGGGATAACGCAGGACACAGGATACTGGAAGTTTCGGATACTGGTCCCGGAATACCCATATCCGAACGCGCCAAGGTGTTTGATCCGTTCTACCGTCTGGACATAAGCCGGACGACGAGTGGCAGCGGTCTTGGTCTGGCCCTGGTCAAGGCGATTGCCGAGAGACACGGCATTTCCATTTCACTGGGTGACAATGACCCTGGTTTGAAAGTGACGCTGACATTTCCGCGTTTCGACCGGCACGACGATATTTGATGAAATTGTAAAGTTTCCGAAAATCTGACGGCAACGAACGGGTTCATAGATGCCATGACGGATATCGTCACACACATCAAACCAAGGGAACACAGATCATGAAAAACTTCTCGAACGTCTCGAAATTCGCCCTCGTTGCAGCCACTGCGACAATGCTTGCAGGCAGTGCCAGCTTTGCCATGGGCAACCAGTTCACCGAAATGGACAAGACCATCAAACTCGACTTCGCCGAACTCGGTATCCCGACGCCTGATTTCAACACGCTGACCTACGCGCAGTTGAGCGAAATCAACGGCATTCTGACGACCAAGGAAAAGGGCGCTGACAAGCAGAAGGTCGAGATCGAGCAAATTCTCAACGCCAGCCATGAAGATGCGATGGCGATGAAAACGGTCAAGCAGTTTCCGGCGGGGCATGAAATGGCGGCGATTGTCGTCAACGATCTGAAAGCCATCGGCGTTGAAGTCAAGAATCCCGAAAAACTGACACTGGAACAGCTTGGTCGACTGTCTGATATCCTGAACGGCGGCAAGGACCATGACGGGATGAAGCAGGAAGCGGAAATGGTGCTGATGTCGTAATCACAACAACAACCTGATCCAAAACCACGGCGGAACATGGTTCCGCCGTGGTTTTTTGCGGGCTCGTTTCAGTCCGAATTTTCACACCAAGAACGCGGCTGCCATCCGATTTTGTCAAAAATGTAATACTGGCAAGAATTGCGGGACAGGAATTCCTTGCAGACTGCATCTATCGAAATGCAATCTGAAAAGGAATTCTTTCATGAAACGCTCCAACAAATTCGTTGTGGCCGCTCTTGTTGGCTTGATGGCGACAACTTCATTCGGTGGCTTTGCAGCCAATGCCGCAGCAACCGAGACGGCTGTGACTGCAAAAGTAGGCTACGCCACCCAGGAAGAGATGCTCAAGATCGCTGACGAAGCGGTGGTGACGGTCAAACATGTTCATGCCGCGCGCATGGCTCTTTTCGACAATAACATTGATATGGCCAAGGCCGACATCGCCGAGGCAACCAAGGCCCTGACCCAGGGTGAAGTCGATATCAAGGCATTATTGGTGGCAGATACCGAAAAGGCGGATGCGAAACGTGAATATCTGCCCTTCGACATGTCGATGGCTCTGACCGACACATACACCGCGACCAAGGAAAATGAAGCTGCGCTGGAGAAGGCAACGGGCCTGATGCAGACCGGTGACAAGAACAAGGCGATCGAGGTTCTGCGTGTCGCTGCCGTCGATTTGAACATCTCAGCCGCAATGCTTCCTGAAACTGCCAGCATGGAGAGCCTCAAGAAAGCTGCCGAGCTGATCGATGGCAAGAACTACTTCGATGCCAATCTCGCGCTGAAATCGATCGAGGACTCGATCGTTGTGCGGACTTTCGGAATCGACTCGATCCCGGCGCAGGGAAAAATCTGATTGCCAATGTCACCACTCATTCCACGGCTTTTCCTGGCGAGGGAGGCCGTGGATTTCGCCCTCTGCGCGAAGCCCATGGGTTCAACGCCACCACGGCGGCACCCCCCAGTTCCCTTGCTGGGTCTTCGCGCAGGGGTGTCGATATTCACTGAACCCCATCGTTTTCCGAGGACATGATGAACATCCAATCCCAGCCGAACAATGCGCGGATCAACCAGACGGTGAGCCTGCTGCGCGATCATCTCAATGCCGCGATCGTCGGGCAGTCGAGCTTTGTCGAGCGATTGATGCTGGCTCTCTTCGCCGACGGGCACATCCTTGTCGAAGGGGCCCCCGGTCTGGCCAAGACCAAAGCCATTTCAACGCTGTCGCAGGCTATCGACTGCGATGAAAAGCGTATCCAGTTTACCCCCGATCTGTTGCCCGGAGACCTGACCGGGACCGAAGTCTACCGCCCCGAACATGGCACCTTCACTTTCCAGCGTGGCCCGCTTTTTCATAGCCTGATCCTGGCCGACGAAATCAACCGCGCACCGGCAAAGGTTCAATCGGCGCTGCTAGAGGCGATGGCCGAACGACAGATCACCGTTGGTGGCACGACCTATGCGCTGCCGAAACTTTTCATGGTCATGGCGACCCAAAACCCGATCGAACAGGAGGGTACGTATCCCTTGCCCGAGGCGCAGCTTGATCGGTTCATCATGCATCTTCGCATCGGCTATCCCGACCCTGCTGCCGAACGGATGATCCTGAAAATCGTGCGCGGCGAAGCGTTGGGTGAGACGAAAGCCCCCAAAGCCATCGTGACCGAGGCGATGATTCATGCAGCGCGACGAGAGGCGCTGGGCGTCCATGTTTCGGAAGCGCTGGAAAATTACATGCTGCAACTCGTCTTCGCGACCCGCAATGCGCAAGGTTTCGGTGCCAGCCTCGCCGACAAGATCGCGTTCGGTGCCAGCCCGCGCGGCACCATCGCGCTTGACCGTTGCTGCCGGGTTCACGCCTGGATGCGCGGGTCTGATTTTGCGACGCCACTCGATGTGCAGGCGGTGATCCATGACGTGTTGCGCCACCGTCTGATCCTGACTTTCGAGGCCGAGGCCGACGGCATCACCAAGGACAGTCTGATCGATGAACTGGTCACGCTGGTTCCGGTCAGCTGAGGGTTGGTAAATTATGATTGCCCCAAAAAACTATGCGCAGGGCATAGAGATCAGCCCCGCTGATCTGATCCGCACGCGTCCCGACCGTGCCATAACCGGCTTTGCGCCCGGTGGTCGTGTCAGCACCCATATGTGGGGCGCGAACCGATCGGTCTTTCACGGCCGCGGCATGGAATATGCCGAATCCCGCGCCTATCAGCCGGGTGACGACCTTCGCACAATCGACTGGCGTCTGACGGCGCGCAGCAATGAGGTACATACAAAGCTGTTTCATGAGGAACGCGAACGCCCAGTCTACTTGCTGCTGGACATGCGGGGCATGATGCAATTTGGCACGAAGGTCAGGTTCAAGTCGCATCTGGCAGCCGAGATCGCCACGATGCTGGCTTGGGTTGGGCTTGATGGGGGCGACCGGATCGGCGGCTTTATCCTCACGCGGGCCGGGCTGCTGGAATTTCCGGCAGCACGGACCCGCATCGCCATGCTGGCCTTCCTTCACGCGGCGAGCGAGGCAACGCAAATAGATCAACCCTTGGGCGAGGAAGTTCTCCTTTCTATTGCCCTGCGCAAGCTGCGCCACATCTGCCGACCCGGAACCCTGGCCTTTGTCATCAGTGATTTCGCCGATCATGGCCCGCGTATGGAGACCGAATTGCGTCGCCTTTCCCACCGCGCCCATGTCACGATGATCTTCGTTCACGACCCGCTTGACGCCCGACTTCCACCGCGTGGCGGTCGGTTGAGCGATGGCGCGGCGGTGTTGGCGATCAGTCAGATGGGTCGTGCCGACCTCGATTGCCATGCCCAGGCCTTCACCGACCGACAATTGGCGCTGGAAACACTTGCGCGCAAGGCAGGGATGGTCTGGCACTCCATCACGACCTCGGAAGACCCGAAGGCGCTCTTGCGCCCGCAACGGCTGGCGCGACCGCATCATATGTCGCGAAGGAATGCTGCATGACGATGCTATCACCCGAAATTCAGGCCGAACTGGCGAAACTGCATGATATCCGCCTGCCCGAACCAATCGGCTGGTGGCCGCTCGCGCCCGGCTGGTGGGCGCTTCTCGCGCTGGGGTCGATCACGGTTCTGACGGTTGTGGTTCTGGAGTATCGCCGCCGAAGAACTGTCCGCTACGCCGCGCTTCGCGAACTTGACGGGCTGAAGGCGCGCCTGAGCAGGGCGCCCGCCGCGCCGGATGTCGTGACCGACCTTGCCGTCCTTTTGCGGCGTGTCGTTCTCAGCGGCCCGGAGGCGCGTAAATTTGCGGCTGCAAGCGGGCCGGTCTGGGTGGCTGAACTTGGCCAGGGACCAGACGGCCTTTCAGTGCCTGTCGCCGAGCTTCTTGCCAATGCTCCTTATGCGCCGCCCGGCACACCCCACGCGGCACAGGAACTGCGCATGGCCCTGTCCGAGGCGGAAACCTGGATTCGGAGGCATTCATGATCACCTTTCTTTGGCCGCTTGCCTTTTTGGCCCTGCCCGCCCCGCTTGCGGTCCGCTATGCCCTGAAGCCGATACCGCAATCGGCCAATGGCGCGCTCCGGGTTCCGTTCTTTGCCACGTTGCGTGGGCAGGGAACGACGGGTGGACGCAAGCCGCTGCAAAGCTGGCTGCGGCTGATTGCGACGTCGGCGATTTGGCTGCTTCTCGTTACAGCCCTTGCCCGCCCGGCAATGGTGGGGCCCGCCGTGCCGATGCCCGCCGAGGGCCGCGACATCATGATGGCGATCGACCTGTCGGGCAGTATGGGGCGCGAGGATTTCGCCATGGATGGCCAGGTCAGCACCCGGCTTGGCGTCGTCAAGCGAACCGCCGATGACTTCATCGAACGGCGGCAGGGCGATCGGATCGGGCTCGTCCTCTTTTCCGACCGCGCCTATCTGCAGGCACCGCTGACCTTTGACCGTGATGTCGTGCGCGCCCTTCTCGACCAGGCACAGGTCGGTCTTACCGGTACTGAAACCGCTATTGGGGATGCCATCGCGATTGCCGTGAAACGGCTGAAGGATCGCCCGGCAAATGAACGGGTACTGGTTCTTTTGACCGACGGTGCCAGCAATGCCGGGGTGATGACGCCGTTAGCGGCCGCCGAGTTGGCGAAAAAGCTTGGTATCAAAATCTACACCATTGGCGTCGGTGCGGATCGGTTGGTGGTGAATACCGGGTTTGGTCAACAGGTCGTGAACCCGTCACAAGACCTCGATGAAGCCACCCTGACCCAGATCGCAACCACAACTGGTGGTCTGTACTTCCGTGCCACCAACCTTGCTGGCCTTGCTGATATCTACCACGAGATCGACCGGATGGAGCCGATCGCTGACGACCCTCTCTATCTTCGCCCGTCTATCGCGCTTTTCTACTGGCCTTTGGGTGCTGCCCTCGGCCTCATCAGCCTTTTCGCGCTGTCCTTCGTATCGTTGAGGCACCTTTCTGGCCGCCCCCGAAATGAGGCCACGATATGATCCCTTCCACATTCCATTTCCTGCGTCCCGAATGGCTGTTTGCACTAATCCCTGCGGCGCTGATCATTGCATTGGCGCTACGGCGGATGAGCGATGCCGATAGGGGGGGGTGGGCGACCATGGTCGATAGTCACCTGCTACGCCACCTCGCGGTCACTGGTCCCGCAACGCCTGGATACCGGGTCTGGGTCGCATCGCTTGCGGCGGCGCTGATTGCTGCGGTGTTGGCCATGGCGGGGCCGACTTGGCAAAAGCTGCCGACACCGGTTTATGGCGGCTCGGAACCGACAGTCATCGTTCTCAGCCTGGCGCAATCCATGAACGGAACCGACATGGTGCCCAGCCGCCTTGCGCGGGCGGGGCACAAGCTTCGCGACATGCTCGATCAGGCCAAGGGCGGTGACGTCGCGCTGGTCATATATTCCGACCGACCCTTTGTCGCGGCCCCGCTGACGGCGGACAGCGAGGTCATCCGCCAGATGCTGCCCGAGCTATCAACGAATCTCATGCCGGTTCTCGGCAACCGGCTTGATCTGGCGATTGCCGAGGCGCAGGGGTTACTGTCGCGGGGCGGTGCCGATAAGGGCCGGATCGTTGTGATCGCGGACGATGCGGGGCATGACCCGGCCGCCAGTCGCCAAGCGGCCGAAGCGGCACGCAAGGCAGGGTTTCAACTCTCCGTTCTGGGGGTGGGAACAGCTGATGGTGCCAAGCTGCAAACTGCCGCAGGCAGGTCAATCCGTGCGCAGGATGGCAGTACCGTCACCGCAAAGCTGGATGTTGCGGCACTGACCGAGCTTTCACAGGCGGGCGGCGGGCAGTTTTCGTTGGTGACGCCGGACAATAGTGACATCGCGGCGCTGCTGCCGGAACCATCAGGAGATATGGCAGCGCCAGGACGGCAATCCGGTCTGAAGACGGACCGCTGGTACGACACAGGCTATCTATTGCTGCTAATTCCCGCCCTTCTGGTGCCTTTTGCGTTCAGACGCGGTCTTCTCTTCGCACTGCCGTTGCTTTTCGCTGGTTTGGGCCTTGCGCCAGATGGGGCACAAGCCGAAGGCTGGAGCGGTCTTTGGAAAACACCCGACCAGCAGGGCCAACGCGCTTTTGACAAGGGTGATTTTGCCACTGCCGCGTCCATGTTCAGTAACCCTGACCACAAGGCTGGCGCGCTTTTCCGGGCAGGGGAGTTTGACGCCGCTGCACAGGTCTATGCATCCTTGCCAGATCAGCCATCTGCACCGGCGGAGCGGTATAATCTTGGCAACGCGCTGGCCCGGTCCGGCAAGTTCGAAGAGGCGATTGCGGCCTATGACAAGGCGCTGGCCATGGCCCCCAATGACGCCGATGCCAGATTCAACCGCGATCTGGTGGCAAAACTGCTTGATCAGAAAAAGCAAGAACAGCAGCAAAAAGATCAGCAGGAACAGTCGAAACAGAAGGATCAGAACCAAAACCAAGATCAGTCGCAGTCAAAAGACAGCCAACAACAATCCGACAATGGATCAAATCGGACAGGCGACCAGAACAAGGATCAGAAACCTAGTGACCAAGCCGGATCGCAACCCGATCAGTCGCAGACGTCCCAGAAGGGCGGTGATCAGCCCGGCGAACAGGGTGCCGACCAGAAAAATCAAACAGGTGGCCAACCCGGTCAGACAAAACCGGGGCAGGAGCCGCAGCAAAGCGGTGGTTCTGGCGGCGAACAATCCCAAGGCAGCGTAAAGGGCGGTCCGACAGCCGCGCAGGATCAGACCGATAAGGCACAATCGGTTGGCGCTGAATCAGGAAGCCCTGGCGAGCCAAACGACGGTCAAGCTGACGCGAATGCGGCAACGCCGGGCAGCACGGGCAAGGTGCCTCGCGAAGATGCGCAGGCCGGTGATGTCACCGATGCGGCGCAGAACGACCTGAAAGACATGATGGACAAGGCATTGGCAGGAAACGGCATACCCGGCGATCAGACCGATGAAGCCTCCACCGCCCCAGGTGCAGCTCAACCGTTGGATCAGGCCACAGAACAGCAGCTTCGCGCGGTGCCCGATGATCCGTCTGGCCTGCTGCGTGCCCGTATTCGCCAGTACTATTCCCGTCTCAGCGCGGCAGGCCAGTAAGGAGCCGACCATGATCAGACGATCAATTCCCGGACTTGCTTTGCTGGCCACGATCGCCGCGACGACCGCCTGCATGGCTGACGGGCTGACGGCCCGGATCAGTTCCGACAAGATGGCCATGGGTGATACGTTCCAACTGACCCTCAGCGCTGATCCGACGAAACTGACCGCGCCACCGGACGTCTCGGCTCTGAACGCCGATTTTGACATTCTCGGTACGTCCAAGTCTTCGCAGACCCGGATCATCAATGGCAATCGGTCGGACACGGTGGAATGGATTGTGTCGCTTGCCCCCCGCGCTAAGGGTCATTTTACGATTCCGGTGTTGAAAGCCGGGCAGGCGACCAGCGAACCGATCAGTCTAGATGTCGTTGATGCGTCGGACCTGCCCGGCGATCAGCAAGCGCAGGGCAGCACCAAGATTACGGCTACGCTGGCTTCTGGTAGTTACTATGTCCAGCAGGAAATCCCCCTGACGCTTCGCATTTCGACCGGCCCCGGCTTTCGTGGCGGTACAATTTCGACACCCGACAGCCCAGACTATATTCTGGCGCAGCGTGGCGATGATCGGGTTAGCGAGATGACTGCAAATGGCCAACCCGTTACGGTGATCGAGCGCGACTATCTGCTCCGCCCGCAGAAAAGCGGGACGATTGACATCGCGCCCTTCACCCTGAATGCAACCGAAGAAGACCCAGCGGCCAAATCCCCGTTCCCGCAAAACCCGTTCGACAAATTCTTCAACCAATCACCTTTTGGCAGTGCCGGATCACCCTTTGGCCAGATGTTCAATCCTGGTCGGAGGGTGGCGGTTCGCACCGCGCCCCTGATGCTGGAAGTCAAGGCGAATCCTTCAGCCGCGGCAGGTTGGTTCCTTCCCGCCAAAGCCGTCTCACTTACCGCGGAATGGGACCCGAAATTGCCTGTATTCCGTGTGGGTGAGGCGGTGACCCGACATGTCCGCATTCAGGCCCTCGGCGCGACCGAGACGCAATTGCCCGATCTTGCTTTGCCTCAGATCGATGGCGCGCGCATCTATCTGGATAAATCCAGAGCCGGGTCGGTCAATACGCCTGATGGTACGTCGGCGGTGCGGGACTTCACCTATTCAGTCGTTCCCTTGACCGGCGGTCAGGTCACTCTGCCCGCGATGACCGTCGACTGGTTCGACACGGCAGCAGAAACTGCGCGCACGGCCACACTGCCCGCAGAAACAATTTCCGTGGAAGGTCCGGTTGCGTCCGCAACGACCCCACAAAAGGCACCGGAAGCGGTCGCCAATACCGCGGCGGTCGCCAGTAACTCTGGCAATTCCGGCAATTATGGCTGGAACGTCGCATTGCTGGTCGCCGTTACAGCTATCTTGGCCTGCGCCGTTTTCTTTTGGTGGCATCGCACGCATCGCGGCGGTCCGTCAAAACGCCCGGTGCATCCGATTAAAACATCCGCTTTCGCCCCACGGAGGTCGGCCTTGAAGCAGGTTGAAACTGCCTGTGCCGCCAATGACGCGAAGGCATCCTATGCCGCAGCACTCAGATGGCTCGGGGCAATTTCGCAGGATGCGGGAGTCGAGGAACAGTTGATTCTGCACAGGTTTCCCGAACTCAAGGTAAGCTGGAGCGACCTGGAAACTCGGGTATTTTCTTCAAGAACCGTAAGCGAATGGGACGCAGGTTCCTTCTTGCGCCATATCGAAGCCGCAGAAAGGGCGACGAACGGATTTGCCAAGGGGCGGTCGCCTAAGGCCTTGCCACCGCTCTATCCGGGTTTCGCCGATACGGGCGAGAGCCACGCGGCGTGACCATAATGTTTGCCGGTTAAACGGGCCGACCGAGCCGCAAGAGCACATCGGCCTGACGCTGCAATACCCACGATGCCATTCAAGTTCTGGCTACCTGCAACGGCAGGGAAAACAGAGATCAGACCGACACCCACTGTCGCCTTCTTGCTCTACCCTGCGCCCACAGATACGTTGCAACCATAAATCGGGTAGAAAGGATGCCGGTCAGCATCCTCTAGGTTCGTTTTCGGTGCCGACGCGATGTCAGCGTTGACGTGGACCATGTCACCTTTGAAGCTGCACGCGCGGAACGACGATGGAGATAGACGCAATCAGAAGTGGTGCAACAATCTTGCCCGTGGGATGCGACAAAACCCGGTTCGCGAATGGCGAAAGTGCCCGTCCGCGAGTATCAGCCATTTGTTCGGTCTTCCAGAAGTTCGATCTGAATTTGCTGCATCTCGGCAAGCTTCTCCCATTGCTTGGCCAATTGATGGTCGATTTTTTCGTGGAGCTGGCGGATTTCCAGTTCCGCCTTCAAGTTCACTAGATAGTCATTCTCGGCACGCAGGCGGTCTTTCGTTTCCTGCCGACGCTGGCTCATCATTATCACTGGGGCCTGTAGCGCGGCCAGCGAAGATAGGACGAGGTTCAAAAGGATAAAGGGATAGGGGTCAAAGGGCTTTGCGAAAATCCCGACGATGTTCAATGTCATCCAAAGCGTCAGGACAACGCCAAAAGCAATAATGAAGGTCCAACTGCCACCGAAAGTTGCGACCTTATCCGCCGTCCGTTCGCCGAAACTGGCCTTTTCTTCGACAGTCTCTAACAGATTCCGAGAGACGACTTCGCCACGCTCGAGACTTTCGATCACCTGGCGGTCCAGCGCACCCAACTCACCGCGTTCGTTTTCCAGTAGTTTTTCGACATATTGCGACCGGAAAGAAGCAAGATCCTCACGGCAGATCGACTTGCCGTCCACCCAGCCCGGCACAGAGGCGGCGATCAGTTCGGACACTCCGGGGCGGACCGATATCCATGGCCTGACCCGCGCGGGGCTGAACTGGCGCTTGCAGATATGGCATTGAACCGTCGGCTTTTTGGCACCCTTGTGGATTTCAGTCATCGTCTGGCCATCCGGGATATCATGATCAACGAAACCCCGGTTGTCAGGAAATTCAGCCCGGCGATCAACCCTAGCAGCCAGGTTCTAGCGCCTGACCAGCCGGAAAAAACCATGAGGCCAAGCGCGATCCCGCAAGCGCCGCTGAAGATCAGCCAGCCACTCTTCGGAAGCCGTCCTCGCAGCCGCAACCCGAGCGCCACCGAGAGTATTCCCTCGGCCAAAATGATGGCGACAAGAACCATCGTCAGGGTGGCAATGCCTGCACCGGGAAACAGGGCAAGAACCATGCCCAACGCCAGAACCAGGACAAAGAGAAGTCCTGCACCGCGCCATTCCGGATGTCCACGTAACGAAAACGCCATCGCGCAACCAGCCGCGCCCCAGAAGACCAGCATCCAGGCAATCATTTGCTCAACAGCAAAGCTCGCCAAACCTGGGAGAAGGACGGCGAGGATGCCGATAACGATGAAGACGATACCAACGGCCTTCAGGTGACGGGTCATATTGACTGGAACTTGTGGCATTTGGTTGTTTTGGTTCATTTTATCCTCTCCTGTTGTAACGCCGTTGGCGGGTACGGCTGATGGCCTGAATTGTCGGTCTAGTGAGCCGGTGTCGTTTGCGAAGTACCTAAGGGGCGATGCATCATAAAAATCACTGGCAGCATTGCGAAGGCAGCCCAACCGGTCAGCAAAAAGGCATCTTGAAAGGCAAGCATGGCTGATTGTGCGGCAACCTGCGCGGCCAGATCTCTGGCACCAGCGGTGGACAAAGGGTCATGCCCGAAATGGTGCAGATAGGCCCAGACATCTGGATTGAAAACGGTCACATGGGCGCTCAGGTTGGACCAGTGAAACTGTGTCCGGCTTGCTACCTGCCAACCGACGATTGCGATGCCGATCGACGAACCGATAGATCGAGTCACACCATAGATGCCCGATGCCTCGTCCTGACGATCAGGGCCGATGCTTTGAAACGCAAGCGTGGACATCGGAACGAAAAACAACCCCATGCCCAGGCCTGATACAACGCCGGGCAGTGCAAGATCCCAGAATCCGGCATTGAGATTGAGCCAGCCAAGCGCGAGATTGCCTGTGCCGGTCAGAAGCAGACCCAGCGCAACCAAGAACCGGGGATCGAACCGGCGCACCAGAACTGCACCCGTGATGACCATCGAAAGCCCCGCCGCGATTCCACGTGGCATGAACAGGTATCCCGCCTCAAGAACTGGATAACCCAACAGGCCCTGTACGAACAAGGGCAGGATCGCAATGGTGCCAAACATGGCGAGCCCAAAGCCCATCATTGCCATATTCGCGGCGGCAAAGCTTCGATCATGCAGCAGCGAAAAGTCTATGATATTGGTTTTGAGGCCCCAGCCGCGCGCCACAAAAAAGAACCCCGAGGCGGCAGAGACTACCGCCGCGACCTGGATCAGCGGCGAGGAGAACCAATCGCGGGTTTCGCCTTGGTCCAGCACCAGTTGCAAGGCTCCGATCATTGCCACCATCAGGGCAAGCCCGATCCAGTCGATCGTTACTTTCTTTGTATCCTCGCGCTTCAATTCGCCTGACATCATGAAGAGCGCGAAGGCGGCAACCGGCATGTTCACATAAAAGACCGCCCGCCATGAAAAATACTCGGTGAGGATCGCGCCCAAAGTCGGCCCGAGCACTGGTGCCACCACCACGCCAAGCCCGAAAAGCGCCATTGCCTGGCCGCGCTTTTCCCGTGGGAAGCTATCGAAGAGGATGGATTGCGACAGCGGGATAAGAAAGGCTCCGAAAATACCCTGGCCAAGTCGGCAGATCACGATGATTTCCACACTCCAGGACATACCGCAAAGTGCCGAGAAGGTTGCAAAACCGATTATGGCGGTGGTGATCAACCGCCGCCTGCCGAAACGGCGCGCAAAAAAGCCGGTTAGTGGCATCACAACGACCGAGGCGACGATATAGCTGGTCAGAATCCAGATCGTCTGGTCGTTGGTGATACCGAACGCCGCTTTCATATGCGGCAGGGCGACATTGACGATGGTCGAATCCAGCACCTCCAGTACTGCGGTCAGCACCACAGCCAGAACAACCGTCCAGCGAACGGCACCGACCGGCGCGACCCCGGCTTCTGGAATGTCTGCGGTGTGAGACATTGCTACTGCCGATCCAGTTCCGATGTGTCGACGGTCGCCGTGACACTCGCACCGACACGCAGTTGCAGCGTTTTGTCGGCGGGCGTCTCGTCCAGCCGGATGCGCACGGGAAAGCGCTGCGTGACCTTTACCCAGTTGCCGGTGGCATTTTCCGGCGGCAAGAGCGAAAACACCGCGCCGGACCCGGCACCGATGCTCGTGACCGTGCCCTTCAATTCGGTTCCTGGATACATATCCACAGATAGTGTTACCGGTTGATCCGGTCGGATACGCTCAAGATCGGTTTCCTTGAAATTGCCGTCCACCCACCAATCTCCATCCTCGACCAGTGCGAAAAGCGGTTGACCAGAGGTCACGAATTCCCCAGGCCGCAGTGTGAGGTTGGCAATCCAACCGTCGGCAGGGGCACGGACGGTAGCATGATCCAGATTCAGGCGCGCCTCGGTCAGTGCCGCAAGGGCCGCACGCACGCCTGCATTTTGGGCACCCGTGGTGCCGAGCTGATCGCGAACAGCGGCAAGCGCGGCCTCTGCCGCATCCTTTTGGGCCTGCGCCTGATCCCGTGTGGCGGATGCCTGATCGAGTGCGGCTTTTGCAACATCGCCCAGTTTGAATAGTTTTTCCGCGCGATCAAAATCCATTTGCACCTGCCTCAAGGCGGCATCTGCATTCGCAACCTGTGCTTCGGCCGCGGTGACGTCTGAACTGGCCGCACCTGCGGTCTGAGTCGCCTGATCAAATTCGGCTTGCGCCATATTCAGGGCTGCGACCAATGCACCTGGATCAATTCGGAACAGCACTTCGCCCGACTTGACATATCCATGCTCTGCCACCGCCACTTCACTGACCCGCCCGCCGACTTCAGGCGAAATGTTCAGGATATTCGCGCCAAGATAAGCGTCGTCAGTCGACGGATAGGTCTTGCCGTGCTGCCACCACCACCACATGCCAAAGCCAATGGCGACGACAACCGCGATCAGGCCCGGTGTTTTGTATCTCTTCATCGAGCCTGGATTCCCTTGTCAAATTGTTGTTGGGCAAAATTCGCTGGTCCCTCGGTGGCAACTATGATGCGGCTTCCAGAAAACTAAAAGGCCTTGTCCCGAACCCATGAAAAGCGGGAACAGCCGGGTTAACCCGATCATAATGCGCTAGACGGCGACAACATAGTTCGGCAGGCGAGGTGCAACCAGGATCATCAGGTCCGAAATCAGGGCAAATATGGGCTTCAGCCCATGTACCAGCCGTGGCTGACGACCAGCGACTGGCCGGTTAGCGCATTGCTCGGGAAGGCGGCAAAAAGATGCGCGACCTCGGCTACATCTTCGATTGTGGTGAATTCCTTGTCCACGGTTTCGCCCAACATGACCTTTTCGATCACCTCCTGTTCGCTGATGCCAAGCGTTGCGGCCTGTTCGGGTATCTGCTTTTCGACGAGAGGTGTCTTGACGAAACCGGGGCAGATCACATTGGCACGCACCCCATGCGCCGCCCCTTCCTTCGACAGAACACGCGCCAGACCCAGCAACCCGTGCTTGGCCGTCACATAGGCCGATTTGAGCGCGGAGGCTTCTTTCGAGTGAACCGAGCCCATGAAGATGATCGACCCGGAACCGGCCTTGTACATATGGGGCAGACAGGCCTTAGAGGTCAGAAAGGCACCGTCAAGATGGATGGCCAGCAATTTCTTCCATTCGGCAAAGGGAAATTCCTCGACCTTGTGCACGATCTGGATACCAGCGTTCGAGACCAGCACGTCGATCTGACCCCAGGTCGCCATCACCTTGGCGACACCCGCATTGACCTGGTCTTCATCGCTCACATCCATCGCAATCGCCATGGCCTTTCCCGGCCCTTTCTTGGTTAGCATGTCGGCTGTCGCCTGAGCGGCATCGAGCTTCAGATCGGCGATAACGACCCGCGCGCTATCGGCGATATAGCGTTCGGCAATGCCAAGACCGATCCCGCTTGCGCCGCCGGTGATGATGCAGACTTTGTTCCTGAGGTTCATTTCTTTAACCTTTCATCAGATAATCATGGACGACGTCGCCCAACCCTAGGGTCAGGTCCGTCAATAAATGCACGGCCGAGATCACCTCGCGAACCGGCAAGTCAGAGACCGGGGCGAGCGCATGGGCATGAAGTTCCAACCCGGCCGGACCCTCCCAGGCCCCCTTTACGGTCAGGTCAGTCAGGTAATAGCGGACCAGCTCGCAAATGCGCGGGCTGCAATCAACGTGTGGGATGATCTTCAAAAGGAAGCTAGGGGCTTCAAGCGCAACTCGCACCCTATCGAGATCAATTGCCCTGTGTTTGTAGCCCATGGTGCCTGTGGCCACCCGAACAGAGCCCACATCAAGCGTGCCCAAAAGCGTGTCTTTCTCCACCCGCATCGCCGGATCGGCAAGTTTTTTCGGAAATCCCCAGATTTCGCGACCGCCGGCAATGGGGGCATCGTCGTTCAGGAACATCGCATGGACATAGCCGCCTTTCTGGCCCTGAAAGCTGACTGGGATCACTTGCCCGGCTTCGGTGTAGTCGCCGAACCCCGTCGAATCCGGCATCCGGATGAACTCGAACTTCACGATGGCTTCGGTGACCTCCAGTGGTTCCGGCACGACGGCGCGCAAGGCGTCCATTTCGGTGCGATAGGTGATGATCAGGAATTCCCGATTAATGAAGCGGTACGGGCCCTTCGGATAGGAGGGGCTGGTCAATGGCATCGAAAATGCGCGTGATGTGACGTCTGAAAGTTTCATGCGACACCCTCCACATGTACAGACGCATCCGAGGTTTCGCCAAGGTCGAAAACCTGCAATCCGTC
>JBATDH010000363.1:0-7657 GCA_049663365.1 Albidovulum sp. | reverse complement strand
AACACGCGGTTCTTGCCAAAGCTTTTGTGGACATCGCCAAGTGTGATCATGCCGAAAAGAACACCTCTGTCAGCAGATAATTGGTGGCCAGGATCAGGATCGACGCGGATACCACCGCCGATTTGGTGGCCTTGCCGACGCCCTGCGCACCCCGCCCCGAATTCATGCCGTAATAGCACCCCATCACCGCGACGATGAAGCCGAAGGCCGCGCCTTTCCACAAACCCGAGGCAATATCCCAGAATTCCAGAAAATCGCGGGTGTTTTGCAGATAGCTCGCACCGTTGAAACCCAACCGGGTGACGCCGACAAGATAACCGCCAAAGATACCGATACTGTCGCCCACCGCCACCAACACCGGCACCGAGAGCGTCGCGGCCAGAACCCGTGGCGTGGTGAGGTATTTCATCGGATGGGTGGATAGCGTGGTCAGCGCGTCGATCTGTTCGGTGACTTTCATCGTGCCGATCTCGGCGGCGATTGACGAGGCTACCCGCGCCGCCACCATCAGCCCGCCCAGCACCGGACCAAGTTCGCGCGCCATGCCGATGGCGACGATCGACGGAACCACCGCTTCGGCGGAAAAACGTGCGCCGCCGGCATAAATTTGCAACGCCAGGGCCCCACCGGTAAAGAGCGCGGTCAGGCCGACCATGGGCAAGCTGAAATAGCCAATGTGCAGAACCGATTGCCAGAATTCCTTCAAGTAGAACGGCGGTCGGAAAAGATGGCTGATAGCATCAACTGCGAATATTGCCACCCGCCCGACGGCGGCAAAGGCCGCCAGAACCTGACGTCCAAGACGCGCCAGAAGGCCAGCGATGTTCATGCATCGTCCCCGGCATAGTGTCGGGCATAGCGCGGTCCGAGCGCGGTGAGGATTTCATAGGGGATGGTTCCCGCCGCTCTGGCCAACACGTCAACGCCTTGGGCAAGGCATAGAATGTCCAGCGATTCGGGGGGCTGAGGCAAATCGCTGACATCGACCGTCAGCAGATCCATAGAGACGCGCCCAACGACGGGGCAGGCGGTATCGCCCTGAAACACCTTGATCTTTCCACCCATCGCCCGGATCAGCCCGTCTGCGTAACCGGCGCTGAGCGTGGCAATCCGCGTCGGCGTCAAGGCCTGCCATGTGCCGCCATAGCCGACCCTTTCACCAACTTGCAGATCATGGGTCTGAATGACCGGCAGCGTCAGTCGCACGACCGGGCCAAGGCCGGGGGCCATGGAGCCGCCATAAAGACCGATGCCGGGGCGTGTCAGGTCAAAGTGATACTCCGCCCCCAGCCTGATGCCATCGGTTGCGGCCAGTGACCGCGCCACGCCGTAGCCATCCGTCATCCGCCGGAAATTGGCAAGCTGGGCGGCGTTCATCGGATTTTCCGCATCGTCGGCACAGGCGAGATGCGACATCAGGAGGTCGGGCCCTTCGGCTAGAACGCCTGCCGCCACATCGCGCCAATCCTTTTCCTTGATGCCCAGACGGTTCATGCCGCTGTCCACCTGAATGCCGAAGTGATGTCCCGGCAGGGCCTGCCTGTGGCGGGCTATCTGTTCCGCGGAATTCAATAAAGGCATCAGGTCGTTTTGCTGCAAAATGCCTGCATCACCGGCCATATGACCACCGAACACAAAGATGCGCGGGATTGGCCCCAGAGCCTGCCGCAGGGCAATGCCTTCTTCGGCCATGGCGACGAAAAAGGTTCGCGCGCCATGCCGGGCCAGCGCCTTTGCCACCATCACAGCCCCAAGCCCATAGGCATCCGCCTTGATCACCGCCGCAGTTTCCACATCGGACGCCGAAGCCGCGTTCAAAGCCCGCCAATTCGCCGCGATTGCGTCAAGGTCGATGGTAAGGGTTGCCTGTGCCATGGCAGGTCTTTTGGCAGGCGTCCCCGCCAGAGGCAAGGGGCGAGCACTGGTTCACCGGTAATACCCGAACAGGCCCATGAGGCGTTTTTCAGAAATCGCCCCCGGCTTGCTGCCAGGGTTTGACCAGATTGCCGAAACGGGTGAACTGGCCTTCAAAACTGAGCTCGACATGGCCGATAGGCCCGTGACGCTGCTTGCCGATGATCACCTCGGCGCGCCCGTGCACCTGTTCCATGACCTCTTGCCAGGCGGCCATCTTGTCAAGTTCGTGGTCGCCTGGTTTTTCGCGTTCCTTGTAATACTCGTCCCGGTAGACGAACATCACCACATCCGCGTCTTGCTCGATTGAGCCGGATTCCCGCAAATCCGACAGTTGCGGGCGTTTGTCGTCGCGATTTTCGACCTGGCGCGAAAGCTGCGAAAGGGCCACGACCGGAATGTTCAGCTCCTTGGCGATGGCCTTCAGGCCTTGGGTGATTTCGGAGACTTCCTGGACCCGGTTTTCCTTGGACGACCCGCGCAGAAGCTGAAGGTAATCCACCATCAGCACATCCAGCCCATGGGTACGCTTGAGCCGCCGGGCACGGGCCGCGACCTGGCTGATCGGCAGGGCGGGTGTGTCGTCGATATAAAGCGGGCTGGCCTCAAGCGCCTTGGCCGCCTCGACAAAGCGGCGGAATTCGGCTTCGGACATGTCGCCGCGGCGAATGTTCTCCGACGGCACTTCCGACGCTTCGGAGAGGATGCGCGCGGCAAGCTGTTCAGAAGACATTTCTAGCGAAAAGAACCCCACCACACCGCCATTGACCGACCCCTCACTGCCATCGGGAAGCTTGCCGCGCTTGTGCGCCTTGGCGATATTGAAGGCGATGTTGGTGGCCAGTGAGGTTTTTCCCATCGACGGGCGCCCGGCGAGGATGAGCAGGTCAGAGGGGTGCAATCCGCCCAGCTTCTTGTCTAGATCAACAAGACCGGTTGAAATACCCGCCAGCCCGCCATCCCGCTGATAGGCGGCAAGGGCAGATTGCACGGCCTCGGTCGTGGCCTTGAGGAAGGACACAAAGCCCTTTTCGACTGTACCCTGTTCGCCCAAGGTATAAAGCCGCTGCTCGGCATCGATGATCTGGTCGCGCGGGTCGTTTTCGACCTCGATGGTCTGGGCACGCGACGAGATGTCCTGCCCGAGCCGGATAAGCTCGCGCCGCACCGCCAGATCATAGATCATCTGTGCGTAATCGCGCGCCGCAAAAGCCGAAATCGCCGCCCCGGCCAGACGCGCCAGATAGGCAGGACCGCCCAGTTCCTTCAGCCCGGCATCCTCCTCAAGATAGCCCTTGAGCGTGACCGGCGAGGCCAGGGCGTTTTTCTGGATTTTGGCTGTCGATATTTCAAAGATTCGCTGATGCACGGGTTCGAAGAAGTGTTCGGCCTTCACCAGCGATGCAATGCGGTCATAGATGTCATTATTGGTCAGGATCGCGCCCAGAAGCTGCTGTTCGGCCTCGATATTATGGGGAAGTGCCTCGGTTTCCGCCGCCTGAGGAGGCGTGTCCCGCAAAGCCCTGATCTCGCTCATCACCGCCCCCAGTGTTTATTGGTTTATCGTGGTTCTTTACCCTGAAACCACCGCGCGCGGCAAACTGTGCCAAAGCCTGTGTATAGGTGATGCCGGATAGGCCATTACATCTACACATTGTAGCAGGCGCGACCGAAATTACCACATCTGACATCATTCATTCGTTTCTGGCGATTCCCAAGGCGGTTATCCCCAAAGCCTGCACAGACAGGTCCACAGAATTGCCCACCGAAAAATCAGCCCTTGGTGCGGGCCGCCTGCCAGGCACGTGGATTGGTCAGAAAGGTTTCCACTTCGGCCAGCGTCGTGGTGTCAAAGGCTTCGGATATGCGGGCTTCGGCCAGGACGTCCCACCAGGTACACAGGAAATGCAAGGCAACGCCGTGATCGGACAGGGTTTTGACGGTTTCGGGAAAAATGCCGTAATAGAATATGACAGCCGTATGCGCACATGTCGCACCGGTGTCGCGGATCGCATCGACAAAGCTGAGCTTTGATCCGCCGTCGGTGGTGAGATCCTCGACCAGCAAGACCCGGTCGCCTTCGCCCATCACCCCTTCGATGCGGGCATTGCGACCGTAACCCTTGGGTTTCTTGCGCACATAGGTCATGGGTAGGGCCAGACGTTCGGCCATCAGGGCGGCAAAAGGTATCCCCGCGGTTTCGCCGCCGGCGATATTGTCAAAAACTTCAAAGCCCGCATCGCGCATCACCGTCACCGCCATGAAATCCATCAAAGTGGCGCGGATGCGCGGATAGGAAATCAGCTTGCGGCAGTCGATATAGGTCGGCGAAGGCAGGCCGGAGGCGAGAATGAAAGGCTCGGCCGCATTGAAATGCACCGCCTTGATTTCAAGCAGCATCCGCGCTGTCAGGCGGGCGATTTCCTCTTTCGGGGGGAAGGCGCTGGGGATCATATCAGGTTTCCTTTTGCTGCTTTCACTTTGGCAAAAATACCTCTGCCGGAGGCATCAGGTGGCGGAGCCGAGCGCCTCCGGCGGAGGTATTTCGGTCACCGTGAAAGATCAATCCGAAACCGACCAGGTGAGGGGAAAGCCCGGGTCGAAAACCGTGACAGTCCCGGCACCGGTGTTGATTTTGGCGGGGTAAGCGGGATTGCCCTTGGTCAGGGTCAGTCGGGCCTCGTTCAGGGGCAGTCGGTAAAACGCCGCACCATTTAGCGATGTGAAAGCTTCGAGTCGGTCAAGCGCCGCGTCTTGTTCAAAAACCTCTGCCAGTATCGACACGGTATTGGTCGCGGTGAAGCAGCCCGCGCAGCCACAGGCATTTTCCTTCAGCGGGTCCGGGTGGGGCGCTGAATCGGTGCCCAGAAAGAACTGCGCCTCGCCCGAGGTCGCCGCCTGCCGCAATGCAATGCGATGCGTTTCGCGCTTGGCCACCGGCAGGCAATAGTAATGCGGGCGAATGCCACCAGCGAGGATATGGTTGCGGTTGATGACAAGGTGATGAGTGGTGATCGTCGCCCCAAGGTCTGGGCCACTGCCGCGCACATAGGCCACCGCATCACCAGTGGTGATATGTTCCATGACGACCCGCAGCCCCGGCGTGGCGCGGCGAACCGGATCAAGCACCCGGTCGATAAACACCGCCTCGCGATCGAAAATGTCAATCGAAGGGTCCGTGACTTCGCCGTGCACGCAAAGCGGAAGGCCGATCTCGGCCATTTTTTCCAGCACGGCGCGCACCTTGTCAAAATCGCGCACGCCTGACGCGGAATTGGTCGTGGCCCCCGCCGGATAAAGCTTTACCCCCTTGATCAGGCTCGAGGCATGGGCGGCGGCAACATCGGCGGGATCGGTTGTTTCGGTCAGATAGAGCGTCATCAGCGGCTCGAACGCCATGCCGTCGGGCAGGGCGGCCAGAATACGGTCGCGGTAAGCGGTGGCATCCTTGGCCGTCACAACCGGGGGCACCAGATTGGGCATGATGATCGCGCGGGCGAAATGGCGGGCACTTTCGGGCAAAATCCCTTGCAGCATCGCGCCATCGCGCAGATGCAGATGCATATCGTCGGGTCGGCGGAGGTGCAGTGTTTGGGTCATGGCGCAGCCCTACACAATCCGCGTGCCGGTTTCCAGAGACGAGTGCCCCACTCTGCCATTTCGCCTCGGGTGGTCAGGCGGGTCCGCGCCGGAACGCTACAGCGGTGCCGACACCCCGCTTGCGCCCAATCCTTTCTGGGCGCAAAATTGTTTCCAGGACGGAGCAAGTCATCCGCCATAGATGGGCAGGTACATGAAACATATAATTCTTCTGACGGCTTTCGCTGGCATTGTCGGTGGCTGCACATCCGACCCCGGTTTTACCGGTGTTACAGGCATTCGCGAAGTGAGCGCAAATGATGTGGCCCAATGCACCTATGTGACAGATATACGTGCAAAACCAGCAGTTTACGGCGTGTTGGCTGACCAGGGCATCACCTATTCGCGCAACACGATCCTGGCATCCGCGCGCGATGCCGGGGCCAATACGGTGGTCTTTGACCCGGTCGGATCGGGCGCTGTTATCGATAGGTTACATGCCGTTGCCTATAAATGCTGAGCGGATCGCCGGGTGGGCGCTTGTGTTAAAATTGTATTGTGGGGATAAGGTTTCATAGTTCATTCGGGAGCGCGGCATGACCAGAAAAACCGTTGCGGCGTTCAACCGCGTTCTTGTCATGGCGGCGCTTTTCGGTTTTTCAATGCCGTTGCCAGGTAAGGCCCAAGGCCAATGCCCGACGGCCAGCGACATGGATGCTGGCGTCAGGGCTGTGTTTGCCAATGGCGATGTGGCCGACTACCGGCGTCTGAAGGATGATCTGCTCGAGATATTCGAAGCCGGGGCGGCCGACAGCCGTGATGGCACCATAGTGACCAGCAGGTTGGGCATTTACGATCTGGATGCAGCCGACATCGTGGACGGTGTGCGAAACACCCAAACCGCGCTGACGCTGAAATATTCGGCGCAAGAATCTGATCTGCCGATTCCGGTATCGGGCGAAAGCTGGGTCGGGGGGGTTGTCACCAGTAGTCCTGGCGCGGCGGAAGAAACACAAGCCGCCGTATATGTGTTCGGTGCCGGCGGCACCCGTGAATTTTCTGGATGTGTCTATGACACCATCCCGGTCAAGGTCAGTTTTCTGGCGGGAGAGGATTGGTTGATGGAAGAGTTTATCTACATTCCGTCGCTGCCATTGGCGATTTTGTCCGGGCACCAGTTTTCAGGCATGGATTACCCCGAGGGCCGCGCCATCGCGCGGCTGGAGCGACTTCAGCCTTAACTGGAATGTCAGGTCTGCCGTGAAGGCGGCAGGCTTTGCCCGGTCATTTCCAGCTCATGTTCCAGTTGTGCCAATCGGGTGGCGAATTTCGGCGACCCCAACCGGGTGACGACGTTTCGACACAAAATTGCTGCTAGCGGAACACGGCCATCGGAATCGATCCGCGCCAGAAGATTGCGCAGATAGGGCCGGTAATTGCGCCTTGCCCGGTAAAAGATGCGAAACAGCCTTTCGTCGAAATGCCCCGTTGCGGCGGCGGCGATGATCGAGGGCAATATCCGCATGGTATCCAGCGCGGAAGCAATCTCACGCCCCAGATTTCGACAGGGCAGCAGCGTTGTATAGCTACGCGCGAACAAGGCCGCATGCATTGCATCAAGCCCCTGTTCGGGGTCAAATATCACAAAGACCGGACCCGCCCCTTCGGTCATGTCCGGCGCATAGCCGTAGCGATCGGTGAATGAGGTGCGCCGCATATCGGTATGGCGAGGGTCCCATCCCGCGATGCGCGGATCCAGCGTGGCCTGTGGCTGAATGGCGATCACGGTCGCGCCGGGGGCGGTCACCGAATAGGCGGCGGCGGCATAGCCGGCCATGCCCGCGCCATAAAACACCACCTGATCGAAGTCCTCGAAAAAGGCGTCATCCACCAGCCTGTCAAAATAGGCGAAAACACTGGGGTCGCGGTACCAGGTGTCGGATTTGGCAATCAGGCAAAGATGCGACCATTTGCGCCCTTTGGCAACGTGATAGCCCAGCGGCAATTGGCCGGGCTGGCTGCGCCGGATACTGTCGACGGTTTCGAAGGTGACAATCAGGGTCGGGCTGGCATCGACAAAGAACGCGGCATGGGACGCGCCCAACCATTCGAAATAGCCCGATTCCTCGCCGATCTCTTCGATCCGCTTGAACCATTGGCTATC
>JBATDH010000362.1:0-20749 GCA_049663365.1 Albidovulum sp. | reverse complement strand
CGCCCGCCATGTCGCGCGCGGCAAGATGCCACCGCGTGAGCGGGTGGCGAACCTGCTCGATGCAGGCTCCCCCTTCCTCGAAATCGGCGCGACGGCGGCGCATGGGATGTATGGCGGCGATGCCCCTGCCGCCGGGCTGATCGCGGGGATCGGGCGGGTGATGGGGCAAGAGGTGATGGTGGTTTGCAACGATGCCACCGTGAAGGGCGGCACCTATTATCCGATGACGGTGAAAAAGCATTTGCGGGCGCAGGAGATCGCTGAGCAAAACATGCTGCCTTGCGTCTACCTCGTGGACAGCGGCGGCGCCAACCTGCCCAATCAGGACGAGGTTTTCCCCGACCGCGACCATTTTGGCCGCATCTTCTACAATCAGGCGCGGATGTCGGCCAGGGGCATCCCCCAGATTGCGGTTGTGATGGGGTCATGTACGGCGGGCGGGGCCTATGTTCCGGCGATGTCGGATGTGACGATCATCGTAAAGGATCAGGGCACGATCTTTCTGGCGGGCCCTCCCTTGGTCAAGGCCGCGACGGGCGAGGTGGTGACCGCCGAAGATCTTGGCGGCGGTGATGTGCACACACGCCTTTCGGGTGTTGCCGACTATCTGGCCGAGGATGACGCCCATGCGCTGGCGCTGGCGCGCCGCGCCGTGGGCAACCTCAACCGGCGCAAGCCCGAAACCGTGGTCTGGCAAAGCGCGGAAGACCCGGCCTATGACCCCGATGAAATTTTCGGCGTCGTCCCCGCCGATCTGCGTACGCCCTACGATATCCGCGAGGTGATCGCGCGGGTGGTGGACGGGTCGCGCTTTGACGAATTCAAGCCGCGTTTTGGTGAAACCCTGGTCACCGGTTTTGCCCATGTCATGGGCTGCCCGGTGGGGATCGTGGCCAATAACGGGGTGCTCTTTTCCGACAGTGCAATAAAGGGCGCGCATTTTGTGGAACTGTGCAGCGCGCGCAATATCCCGTTGGTTTTCTTGCAGAATATCACCGGCTTCATGGTCGGGCGGAAATATGAGAACGAAGGCATCGCGCGGCACGGGGCCAAGATGGTGACGGCGGTGGCCACCACCAATGTGCCGAAGATCACCATGCTGGTCGGCGGATCGTTCGGCGCTGGCAACTACGGCATGGCCGGGCGCGCCTATTCGCCCCGCTTCCTCTGGACCTGGCCCAATTCCCGCATTTCCGTCATGGGCGGCGAACAGGCGGCGGGGGTGTTGGCGACGGTGAAACGCGATGGGATCGAGCGGGCGGGGGGCACATGGTCGCCCGAGGAAGAGGCCGAGTTCAAGCGCCCGACCATCGAGATGTTCGAAGAACAGTCCCATCCGCTCTATGCGAGCGCACGGCTTTGGGATGACGGGGTCATCGACCCGAGAAAGACCCGCGACGTGCTGGCGCTGTCGCTGTCGGCGGCACTGAATGCGCCAATCGAGGAGACGCGGTTTGGCGTGTTCAGGATGTGAGGATGTCAATGCTCAATTCCACCTCACAATCCGCCTGTCTCCCCCGCGACGGTTTCTGCGCAGATGGGGTCAAAGATTTTCGCCTCCGGCGGGAGTATTTTTTCAAAGGTGAAAGCTGGGGTGTTTCTTTCGGAAAGTCGGCTAGGTCCGAGGAGCGGCAAAATGTTCCATAAAATCCTGATCGCCAATCGGGGCGAGATTGCCTGTCGGGTCATCGACTCCGCCCACAAGCTTGGGGTGCGGACGGTGGCGGTCTATTCCGACGCCGACCAAAACGCGCGGCATGTGGCAATGGCCGATGAGGCGGTGCATATCGGCGGACCTGCGCCGAAAGACAGCTATCTGCGTGGCGGGGCGATTATCGCGGCGGCCAGGGCGACGGGGGCCGGGGCAATCCATCCGGGCTATGGGTTTTTGTCCGAGAACCCGGATTTCGTCGATGCCGTAGAGGCGGCAGGGCTGGTCTTCATCGGCCCCTCGGGTCAGGCGATCCGGGCGATGGGGCTGAAGGACGCGGCCAAGAAGCTGATGGAAGAGGCGGGCGTGCCGGTGGTGCCGGGCTATCACGGCAAGGATCAGGATGGCACGCATCTGGCGGCCAAGGCCGATGACATCGGCTATCCGGTATTGATCAAGGCGGTGGCGGGCGGCGGCGGCAAGGGGATGCGCCGGGTTGATCGGCCCGCCGATTTCGCCGACGCTTTGGCCGGGGCGCAGGCCGAGGGGCAAGCGTCGTTCGGCAACGCCGCCGTGCTGATCGAGAAATACGTGGAAAAGCCGCGCCATATCGAGGTGCAGGTGTTTGGCGACGGCACAAGCGCGGTGCATCTGTTTGAGCGTGACTGTTCATTGCAGCGCCGCCACCAAAAGGTGATCGAAGAGGCGCCGGCCCCCGGCATGACCGGGGAAATGCGCGCGGCGATGGGCAAGGCCGCCGTGCGGGCGGCGGAGGCAATCGGTTATTCTGGCGCGGGCACGGTGGAATTCATCGTCGATGCCTCGGACGGGCTGCGCCCCGACCGCTTCTGGTTCATGGAAATGAACACGCGGTTGCAGGTCGAACACCCGGTGACCGAGGCGATTACCGGCGTCGATCTGGTCGAGTGGCAGCTCAGGGTGGCTGCGGGCGAGGCCCTGCCCATGGCCCAGGATGATCTGACCATTACCGGCCACGCCTTTGAGGCGCGGCTTTACGCCGAAGATGTGCCGGCGGGGTTCCTGCCCGCGACCGGCACCCTGACCCACCTGGTGTTCCCCGACGGCGCCCGGGCCGATACCGGCATTCGGGCGGGCGACACGATCAGCCACTGGTATGATCCGATGATCGCCAAGGTCATCGTGCACGGGGCCACGCGGGCGATTGCGCTGGGCAACCTGTCGGCGGCGCTGGCCGGAACCGAGGTGGCGGGGTCGGTCACCAACCTTGATTTTCTGGCAGCATTGGCGCGCCATGAGGGGTTTCGTGCGGGCGATGTCGATACGGGGCTGATCGCGCGTGATCTGGATGCTTTGGTGGCAGAACCTTCGGTGCCGCTGGAGGCCAGGGCGCTGGCGGTGCTGGGGGGGGCGGGACTGGCCTTTGATGCAGATGCATTGAGCGGCTTCGCGCTTTGGTGGCCCTTGAGACATACAGTCGCATTTGATGAGTTTTCGGCGGCTGTTGAGGTGGTGGGGCCGGGCCGTGTGCGCGTTGAGATTGACAGCGAAATGGCGGACTGCGAGCGGCGGTCAGGCACCTGGTGGGTCAACGGTGTCAAGACCATGGCGCGGATCGTGCCCCACGGGGATAAGGTTCACGTGTTCGCCGGGCGCGCGCATCATTTCACACGGGTCGATCCTATGGCACGTGTCGGCGAGGTGATGGCGGGCGGCCTGACTCTGGCACCGATGCCGGGGCTGGTGCAGGCGGTGTTCGTTAAAGCAGGGCAGACGGTAAAGACAGGCGACCGGTTGGCGATTCTCGAAGCGATGAAGATGCAGCACACGCTGGTGGCGGCGCGCGACGGGGTGGTGGCCGAAGTGCTGGTGGTGGCGGGGACGCAGGTGGAGGCCGGTGCGGCACTGGTCCGGCTGGAGGATGAGGCATGATCCGGCTGCACCATGTGGCATTCTCGCGGTCCTTCCGGGTGTTGTGGCTGCTCAATGAAATGGGGATCGACTGCGATCTGGTGCATTATTCGATCTCTGACGGATCGCTGCGCCAGCCGGGGTTTCTGGAATTGTCACCGGCGGGGCGGGTTCCGGCGCTGGAAATTGACGGGCGGGTACTGTTTGAAAGCGGGGCGATCACCGAATATCTGTGCGAGACCCGGCCCGAACATGGGTTCGGTCGCGCGCCGGGGCATCCCGAGCGGATCGTCTGGCTGGAATGGTTGCATTATGCGGAGACGATGGCGCATCTTCTGGCCAATCTGAACCTGCAATGGGTGTTCCTGCGCGACCCGGCCACGCGGTCGGAAACGGTGCTGAAGATCGAGGCAAAGCGGTTGGCTAATACCTTGAAACCTTTGGAAACAACCTTGGACAAGCAGGATTA
The DNA here is from genome assembly GCA_049663365.1 of Albidovulum sp. GTDB lineage: Bacteria > Pseudomonadota > Alphaproteobacteria > Rhodobacterales > Rhodobacteraceae > Albidovulum. The sequence continues at coordinate 16,739 of JBATDH010000362.1, read as the reverse complement.
TGTGTTGGCGTCGGGGTTTTCCGGGGCTGATACGATGCTGGGTTATAACCTGCTGGCCACCCCCTATTTCGTGCGTATGGAAGCGTTCCCGGCGATCCGCGCCTATCTGGACCGGATCGCGGAACGTCCGGCCTATCAGGCCGCAAAGGCGGCAGATGGAGAGCAGAGATTCTACAGTCAGGACTTCTATGAGGTTCAGGATGGCTGAGCGCGTCGAAATCGTTGAAATGGGGCCGCGCGACGGGCTGCAAAATGAGCCGCGCCTGATCCCGACCGATGAAAAGATCGCACTGGTCGATTGCCTTTCCCGTGTGGGGTTCCGGCGGATCGAAGTGGCAAGTTTCGTGTCGCCGAAATGGGTGCCGCAGATGGCCGACAGTGCGGCGGTGTTGGCCGGAATAAAACGGATGCCAGGGGTTTCCTACGCCGCGCTGACGCCGAACCTGCGCGGTTATGAGGATGCGCGGGCGGCGCGGGCCGATGAGGTGGCAATTTTCGCCTCCGCCTCGGAAGGGTTCAGTCGCGCTAACTTGAATTGTTCGATTTCGGAAAGTATCGAGCGGTTTAGACCAATAGCTTTGGCCGCCTCGGTTGGTAATGTGAAACTGCGAGGCTATGTTTCGGTCGTGACGGATTGCCCTTATGACGGCCCGACATCGCCGGATGCGGTGGCAAGGGTCGTGGCGTTGCTGCGCGACCTTGGGTGTTATGAAATCTCGCTTGGCGACACCATCGGGCACGGGCGGCCCGAGACGATTGATGCCATGCTGGCGGCGGTGCTGAATGAAATGCCCCCCGAACGGCTGGCCGGGCATTACCATGACACGGGCCAGCGGGCGCTGGCCAATATCGAGGCGTCGCTGGCGCGGGGCCTGCGGGTGTTTGATGCGGCGGTGGGGGGGCTTGGTGGCTGCCCCTATGCGCCGGGAGCTGCGGGCAATGTCGCGAGCGAGGCGGTTGATCTGCGCCTAAAGGAATTGGAGTATGAAACCGGGCTGGATGCGGCAATCCTGGCCGAAGCTTCCGCTCTGGCTAGGGCAATGCGGGGAAAAACCGATGGATGAAACGATCAGGATTGACCGGGATGCGCGCGGCGTCGCGACGATCTGGCTGAACCGCCCCGACAAGCACAACGTGATGTCGGGGTTGATGATGGCGGAACTGCGGGGTGCGGCGCTTGCGCTGGGCGCGGATGCATCGGTGCGAGTCGTGATTTTGGGCGGACTTGGCCCCAGCTTTTGCGCAGGTGGCGATCTTGACTGGATGCGGGCGCAGATTGCCGCCGATAGTGCCACGCGCGCTACCGAGGCGGCCAAGATCGCGAGGGCTTTGCAGGCCTTGAACACTATGCCCAAGCCCCTGATCGGTCGTATCCACGGCAATGTCATGGGTGGCGGGGTCGGCATGACCTCGGTCTGCGATGTGGCGGTGGCGGCAGAAACCGCACGGTTCGGGCTGACCGAGACGAAGCTGGGCCTGATCCCGGCGACGATCAGCCCCTATGTCATCGCCCGCATGGGCGAAGCGCGGGCGCGGCGGGTGATGATGTCGTCGCGGGTGTTTGATGCCGATGAAGCGCGCGATCTGGGCATCGTGGCGAAAGTGGTGGCCGAGGAATCGCTGGATGCCGCCATCGAGGCCGAGGTCGTGCCTTACCTTTCCTGTGCGCCCGGCGCGGTGGCGGCAGCCAAGGCGCTGACGCGACGGATGGGACCGCAGATCGACGAGGCCCTGATCGCCGAGACAATCCAGGCGCTGGTCGAGCGCTGGGAAAGCCCCGAATCCGCCGAAGGCATTGCCGCTTTTTTTGAAAAGCGCGCGCCGGTGTGGAAGGTTTGAACGGGGTTGAGGGCGACGGGCGCATTTGGCGTTTTTACATCTGCCCCTGGCGCGGCCTTGGTTGACCCCGCCATATAGCGGGAGTAAACGGACAAGAGCCACCAGACGCGCCCGGACAGAGGCGCGAAACGTAGGAGCCACGCGTGGATAGTTTGCTGCGAGAATACCTTCCGATTCTGATCTTTATGGCCATGGCTACCGGGCTCGGGCTGGTGCTGATCCTGGCGGCCGTCGTGCTCGCGGTCAGAAACCCTGACCCGGAAAAGGTGTCGGCCTATGAATGCGGGTTCAACGCCTTTGACGATGCGCGCATGAAGTTTGACGTGCGCTTTTACCTCGTGTCGATCCTCTTCATCATCTTCGATCTCGAAGTGGCGTTTCTGTTTCCGTGGGCCGTGGCATTCAAGGAGGTGTCGATGGTCGGATTCTGGTCGATGATGGTGTTTCTGGCGGTGCTGACCATCGGCTTTGCCTATGAGTGGAAGAAGGGGGCGATGGAATGGGCGTGATGACCGGGGCCAATACCGCAGGCGGCGACCTTGAGGTGGCGACCCAGGCGCTTAATCGTGACCTGCAGGACAAGGGGTTCTTGCTGACCTCGACCGAGGACATCATCAACTGGGCGCGCACGGGTTCGCTGCACTGGATGACCTTCGGCCTTGCCTGCTGTGCGGTCGAGATGATGCATACCGCCATGCCCCGCTATGATGTCGAACGCTATGGCTTTGCCCCGCGCGCGTCCCCGCGCCAGTCTGATGTGATGATCGTGGCCGGTACGCTGACCAACAAGATGGCCCCGGCGCTGCGCAAGGTCTATGACCAGATGCCCGAGCCACGCTATGTGATCTCGATGGGCTCGTGCGCCAATGGCGGCGGCTACTACCATTACAGCTATTCGGTGGTACGGGGCTGCGACCGCATCGTGCCGGTCGACATTTATGTGCCCGGCTGCCCGCCGACCGCCGAGGCGCTCTTATACGGTATCTTGCAATTGCAGCGCCGTATCCGCCGCACAGGCACCCTGGTTCGCTGAGGAGAAAATCATGTCCGAAGCCCTTCAGGAACTCGCCACGCATATCGAGATGAAACACGGTGCCGAAGTGGTCGGGTCCACTATCGCCCATGGCGAGTTGACGGTCAGCGTGACGCTGGCGGGTTTGGCGGGGTTCGTCGAATTCTTGCGCGCCGATCGCAGTTGCCGGTTCTCGACGCTGGTGGACATCACCGCCGTTGACTACCCGGAACGGCCACAGCGCTTTGATGTCGTTTATCATTTCCTGTCGATGTACCAAAACCAGCGCATCCGCCTTCGGGTGGCGGTTGGCGAAGACGACATGGTGCCGTCGATCATCGATGTGCATCCCACTGCCAACTGGTTTGAACGTGAAGTGTTCGACATGTTCGGCATCCTCTTTTCCGGCCATCCCGATCTGCGCCGCATCCTGACCGATTACGGGTTTCGGGGCCATCCGCTGCGCAAGGATTTCCCCACCACGGGCTATACCGAGGTGCGTTATGACGAAGTACTGAAACGGGTGGTCTATGAACCGGTCAAACTGGTACAGGAATACCGCCAGTTCGATTTCATGAGCCCGTGGGAAGGTGCCGAATACATCCTTCCGGGCGATGAAAAGCCGGGGGCCAAGGGCTGATGGCAACGCCGATACTTCTGTTCGGGATAGGGGCGACCAAGTCGGGAACAAGCTGGCTTTACAGTTATTTGCGGGCCCATCCTGAATGCTATTTGCGCAGCATCAAGGAACTGCATTTCTTTGACAGCCTCGAAAAAAGCGGCAAGAACTGGCATTTGAAGGAACTGAAGCGCAAATGTGGCGAGCTTGAGAAAGCGCTGTCCAGCGGGAATGCGGTGAATTCGGAATGGAATGCAGCGCAACTGGCCGACGCACGGATATATGCCAAAATACTGAAGAAACATGATGAGGCGGGTTATCTTTCCTACCTGTCCGACGGTTGCACCGGTGAATCTGTGGTTTCCGACATCACGCCTTGCTATTCGATGCTGTCCGAAGACAGCCTGTCGCATATGGCGTCGATGACGGATGATGTGCGCTTCGTGTTCCTGATGCGCGATCCGGTGGACCGGCTCTGGAGCCATATCCGCATGATCGCGAAACGCCGCAGCAAAACCGGCGACGATATCGAGAAACGCGCGGGCTGGATTTTCAACCGCACCCTCGACGGTGGCGAAGACCATATTCTTGAACGTGGCGATTACCGCGGGACGCTGACGCGTTTGCAGGCCTCGGTCAACCCGGACCAGGTGTTCATCTGTACCTTCGAAGAGCTGTTTTCGGATGATGCGCTCGGGCGGCTCTGCCGGTTTCTGGGGATTGCGCCCTTGCCGGGGAACTATGCCAAAAGGCAGCATGTGGGCGTTGCGGTGCCGATGAGCGGGGCGCAAAAAAAGCGCGCGGCGGCGTTTTTGGAACCGCAATATGATTTTGTCGCGGCCCGGATGGGTCCGCTTCCCGCCGCGTGGGAAGCCAACAGGGCAGGGGTATGAGATGATGGATGGCCGTTTCGATGACGCGCTGACGGGTGAACAGAAAATTCGCAACTTCAACATCAATTTCGGGCCGCAACACCCGGCGGCGCATGGCGTTTTGCGGCTGGTGCTGGAACTCGACGGCGAGATTGTCGAACGCTGCGACCCGCATATTGGGCTTTTGCATCGCGGCACCGAAAAGCTGATGGAAAGCCGCACCTACCTGCAAAACCTGCCCTATTTCGACCGGCTGGATTATGTGGCGCCGATGAATCAGGAACATGCCTGGTGTCTGGCGATTGAGCGGTTGACCGGGGTGGAAGTGCCGCGCCGGGCGTCGCTCATCCGCGTGCTTTATTCCGAGATTGGCCGGGTGCTGAACCACCTTCTGAACGTCACCACGCAGGCGATGGACGTGGGCGCGCTGACACCGCCGCTTTGGGGGTTCGAGGAACGCGAAAAGCTGATGGTGTTCTATGAGCGGGCCTGCGGCGCGCGGTTGCACGCAGCCTATTTCCGCCCTGGCGGGGTGCATCAAGACCTGCCCGAGGCACTGCTGAATGATATCGACCAATGGGCCGATGAATTTCCCCGCGTGCTGAATGATATCGACGGGCTGTTGACCGAAAACCGCATCTTCAAGCAGCGCAATGCCGATATCGGCATTGTCACCGAAGATGACGCGCTGACCTGGGGTTATTCAGGGGTGATGGTGCGTGGGTCCGGCATGGCCTGGGATTTGCGTCGCGCCCAGCCCTATGAATGCTATGACGAGTTCGATTTCAAAATCCCCGTGGGCAAGAACGGCGATTGCTATGACCGTTATCTGTGCCGCATGGCAGAAATGCGTGAAAGCACCTCGATCATCAAGCAGGCGATTGCCAAGCTGCGGGTGGAAAAGGGCGAAGTGCTGGCGCGGGGCAAGATCACGCCGCCTGCGCGCGGCGAGATGAAACGCTCGATGGAGGCGCTGATCCATCACTTCAAGCTTTATACCGAGGGATTCCACGTGCCCGCTGGTGAGGTTTATGCGGCTGTCGAGGCCCCCAAGGGCGAATTCGGGGTCTATCTGGTGGCTGACGGCACGAACAAGCCTTACCGCGCCAAGCTCCGCGCGCCGGGTTTCCCGCATCTGCAATCGATCGACTGGATGGCCAAGGGTCACCAACTGGCCGATGTGGCGGCGATCATCGGCACAATGGATATCGTTTTCGGGGAGGTGGATCGGTGATTGTCTCCATAAGCTCCATGGCCTTAGCTATCCCCAATCTGCCGGTCGTCTTGTCGGCCGGCAGCGTCATTTTCGCCTTTTCACTTGCTACCGGGAACACCTGAATGCTCCGCCGTCTTCACCCCACCCAACCCGACACCTTCGCCTTCACCAAGGCCAACCTCGCCTGGGCCAAGGGACAGATCGCCAAATACCCCGAGGGCCGCGAGGCAAGTGCCATTATTCCGCTGCTCTGGCGAGCGCAGGAACAGGAAGGCTGGCTGTCGCGTCCGGCCATTGAACATATCGCCGATATGCTGGGCCTTGCCTATATCCGGGCGCTGGAAGTGGCGACGTTCTACTTCATGTTCCAGTTGCAACCGGTTGGGTCGGTAGCCAATATCCAGATTTGCGGCACCACGTCCTGCATGATCTGCGGGGCTGAAGACTTGGTGGCGGTCTGCCGCGACAAGATCGCAGCCAATCCGCATACCCTGTCGGCGGATGGCAAGTTTTCCTGGGAAGAGGTCGAATGTCTCGGGTCGTGCACCAACGCGCCGATGGCCCAGATCGGCAAGGATTACTATGAGGACCTGACCGCCACGCGGCTGGGTGAGATCATTGATGAACTGGCCGCAGGCAAAGTGCCGGTGCCCGGCCCGCAAAACGGGCGCTATGCGTCGGAACCCCTGTCGGGGCTGACCAGCCTCAAGGATTTCGAAAGCGGGCGGCATCAGTACAATGCTTCGGTCCAGCTCGCGGTCGATTATGGCGATACCGTCAAGCGGATTGATGGCACCGAAGTGCCGAAACTGACCCGCAAATCCAGCAAATCGACGAAATCCGTGGACGTGACCCCGGCAAAAGACAAAGCGCGCGAAGCCAAGCCTTCCAAAGGCGCGCGCCCCGACGCATCGGGCATCGTCGTGCAGGCGGCGCAGGCGGTCTCGAAAGGCGTACCGGCATCAAAAACCGAACCGGCGACGCAAGGAAAAACCGACAAACCGAAAAAACCGAAAGCCCTGAAAGCGGCGCGGAAATCCGGTGCAGATGACCTCAAGCTGATCAAGGGGGTTGGCCCCAAACTGGAAGCGCTGCTCAACACGCTCGGCTTTTACCATTTCGATCAGGTTGCCGGGTGGGCCGTTGCGGAACTGGCATGGGTCGATGACAATCTCGAAGGGTTCAAGGGCCGCGCCAGCCGCGATGCCTGGATCGAACAGGCAAAACTCTTGGCCGCCGGGGGCGAGACGGAATTCTCGGCCCGCGCAAGGAAAGGCAAGTGAGAAACTAGAAAAATAACCTCGGGGAGACAGACGAATGGCAGATGCCGACAACGATCAATGCAGCAGAAATTGCCGGTGGATGGCAATCGCGGGCGGTGTGCTGCTGGCGATCGTGTTGCTGGCCGTGGGTGACTTCAGCTTTGTCGCGGCAATCCTGTTCGGCGTGATTTTCGCCGCAATACTTTGGGTTTTTCTGGGCTGGGCCTTTTGTTCCGGGTCAGACGCCACGGTTGCGGCCCCACCGATGCCCAAGGCCGTTGAAACTGTGGTCCCTGCGCCCGAACCGGCGGCGGCGGCATCTGCCGAGACTGTGGCAATGGTAGCCTCGGCACCGGTGGCCGGGGCAGGCACCCCGGCGGTGACACCCACGCCCAAAGCGGCCGCAAAACCCGCCGTCAAGGCAAAGCCCGCCACCAAACCCAAGGCCAAATCGAGCGCCGCGAAACCTGCGGTGGTCAAGAAAGCCGCCAAACCCGAAGGGTCCACGGCCTCGGCCCTGGATGCGGCTCTGGCCAAATCGAAGGATGCCCGCGATACCGCAACGCCGGATATGCTGGTGGCACCCCGTGGCGGCAAGGCCGACGATCTGAAAATGATCAAGGGCGTTGGACCGGCGCTGGAAAAACTGCTCAATGAGGTCGGGGTCTGGCATTACGATCAGGTGGCGTCATGGAAGGCCAGGGATATCGCCTTTGTCGACGCCAAGATGGCCCGTTTCTCGGGGCGGATTGCGCGGGATGAATGGGTGAAACAGGCTAAAATTCTTGCCAAGGGCGGGGCGACCGAATTTTCGGCGCGTGCGGCCAAGGGCGACATGTACTGAGGCGGATGAATGGCGGACCCGAGCCCATCCGACAAACGGCTGGCGCGCGAGGCGCGCATCGTGGCCGTGGTCATCGCGGTCGCGATGATCGGATGGCTGGGGGCGCAGTGGCTGGGGGCGAGGCTGGGGTGGGATCCATCCTATGCCTTCCTTTTCGATCTGGCGGCGCTGGCCGCTTTCTTCTGGGCGCTGGTGGTGACCTGGCGCATCTGGCAGCGCCAAAAGGGTGCGGGTAAATGAGACGCGACGGGCCTGGCCCGGAATATGTAAGGAACGACCAATGCTGAAAGATCAGGACCGGATCTTTACCAATCTTTACGGAATGCACGACCGCTCGCTTGCGGGCGCGAAGAAGCGCGGGCATTGGGACGGGACCAAGGCGATCCTGGCGCGCGGCCGCGACAAGATCGTTGAAGAGGTCAAGGCCTCGGGGCTGCGCGGGCGCGGCGGGGCGGGGTTTCCCACCGGGCTCAAATGGTCGTTCATGCCCAAGCAGTCAGACGGGCGGCCCTGCTATCTGGTGGTCAATGCCGACGAATCCGAACCGGGCACCTGCAAGGACCGCGAAATCATGCGCCACGATCCGCATACGCTGATCGAGGGCTGCCTGATCGCGAGTTTCGCGATGGGGGCGGGGGCCTGCTACATCTATATCCGCGGCGAATATATCCGCGAAAAGGAAGCGTTACAGGCGGCGATTGATGAGGCTTATGCGGCGGGCCTGGTCGGCAAGAACGCCTGCAAATCCGGTTTCGATTTCGAGATTTACCTGCATCACGGGGCCGGTGCCTATATCTGCGGCGAGGAAACCGCGCTTCTTGAAAGCCTTGAAGGCAAGAAGGGGATGCCGCGGATGAAGCCACCCTTTCCGGCGGGGGCGGGGCTTTATGGCTGTCCGACCACGGTCAACAACGTCGAAAGCATCGCCGTGGTGCCGACGATCCTGCGGCGCGGGCCGGAATGGTTTGCGGGCTTCGGTCGGCCCAACAATACCGGCACCAAGCTTTTTGGGATTTCCGGCCATGTGAATAACCCCTGCGTCGTCGAAGAGGAAATGTCGATCACGCTGAAAGAACTGCTGGACCGCCACTGCGGCGGCGTGCGGGGTGGCTGGAAGAATATCAAGGCGGTGATCCCCGGCGGATCGTCGGTGCCGATGCTGAACGCTGAACAATGCGACGAGGCGATCATGGATTTCGACTGGCTGCGCGACCAGAAATCCGGCCTCGGGACGGCGGCGGTGATCGTGATGGACCAGTCCACCGATGTGATCAAGGCGATCTGGCGGCTGTCGAAATTCTACAAGCATGAAAGCTGTGGCCAATGCACGCCTTGCCGCGAAGGCACCGGATGGATGATGCGGGTCATGGACCGGCTGGTAAAGGGCGAGGCCGAGGTCGAGGAAATCGACATGCTGCTGTCGGTCACCAAACAGGTCGAGGGCCACACGATCTGTGCCCTCGGTGATGCCGCCGCCTGGCCGATCCAGGGGCTGGTGCGGCATTTCCGCGGCGAGATCGAGGATAGGATCAAGGCGAAGAAAACCGGCCGCATGGGCGCGATGGCGGCGGAGTAGACCGATGGACATTCGCGCAAGCAAAGATCGGATCGACGCGCGGAATGCGGACCTCTCGGGGTCGGCTTTCGATGACGTGAACCTTTCGGCGTCCAAGTTCAACAACATCGACCTGTCCGGGACTACCTTCGACGACGTCAACATGACCGGGGTAGCGTTCCGCAACATCGACAGGACCGGCATGACCATTGATGGCGTCAGCGTCGAAGCTCTGTTTGCGGCCTACGAGGCGCGGACATGATGCAGGGCCGCCACCTTGCCCAACTCAATACCGGTCGCCTGATCGCGCCCACAGACGATCCGCGCGTGGCGGAATTCATGGGCGCGCTCGACCGCGTCAATGGCCTTGGCAAGCGGATGCCGGGTTTCGTGTGGATGATGGAAGGCTCGGGCGAGCCGGGGACGGGCAATACCGAGAACGCCATTGGTGGTGATCCGCAATTCGTCGCCAACCTGACGGTCTGGGAAAGTGTCGAGACGCTGGAAAACTTCGTCTGGAACACTGTCCACCGGCAGTTTTACGAACGCCGCGCCGAATGGTTCGAGGTGTTGGGCAAAATGCATTTCGCCCTATGGTGGGTGCCTGCGGGTCACAGGCCCACTCTGGATGAGGCGCTGGAACGGCTGGCGCATAAGCAGGAACACGGTGACAGCGATCAGGCCTTTGGCTGGTCCTATCTGAAAGAAGCGGAGGCATGGAAGGCCCATGGCTGCGCGCAAGTGGCGGCGGAATAGGCCAAGAGATGTCGAAATTCACCTTTCCCCCTGACGGCGATCTGGTCGCGGATATCCGCGAGAAATACGGCTATGACGGCGATCTGTTGCAGATATTTGCCCAAAATACCGGGGCGGCGGTGGACAAATGGCATCACTATCTGCCGATTTATGAACGGTACTTTGGACCCATGCGCAACAAGCCGCTGCGGTTTTTGGAAATCGGCGTGGCCAAGGGCGGCAGCCTGCAAATGTGGCGCAAGTATTTCGGGCCGGAAATGATCCTTTACGGCATCGACACCAACAAGAAATGCCGCCAGTTCGACGGGCAGGCCGGACAGGTGCGCATCGGGTCGCAGGCCGACCCGGAATTTCTGGCCAGCGTTGTCGCGGAAATGGGCGGCGTTGATGTGGTTCTCGATGACGGCAGCCATCAGATGCCGCATATCGAAACCAGCCTCAAAGTGCTTTTCCCGCTGCTGTCGTCAGGGGGCACCTATATGATCGAGGATTTGCACACCGCCTATTGGCCCAAATGGGACGGCGGGTACAAAGCGCCCGAGAATTTCTTCAACTCCGTGCGCCAGATCATCGATGACATGCATCGCTGGTATCACGGCGAAGGTGTGCGGCGGCCGGAAATGGGCGGTATGGTGACGGGCGTTCATGTCCACGATTCGATTGTGGTGATCGAAAAGGGGCCGGTTCCAATGCCGCAGAAATCATTGGTGGGCTAAGGCGGCAGGATGCGGATGAAACAGATCAAAGGTCGGGTAAAGCCCATGTGTTTCAAGACATTCATCCCTGCGCTCACGCCGGTTGCCGGGTCGGCCCTATGGGGGCGCCTTGATGTGGATGGGGTCACGACATGATGGAATTGCAATTTCTTGGCCCGATTGTCGCCTCGGTGCTTTATGTCATCATTTTTCAGAAGGCCGGGTTTCGCGGGCCCATTCTGATTGTCTGCGCGGCACCGATCGTCGGCGCGCTCTTGTCGCGGATGCTGATCGGGCTCTTGTCCTTCGCGGGACCGCTTTTCAGTCTTGCCTTTCTTGTGCCCCTAGCGTTTTCGCTGGCACCGCTTTTCATTCTGGCCTTCAGGGCCTGGCCGCCGGTATCGGTGGCCGCTATCCAAACGGAGAAATAAACGATGGCCGACCTTCGCAAGATCATCATCGACGGGAATGAAGTTGAGGTTGATCCGAACCTTACGCTGATACAGGCCTGCGAACAGGCGGGGGTGGAAATCCCGCGGTTTTGTTATCATGAACGCCTGTCGATCGCCGGGAATTGCCGGATGTGTCTGGTCGAAGTGGTGGGTGGTCCGCCAAAGCCTGCCGCCTCTTGCGCGATGCAGGTCAAGGATTTGCGCCCCGGCCCGGATGGCGCGCCAAGCGTCATCAAGACCAACAGCCCGATGGTCAAGAAGGCCCGCGAAGGGGTGATGGAGTTTTTGCTGATCAACCATCCGCTTGACTGCCCGATCTGCGATCAGGGCGGTGAGTGCGATTTGCAGGATCAGGCCATGGCTTACGGCGTCGATTTTTCGCGCTACCGCGAACCCAAACGGGCGTCGGAAGACCTCGATCTGGGGCCTTTGGTCGAAACCCACATGACGCGCTGCATTTCCTGCACGCGCTGTGTGCGCTTTACCACCGAAGTGGCAGGGATTCATCAGATGGGCCAGACGGGGCGCGGCGAAGATGCCGAGATCACCAGTTATCTCGGGGGGACTTTGGACAGCAACATGCAGGGCAACATCATCGATCTTTGCCCAGTGGGTGCGTTGGTATCAAAGCCCTACGCCTTTACCGCCCGCCCATGGGAACTGACCAAGACCGAAAGCATCGACGTGATGGATGCCCTGGGCAGCGCTATTCGCGTCGATACCAAGGGTCGTGAAGTGATGCGCATCCTGCCGCGCAACCATGACGGGGTGAATGAGGAATGGATTTCCGACAAGACCCGGTTTGTCTGGGACGGCCTGCGCCATCAGCGACTGGACACGCCCTACATCCGGGAGAAGGGGAAATTGCGCAAGGCAAGCTGGCCCGAGGCGCTGGCGGCGGCGGCAAAGGCAATGAAAGGCAAGAAGGTTGTCGGCCTTGTCGGCGATCTGGTTCCGGTCGAGGCGGCGTTTTCGCTGAAATCGCTGATTGAAGGGCTGGGCGGGTCGGTCGAATGCCGAACCGATGGTGCCAAACTGCCCGAAGGCAACCGGTCGGGCTATGTCGGCACCGCGCGGATCGAGGATATCGACAGCGCCAAGGCGATCATGCTGATCGGGACCAACCCGCGCATCGAGGCACCGGTGCTGAACGCGCGCATCCGCAAGGCATGGACAAAGGGCGCCAAGATCGGGGTCATCGGCCCGAAGGTCGATCTGACCTATGAATATTTCCATCTGGGGACAGGTCGCGCAGCGTTAAAAGATTTGACCGAAAAGCCACATGACGATGCACTTGGCAAGGAGACGCTGGTCATCGTCGGCATGGGGGCCTTGAACGAGGCCGATGGCGAAGCGGTGCTGAGCCACGCAATGAAATTCGCCGAAATGACGGAATCGAAGTTCCTGGTGCTGCATGACGTTGCCGCGCGTGTGGGCGCGATGGATGTCGGTGCGGTGACGGATGGTGGCCTGACGGCGGCGCTGGACGGGGCCGAGGTGGTCTTTAACCTGGGTGCGGACGAGGTGGAAATCGCTGCCGGCCCGGTGGTGATCTATCAGGGGTCGCATGGCGACCGGGGTGCCCACCGCGCCGACATCATCCTGCCGGGGGCGACCTATACGGAGGAAAACGGCCTGTTCGTCAATACCGAAGGCCGTCCGCAACTTGCGCTGCGGGCCGGGTTCGCGCCGGGCGAGGCCAAGGAAAACTGGGCGATCCTGCGCGCACTTTCGGCGGAACTGGGGGCAGTGCTGCCTTGGGATACGCTGGCGGCCTTGCGCAAGGCGCTGGTCATGAAACATCCGCATCTGGGCGATATTGATCAAGTAGCCGAGAACGCCTGGAGCCGGGCGCCGTTGCGCGCCCCGGCCAAGGCGGATTTTCACATCAAGATCAAGGATTTCTATCTGACCAACCCGGTGGCACGGGCTTCGACCCTGATGGCGGAACTATCGGCACTGGCCCGTTCACGCGCCAACGCCCCGATGGCAGCAGAATAGGTGATGGCGCTACCCGGCACAGCCTTGCTGGCCTTGCCCGGTCTCTTGATCGGGTTGGCCGGATGTGCCGGGGCCAGACATGCCGACCCCGAATCCGAAGGCTTTGCACCCACCTATCAGGGCGGCGATATTCTGCGGCTCGATGATACTCTGGTGGCGTTCAATGTGCGCATGACCGGCGCGCGCGACGAAAAGGATATCGCGGCCTATGCGCGCTGTATGGCCGCGGGCTATACGGTGGAAAACAACTATGGTTTTGCGCGCCATGTGCGCACGAAAATTGACGAAGAGGGTGGCGTTTGGCGGGCGGATGCTGTTTACACGATCTCGCCAGCACTACCCCGGGGGCTACGCACCATCGACGCGGAAGTGACGGTGGCCGATTGCGCCGAACGAGGGATACCGACGGTCTGAGGGACATGGGTAAAAATGGCTGAATTTCTTTCCACCCCGCTGGGCACCTTCCTGCTGATCTTCGTGCAGTGTCTGGGCATCATTGCGTTCGTGATGATCAGCCTGCTGTTTCTGGTTTACGGCGACCGGAAAATCTGGGCGGCGGTACAGATGCGCAAGGGGCCGAATGTCGTGGGCGCCTTTGGCCTGCTGCAATCGGTGGCCGATGCACTGAAATATGTGGTCAAGGAAATTGTCGTGCCCGCCGGGGGCGACAAATTTGTGTTTTTCCTCGCTCCTATGCTTTCCTTCGTGTTGGCAATTCTGGCCTGGGCGGTGATTCCCTTCAACGAAGGCTGGGTTCTGTCGGACATCAATGTGGCCATCCTCTTTGTCTTCGCCATTTCTTCGCTTGAGGTTTATGGCGTGATCATGGGCGGATGGGCGTCAAATTCCAAATACCCGTTCCTTGGGTCGTTGCGCTCGGCGGCGCAGATGATTTCCTATGAGGTGTCGCTGGGGCTGATCATCATCGGGGTGATCATCTCGACCGGAAGCTTGAATTTCGGCGATATCGTCGCCGCACAAAAGGGCGATTTTGGCCTCTTCAACTGGTACTGGCTGCCGCATCTGCCGATGGTGGTGCTGTTCTTCGTCTCGGCGCTGGCCGAAACCAACCGCCCGCCCTTCGATCTGCCCGAAGCAGAAAGCGAACTGGTCGCGGGTTTCATGGTCGAATATTCCTCGACCCCCTACCTTCTGTTCATGGCCGGGGAATATATCGCCATATTCCTCATGTGCGCGCTGATGTCGCTTTTGTTCTTCGGCGGCTGGCTCAGCCCCATTCCGGGCCTGCCGGACGGGGTGTTGTGGATGGTCGGCAAGATGGCGTTCTTCTTTTTCATGTTCGCCATGGTCAAGGCCATCGTGCCGCGCTACCGCTATGACCAGTTGATGCGGATCGGCTGGAAGGTATTCCTGCCGCTCTCGATCGGCTGGGTGGTCATCGTGTCATTTCTGGCGAAATTCGAAGTGTTCGGCGGCTTTTGGGCGCGCTGGGCGATTGGGGGCTGATCATGGGACCGGCACGCACCACCGACTATAACCGCGCGGCCAAGTATTTCCTGATGATGGATTTCATCAAGGGCATGGGGCTGGGTCTGAAATATTTCTTCGCCCCCAAGGCCACGCTGAACTATCCGCATGAAAAGGGGCCGCTTTCGCCCCGCTTTCGCGGTGAACACGCGCTGCGCCGCTACCCGAATGGCGAGGAACGCTGCATCGCCTGCAAATTGTGCGAGGCGATCTGTCCGGCGCAGGCAATCACGATTGATGCCGAGCCGCGCGAAGACGGATCACGCCGTACCACCCGCTATGACATCGACATGACCAAGTGCATCTATTGCGGGTTTTGTCAGGAGGCCTGCCCGGTCGACGCCATCGTCGAGGGCCCGAATTTCGAATTCGCCGCCGAGACCCGCGAAGAGCTGTTTTACGACAAGCAAAAGCTGCTTGATAACGGCGACCGCTGGGAAGCCGAGATCGCCCGCAACCTCGAACTGGATGCACCCTACAGATGACCGAGGAATTCCAGAAGCTTTTCGCCCAGATGATGCAACAGGGTCAGGACATGGCCAAAGCCTTCAATCCGGCGCTGGAGAATTTTGCGCCCAAGGGATTGGACAAGATGTTTCCGACCCTGTCGAAGGACATGCTGGAAATGTGGTTCGGCAAGACCTTCAACCGCGAGGGGCTGGATGCCCGCACCCGGCTTTTGGTGGTACTGGGCGGCCTCGTGATCATGGGGTCGGCGGGTGAGCCGCAGTTGAAGCTGACGATCCGCCATGCCTTGGAGGCCGGGGCCAGCAAACGCGAGATTGCCGAAGTGATCTATCAGATGAGCATGTTCGGCGGTTTGCCGGCCATGACCAAGGCGCTGGAGATTGCCCAGAGCGTCTTTGACGAGACGGAGGACGACGCATGACGGTCGCGGTTTTCGCCTTTTACCTTTTCGCCGTCTCAGTAGTCGCGGCGGGGCTGATGGTCGTGGTATCGCGCAACCCGGTGCATTCGGTGTTGTGGCTGATCCTAGCCTTCCTGTCCTCGGCGGGGCTTTTCGTGCTTTTGGGGGCGGAATTCGTCGCGATGCTGCTGATCATCGTCTATGTCGGCGCGGTGGCGGTGCTGTTTCTCTTCGTGGTGATGATGCTCGATGTCGATTTCGCCGAGTTGAAGGGCGAGATGGCCCGCTATATGCCGCTGGGTCTGCTGATCGGGGTGATCATCCTGATGCAGTTGGGCATCGTCTTTGGCGCCTGGCAAACGGCCGATGGCGCGGACGCAATGCGCGGCGCGGTGACCCCCGTGGGTGTGACCAATACCGCGGCGCTGGGGCTGCTGCTATATGACAAATACATCCTGCTGTTCCAATTGGCCGGGCTGATCCTCCTGGTGGCGATGATCGGGGCGATTGTCCTGACGCTGCGGCACCGCAAGGACGTCAAGCGCCAGAACGTGATGCACCAGATGTGGCGCGATCCGGCAGTGGCGATGGAGTTGAAGGACGTGAAGCCGGGGCAGGGGTTGTGAGCGCTGTCATCCCCGCGCAAGCGGGGATCTGATCGGCAAGAGGCCCCCGCTTGCGCGGGGGTGACAGACGGGAAAAGACAAGCGGGGCACATGCCCCGGAGGGACACGGAATGATCGGACTGACACATTACCTTGGCGTTGCCGCCGCACTTTTTGTGATCGGCATCTTCGGCATCTTCCTCAACCGGAAGAACGTCATCGTCATCCTGATGTCGGTCGAGCTGATCCTGCTGGCGGTCAACATCAACTTCGTCGCCTTCTCGGCGGTCCTCGGCGATCTCGTCGGACAGGTCTTCGCCCTGTTCGTGCTGACCGTCGCCGCCGCGGAGGCCGCGATCGGTCTAGCCATCCTCGTCGTCTTCT
Organism: Albidovulum sp.; assembly: GCA_049663365.1. Taxonomy (GTDB): domain Bacteria; phylum Pseudomonadota; class Alphaproteobacteria; order Rhodobacterales; family Rhodobacteraceae; genus Albidovulum. The sequence goes on along the minus strand of JBATDH010000362.1, from coordinate 271 downwards.
ATCGCAACCGCGGTTCGATCGCGGTCGAAGACGTCAACATGATGAAGGGTTGACGGGAACCATCATGTACCAGGCCATCGTCTTCCTTCCGCTTCTCGGCTTCCTGATCGCAGGCCTGTTCGGCCGCTCGATCGGCGCCAAGGCGAGCGAGTACATCACGTCCGGCTTCCTGGTGATCGCGGCCGTGCTGTCGTGGATCGCCTTCTTCAGCGTTGGCTTCGGCGACACGGAGGCCTTCACCGTGCCGCTGCTGCGTTTCCTCGACTCGGGC
>JBATDH010000361.1:0-12569 GCA_049663365.1 Albidovulum sp. | reverse complement strand
TGTCTGGCGAAAGCCCGACCCGGACATTATTGGAATGGCTTCGCGAAGCCCGAGGCCTGACTGGTACCAAGGAAGGCTGCAACGAAGGCGATTGCGGCGCTTGCAGCGTCATGGTCACGGATGATGCCGGGACAAGGGCGCTCAATTCCTGCATCCTGTTCTTGCCGCAGTTGCATGGCAAGGCCGTGCGCACCGTCGAAGGCATATCCGGCCCCAAGGGCGAAATGCACCCGGTCCAGCAGGCCATGGTCGACATGCATGGCAGCCAATGCGGCTATTGCACACCCGGCTTCATCGTCTCGATGGCGGTGGCCCACAAGAACGGCGCGCGCGATCATGATGACCAACTGGCGGGCAACCTCTGCCGCTGCACCGGCTATGCGCCGATCATCCGCGCCGCCGAGGCTGCCGCCGACGCGCCTGTCCCTGACTGGCTGGGCCGCGACGCCGGAATGGCATGCGACCCCGCCGCCCCCTATGCGCCGGCATCGTCGGATGAACTGGCGGCCTGGTATCTGGCCCATCCCGATGCCACGCTGATTGGCGGCGCGACGGATGTGGGCCTATGGGTAACCAAGGAATTGCGCGCCCTGCCCGAGATCGCTTTCCTGCACGCCTGCAAGGATTTGCAACAGATCGAAGCCGTCGACGGGGGCCTGCGCGTCGGTGCCGGTGTCACGATTGCAGCATTGCGCGCGGCAGTGATTGAGCGCCACCCGAGCCTTGCCGAACTGTTGCGCAGGTTCGCCTCCGAACAGGTGCGGGGCGCGGCGACCATTGGGGGAAACATCGCCAATGGATCGCCCATCGGCGACGCGCCACCGGCCTTGATCGCGATGGGCGCTACCTTGCATCTGCGCAAAGGGGATGCACGGCGCGACATGCCGTTAGAGGATTTCTTTCTCGATTACCGCAAGCAGGACCGGCAAATAGGTGAATTCGTGGAAGCGGTGACCATTCCCGACAACGTACCGGGTCTGGCCTGCTACAAATTGTCGAAAAGGTTCGATCAGGACATATCCGCCGTCTGTGGTTGCTTCAATTTGACAATGAACAGTTCGAAAATCGAAAGCGCGCGAATTGCATTCGGTGGCATGGCGGGCACGCCCAAACGTGCCGCCGCGGTCGAGGCGGCGCTATCCGGGAAGGAATGGAGCGAATCCACCATCGCGGCGGCGATCCCCGCTTTCGCCAGGGACTTCACGCCGATGAGCGACATGCGCGCCTCGGACGCATACCGGCTGGAGACAGCGCAAAACATGTTGTGGCGCTATTTCCACGCGCGTTCCGGCACATCGGTTTCAGTGCTGGAGGTATCGCCATGAGTGTCGCGAGCCCCCTGCCCCACGATTCCGGTGCCCTGCATGTCACCGGTGCCGCGCGCTATGTCGATGACCTGCCTTTGCCCGCGAACGCGCTGCATCTGGCCTTCGGTATATCAACCGTTGCGCATGGCGAGGTCACCGCGCTTGATCTTGAAGCCGTGCGCCGGGCTGACGGCGTGGTCGCCGTTCTGACCGCCGAAGACCTGCCCTTCGCCAATGATGTGTCCCCCTCGATCCATGATGAACCGCTCTTGGCCGTCGGCAAGGTGCATTATGTTGGCCAGCCGATCTTTCTGGTCGTGGCCGAGACCCATCTTGCGGCGCGCAAGGCGGCGCGGCTGGGCAAGGTCAGCTACAAGGAATTGCCCGCGCTGCTGAGCGTCGATGACGCGATGGCCGCCGACAGCCGGTTTGAGGGCGGCCCGGTCATCTGGACCAAGGGCGACGCCGCCGCCGCCATCGCCGCCGCCCCGCATCTCATCGAGGGCAGCCTGGATATGGGCGGGCAGGAACATTTCTACCTTGAAGGTCAGGCGGCTTTGGCGCTGCCCGCCGAAGGCGGCGTGGTGGTCCATTCCTCCACCCAGCATCCGACCGAGATTCAGCACAAGGTGGCCGAAGGCATCGGGCTGCCGATGAACGCGGTGCGGGTCGAGATACGGCGCATGGGCGGCGGCTTTGGCGGCAAGGAAAGCCAGGGCAATGCGCTGGCGGTATCCTGTGCCATCGTGGCCCGACAGTTCGGGCGCCCGGCCAAGATGCGCTATGACCGCGACGATGACATGATCATCACCGGCAAGCGCCATGATTTCCGCATTGACTACCGCGTCGGCACCGATGCAGCGGGCCGGATAAAGGGATTGGAATTCCTGCAACTCGCCCGCTGCGGCTGGGCACAGGATTTGTCGCTGCCCGTCGCCGACCGGGCGATGTTGCACGCCGATAACGCCTATAACCTCGACCATATCCGCATCGAAAGCCACCGCCTGCGCACCAATACCCAATCCGCCACCGCCTATCGCGGCTTTGGCGGCCCGCAAGGGATGCTGGGCGTGGAACGGGTAATGGATCATATCGCCCATCAGCTCGGGCTTGACCCGCTGGCGGTGCGGCGGGCGAATTTCTACACGGATATGGCGGAGGCCTCCGGCGGCGGTATTTCAGCCAACGTGAAAGCGGCCCAGACCACGCCCTATCACATGCCGGTTGAGGATTTCATCCTGAACGGGCTGGTGGCAAAACTGGAAAAAACCAGCGATTTCGAGGCCCGCAAGGCCGCTGTGGCCACCTGGAATGCCATTAATCCGATATTGAAGCGCGGCATTGCCCTGACACCGGTCAAGTTCGGGATTTCCTTCACGCTGACCCATCTCAATCAGGCGGGTGCGCTGGTGCATGTCTATCAGGATGGGTCAATCCATCTCAATCATGGCGGCACGGAAATGGGTCAGGGCCTTTTCCGCAAGGTGGCACAGGTCGCGGCTTCGGGCTTTGGTGTCGATGCGGGGACGGTGCAGATCACCGCGACCGATACCGGCAAGGTGCCCAACACTTCGGCCACTGCCGCCTCATCGGGGTCGGACCTGAACGGAATGGCGGTCAAGGCCGCCTGCGACACAATCCGCGACCGGATGGCCGAGTTTCTGGCGCGGGAACATCAGACCGTACCTGCCAAGGTGCATTTCGAGAATGGACGGGTGTTTGTGGCAGGCGAGGACATGTCCTTTGCCGCGGCGGTGGCGCGGTGTTACCTGGGCCGCGTCAGCCTGTCCTCGACCGGGTTTTACGCGACCCCGAAGCTGAGCTGGGACCGCAAGGCGGGCCGGGGCCGGGCGTTTTACTATTTTGCTTACGGCGCGGCGGTGACCGAGGTGGTCATCGACACCCTGACCGGCGAAAACCGTATTTTGCGCACCGATATCCTGCATGACGCGGGCCAAAGCCTGAATCCGGCGATTGATATCGGCCAGATCGAAGGCGGCTATGTGCAGGGCGCGGGCTGGCTGACCACCGAGGAACTGGTCTGGGACGACAAGGGCCGCCTGCGCACCCATGCACCCTCGACCTACAAGATCCCGGCCTGTTCTGATCGGCCTGATGTATTCAACGTGGCGCTTTGGGACGGCAGGAACCGCGAAGAGACCATCTATCGCTCGAAAGCCGTGGGCGAGCCGCCCTTCATGCTGGGGATTTCGGCACTGATGGCCTTGTCGCACGCCTGTGCGGCCTGTGGCCCGAATTACCCCGATCTGGATGCGCCGGCGACGGCAGAACGCGTATTGGCGGCGGTCGGTCGGGCGCGCGGGGACCGGGCATGAGTTTTGATCTTCAGGCATTGGCAAGGCACATTCGCGCCGCAGGTCCGGTCGTGCGGGTGGTCGTGGCCGAGATCGCCGGATCGGCCCCGCGCGAGGTTGGCACCTCGATGCTGATCTGGGGCGAAGGGCAAACGGGCACCATCGGCGGCGGGGCGCTGGAATTTGCAGCGACGGCACAGGCGCGGGCAATGCTGGCCGAGGGCCACACGGCGCGGCTTGACCGGCTGCCGCTTGGCCCGACCATGGGCCAGTGCTGCGGCGGGGCAGTGTTGCTGTTGTCGGAGATATGGGACGAGACGCGGCTGAAAGACTTGGGCGAAACCGATGTGGTGGCCCGGCCCCTGCCCGGTTCCGATCCAGAAATGCCACTGGCGGTCACCCGAATGCTGACACGGGCGCGCGGTCAGGGCATTGTTCCTGCCGCCCGCATGATGCAGGGCTGGATGATCGAACCGGTCGCCCGCCCGACGCGCGACATCTGGGTCTGGGGGGCGGGCCATGTGGGCCGGGCGCTGGTATCGGTGCTGGCCCCGTTACCCGAGTTTCACATCATCTGGGTCGATACCGAAGCTGCGCGGTTTCCCGACATCCCCGAAGGGGTGGTGCAGCGGATTGCGGCCAACCCCGCCGAACTGGTGGCCAAAGCGCCAGACACCGCCGAACATCTGGTGCTGACCTTTTCCCACGCGCTTGACCTGGAGATTTGCCATCAGCTTTTGACCCATGGCTTTGACTATGCCGGTCTGATCGGATCGGCAACCAAATGGGCGCGGTTCCGGTCGCGGCTGGCGGCTCTTGGCCATTCGCCGGGGCAAATCGCACGCATTCATTGCCCCATTGGCGACCCCAGCCTTGGCAAGCATCCGCAGGCGATTGCCATCGGCGTCGCCACTGAATTCATGAAACGTCAAAGCGCCAATGCAACCACAAAGGAGCGCGCCGGATGACACGGGAAAATCTGTTGACGATTGCGGGGCTGAGCAAATCCTACCCCGGAGTCAAGGCCAATGAGGATGTGTCGTTCAAGATCGGCGCAGGCGAGGTTCATGCCCTCTTGGGCGAAAACGGCGCCGGCAAATCGACGCTGGTCAAGATGATCTATGGTCTGGTGCGCCCGGATGAAGGCCACATGAGCCTGCGCGGGCAAAGCTATGCACCGTCCGAGCCGCGCGAGGCGCGGGCCTCGGGTGTGGCGATGGTGTTTCAGCATTTCAGCCTGTTTGACGCGCTGAACGTGGCCGAAAACGTGGCGCTTGGCATGGATAATCCGCCCAAACAGCGCGAATTGGCCGCCCGTATCCGCGAGGTCAGCGAAGGGTATGGCCTGCCACTGGACCCCGCACGGCTGGTCGGCGATCTGTCGGCGGGTGAACGCCAAAGGGTCGAGATCGTGCGCTGCCTGCTGCAAGACCCGAAGCTCCTGATCATGGATGAGCCGACCAGCGTCCTGACCCCGCAAGAGGTGAACATCCTTTTCGACACGCTGCGGCAACTGTCGGCCGAAGGCACCTCGATCCTTTACATCAGCCACAAGCTGGAAGAGATCAAGGCGCTTTGTGACGAGGCAACGATCCTGCGCCGGGGCAAGGTGGTGGGCACCTGCACGCCGCGCGAAAAATCCGCGCGCGAGATGGCGGAAATGATGGTGGGGGCAACGCTGAATGCCCCCGAACGCCCGGCGGGCGATCTCGGCGAGGTTTCGCTCGAGGTGCGAAATCTGTCGGTGGCCTCCAGCAATCCTTTCGGCACGACCTTGCGCGACATCGGCTTTGCCGTGCGCAAGGGTGAGGTTCTGGGCATCGGCGGGGTGGCCGGAAACGGGCAGGACGAATTGCTGCTGGCGCTGTCGGGCGAAGTCAGGACCACGCGCGACAGCGTTCAGGTCAACGGCACCGATATCGGGGATCTGGGGCCGAATGAGCGGCGCAAGCTGGGGCTGGTCACGGCCCCGGAAGAACGGTTGGGCCATGCTGCGGCCCCCGACATGAGCCTGATGGAAAATGCGCTCCTGTCGGGCGATGTGCGCAAGGGGCTGACCCGCAACGGATTTGTCGACTGGGCCGGCACCAAGGCCTTTGCGACAGGCATCGTCGAAAGGTTCGATGTCCGCACACCTGGCATCAACACCGCCGCACGGGCGCTGTCGGGCGGCAATTTGCAGAAATTCGTGCTCGGCCGCGAGATCATGCAAGACCCCGAGGTGATCATCGTCAACCAGCCCACCTGGGGGGTTGATGCGGCGGCGGCGGCCTTTATCCGCCAGGCGCTGCTCAACCTTGCCGCCAAGGGGGCGGCGGTCGTGGTGATCAGTCAGGATATTGACGAAATCATGGAAATGGCCGACCGTTTTGCGGCGCTGAATGAGGGGCGGCTGTCGCCCCCGGTTCCCACCAAGGGGCTGACGATAGATGAAATAGGCCTGATGCTCGGTGGCGCGCACGGGATGCACAAGGCGGAGGTCCATCATGCTGAGGCTTGAAAAACGCCCGACCCCCTCGCAGTTCTGGGCCTGGGGCACACCGGTTCTGGCCGTGGTCCTAACCATGATTGCGGGCGGTATGCTGTTTGCGCTTTTGGGCAAGGATCCCTTTCTGGCGATCAAGACGATCTTCTGGGATCCGCTCTTTGGCGAATTCGCCTGGTACCTGCGCGGCCAGCTTCTGGTAAAGGCCGGGCCGCTGATGCTGATCGCGGTAGGGCTTTCGCTGGGGTTTCGTGCCGGTATCTGGAATATCGGGGCCGAGGGCCAGTACATCATGGGCGCGGTCTTTGGCGCCTCGGTCGGGCTCGCGGCCTTTCCGACTGAAAGCCGGCTGATCTTTCCGGCGATGATCGTGGCGGGGGCTTTTGGCGGCTGGGTCTGGGCGATGATTCCGGCGATTTTGAAAACCCGCTTCAACACCAATGAAATCCTCGTGTCGCTGATGCTGGTCTATGTGGCCGAAACCATCCTGTCCAAGGCCGCCACCGGATTCCTGCGCAACCCCGAGGGCCACGGCTTTCCCGGCAGCCGCAGCTTTTCGAATTACCCGGCGGCCTATAACCCGGAAATATTCGCCGGAACCGGGATGCATTGGGGCGTCGTCGCGGCCTTCATCGCGGTGATCTTCGCCTATGTGCTCTTGCAACGCCATATCCTCGGGTTCCAGATCAAGCTGGCCGGACAAGCCCCGCGTGCGGCGCGTTTTGCGGGCGTCAATCCGAACCGGCTGGTGGTCCTGTGCCTGGGGCTTTCGGGCGCATTGGCCGGGATGGCCGGAATGTTCGAGGTCACCGGCCCCGCCGGTCAGATCAGCATTGATTTCGCCTCGGGCTATGGCTTCACCGCGATCATCGTGGCGTTTCTCGGGCGTCTTAATCCACTGGGCATCCTTCTGGCCAGTCTGGTCATGGCGCTGACCTATGTGGGCGGAGAAATGGCCTCGACCAACCTTGGCCTGCCCAAGGCCGCCATTCAGGCCTTTCAGGGGATGCTATTGTTCTTCCTTCTCGCGGCGGACCTGCTGTCGAATTACCGCATTCGATTCAACCTTATCGGCAAGGAGACCCGCTGATGGATTTCATGGGCATCACACCGTCGGTCCTGATCGCCTCGCTCATGGTGGCCTCGGTGCCGATCATGCTGGCCGCGATCGGCGAACTGGTGGTCGAAAAGGCCGGTGTTCTGAACCTCGGGGTCGAGGGGATGATGATCATGGGTGCGATCTGCGGCTTTGTCACGGCGGTAGAAACCGGCAACCCTTATCTGGGCTTTCTCGGCGGAGCGGCGGGTGCGGCGGCGCTGAGTGTGATTTTTGCGCTCCTGACACAGGTGTTTTTGACCAATCAGGTGGCCACCGGACTGGCGCTGACCCTGTTCGGCTTGGGGTTATCGAGCCTGATCGGCCAAGGATACGTGGGCATCAAGCCACCGGCAACAGGGGCCATTCCCTTTGGGCCACTGCGCGACATTCCATTTTTCGGCAAGGTCCTGTTCAGCCATGACTGGATGGTCTACGGATCGGTTGCGATCATCGCGCTGGTCTGGGCGGGGCTGAAATTCACCCGCGCGGGCCTGATCCTGCGCGCCGTGGGCGAAGGCCACGATGCCGCCCACGCACTCGGCTACAAGGTGATCCGCATCCGGGTTCTGGCGATCCTGTTCGGCGGGGCGATGGCCGGGTTGGGCGGGGCCTATATCAGCCTTGTCCGGGTGCCGCAGTGGACCGACGGCATCACCTCGGGCGCAGGCTGGATCGCGCTGGCCATTGTCGTTTTCGCCAGTTGGAAACCCTGGCGTGTCCTGATCGGCGCCTATCTTTTCGGCGGCATTTCGGTGCTGCAACTGAACCTTCAGGCGGCAGGTGCCCGGATACCGGTAGAGTACTTGTCCATGAGCCCATATCTGATAACCATCATCGTGCTGGTCATCATGTCCTCTGGCAGGGGCCGCGCCGCGCTCAGCGCACCGGCGAGCCTTGGCCAGAATTTCCACGCCTCACGCTGAGGCCAACACTTAACCGGGGCAATACCCCCATCCAACGGGAGAAGACAATGAAAAGAAGAACATTACTCGCATCCGCCGCCATCGGGCTCGGGCTGACAATGGGCGGCGGTGCCTTTGCGGCGGGCATGGACCACGTCAAGGCCTGTTTCGTCTATGTCGGCCCGATCGGAGATGGCGGCTATACCTATCAGCACGATCAGGGGCGGCTTGCGCTTGAAAAAGCGGTGGGCGACAAGGTCGAGACCGCTTACCAGGAAAGTGTGCCCGAAGGGGCAGATACCGAACGGGTGCTGACCCAGATGGCGCTCGGCGGGTGCAACATCATCTTCACCACATCTTTCAGCTACATGGATCCCACAAATGCCGTGGCCAAGAAATTTCCGAATGTGAAGTTCGAACATGCCACCGGCTACAAGCGCGAATCCCCCAATGTCTCAACCTATAACGCACGTTTCTATGAGGGTCGTGCGGTTCAAGGCACCATCGCGGGCCTGATGACCAAATCAAACAAGATCGGCTATATCGGTTCGTTCCCGATCCCGGAGGTGCTTCGCGGGCTGAACGCCTATTATCTCGCTGCCAAGAAGGTGAACCCGGATGTCGAGCTGACGGTGATCTGGGCCTATACCTGGTTCGATCCGGCAAAAGAGGCCGACGCCGCCAAGGCGATGATCGAACAGGGCGTCGACGTGGTCGCCCAGCATACCGATTCGACCGCACCCCTTGCCGAAGCGGCCAAGGCCGGCGGCAAGGTGATCGGTTTCGGACAGGCCTCCGACATGGCCGAATACAAGCCGACGCCGCGCGTCACGTCGACCATCGACAACTGGGGCCCGTATTATATCAAACGCGTACAGGCCTTGCTTGATGGCACCTATGAGCAAACCGACTCCTGGGAGGGCATTGCCAGTGGCGAGGTCGAGATTGGCGAGATCACTGATGCGCTGCCACCCGAAGTGAAAGCCGAGGCCGAAGCGATCCGCGATGCCATTGCCAATGGTAGCCTGCATCCCTTCACCGGGCCAATCAACAAGCAGGATGGCACGCCCTGGCTGACCGAAGGCCAGACCGCACCTGACGGCGATCTTCTGGGCATGAACTTTTATGTCGAAGGCATCAAGGGCGACATCCCGCAGTAACGACACCGAATTGATAATAATGGCCCCGTTCCGGCGGGGCCATCTCTCATTCGGGCGAATGCCCGCTTTGATGAAGCCCAGACTTGCCATGCCACATAACGCATATCGAACAATAGTCTGACAGCAGTTCTGTCCCGCACTGCCGTCATCGCCGGTGTTTGCCCCAAGGCTCCGCCTTCAAACCAGTGGCCACCCGAAACCATGTCAGTCACCCCGCCCGGAGCCAAGGCGCGCAAGCGCCGCCGGGCAGCGGCTGACCGTCCCTCGGGCAGCCGCTACGTCACCGCAAGTGCTAAGATTGAGGTCAGAGGCAACTCAACCATAAAGCGGCGACCGCTGATGTCGCGGCGGCCGCCCACGGTCAGCCGCTGCCCTCTGTCGCGTACGACGTGAGCGTCTGCAAGCTCCGCATAGCGGGTCCGGAACTGATCGAACGGGTAAAACCCCAGCCGGTTATTTCTCGCAGGTATTCACGTCTCCCGCGCCACATCCTTGTGGATGATCACATCGCATTGCGGCCAGGTTTCGATGATCCGATGCCGCAAACCGGCCCCGATGGCATGGGCGTCGCGCAGGCTCTGATCGCCGTCCAACTCGATATGGATGTTCACGAATACCCGGCTGCCGGCCGTCCGCGTCTTCAGGTCATGGAACCCGCGCACACCGGGCCAGCCTTGGGCGAGTCGGCCGATCTTTTCGATCAATGCCGGGTCGGCCCGCCGGTCCATCAGCGCGTCCCACGCGCCCTTGCCGATCCGAACCGCCCCCAACGCCAGCACAAGTGCTGCGGCAAGCGCCACGACACTGTCAATCTGGCCAATGCCGAAACTCCGCGACATCCAGAGCGCCGCAATGGCGCCAATGCTGGGGATCAAATCCGACAGGTAGTGCAGGCTGTCGGCGGCCACCACCCTGCTGCCGGTCTTGCGCGCGACACGGCGCTGCCACCAAACCAGCGCCCCGGTCAGGCAGATCGACACCGCCATGACGATCATCCCCCGCCCTTCCGAGGCAAGCGCCGTCGGCGCATCGGACAAGAGCCGCCCAACCGCCGCCCAGCCGATGACGACGGCGGCCACGATCAGGAACATGGATTGCGCGAGCGCGGCCAGATCCTCGACCGAGGTATGGCCAAAGGCGTGATCATCGTCGGCGGGGCGGGCCGCATAGAGGATGGCCATCAGCCCGCCCAGCGACATCATCAGATCAAGCCCGCTATCGGCCAACGACGCCGCCACCGACAGCGCCGAGGTGGCCCCCAGCGCCCAAAGCTTCAGCGCCACCAAAGCCAGGGCGACACTGACCGATGCCAGCCCCGCCGACAGGTTCAACACGGTGCTTTCTGTCCGCTTGGCCATGATCACCATCCGTCATTCGAGGCGACAACCGATGCAGGCACAACGGCCTGTCTGTCAAGTAGACGAACTTCGCTCCATATCGTCAGTCGCGTATTTCGTCCGCACTGACACCCCACAAATCCGCTTTCATGGCCCAACCACTTTCGCCCCCCGCCGCGATCTTGCACCAATCGGGCGCGCATTCGCCCAATTCGGCAATAACGCCGCGTTCCGCCTCGGCGACAATGCTTGCCGCGACATCAGGCTTGTTGCGCAACGCCACGCCGTCTTGTTCAACAATCACGGTGCGCGTACCCGACAACAGGCTGTAGTGAATCCAGCCCCCCTGCCCGTCGCTGTCTTCGACCCGGCGCCAGTTGCCAAATTCTGCGGTGACCTTCAAGGGCATGTCCCGGTGGCGGAAAACCCAGTCAATCCGGTGACTAAGGCTTGGGCCTCGGCGCACGTTGCCTTCGGCGGCTTTCAGCGACACAAAGCGCGGTAGCGGCAGATTGGTGACGGTTCCGCGCAATTCCTGGGCAACCAAAACGCCGCCCGAAAAGAACATGAACACCGCAAAAGCGAGGTTCCCTACCCAAAAGACATTTGTTTTTCGCCACATCGGCTGCCTGCCCGCGATCTGCGTCAAAAACGCCACTGATTTTCAGGGCTTGTGACTCGCCCCGTTCAACGGCACTTTGCCAGTATGAGACCGCCGATGGAAGAGAGGAGAAATGCCCCATGACTTCCAAGCGTCTGAGTGTTGTCGTGACGCGACGTTTACCCGAGGTTGTTGAAACCCGGATGAAAGAGCTCTTTGATGTGTCCTTGCGCGACCCCGACACCAAGATGAGCCGCGAAGAGCTTTCAGCCGCCGTGCAATGTGCGGATGTTCTGGTGCCTTGCGTGACCGACCAGATCGACGCCAATCTGCTGGCGCAGGCGGGGGGGCGGTTGAAACTGATCGCCAATTACGGTGCGGGGTTCGATCACATCGACGTTGCCTCGGCGCGACAGCGCGGGGTTCTGGTCTCGAACACCCCCGGCGTCGTGACCGAAGATACCGCCGATATGGCCATGGCGCTGGTGCTGGCCGTGACGCGACGCATTCCCGAAGGGCTTGCCGTCATGCAATCGGGTCGCTGGCAGGGATGGGCCCCGACCGCATTGATGGGGGGCCGTGTCGGCGGGCGCAGGCTGGGCATTCTTGGCATGGGCCGCATCGGGCAGGCCGTGGCGCGGCGCGCACATGCCTTCGGGATGCAGATACATTATCACAACCGCAAAAGGCTGCGCCCCGAGATTGAGGCCGAATTTGAGGCGACATATTGGGAAAGCCTCGATCAGATGGTCAACCGGATGGACGTCATTTCCATCAACTGCCCGCACACACCGTCCACCTTCCATCTGATGAATGCCAGACGATTGAAACTGATGAAACCGACGGCCGTTATCGTCAATACGTCACGCGGTGAGGTGATCGACGAAAATGCCCTGACACGGATGCTGAGAACGGGCGAAATTGCCGGGGCCGGGCTGGATGTGTTCGAGCACGGGCATGAGATCAACCCGCGGCTGCGTGAATTGAAGAATGTCGTGCTGTTGCCGCATATGGGGTCCGCCACGGTCGAAGGACGCATCGAGATGGGCGAGAAGGTGATCATCAACATAAAGACCCACGCCGACGGCCACCGCCCGCCCGATCTGGTGGTGCCGGGGATGCTGTGATGGCCTCGGACGAACTGAACAGCGATAGGAAAGGCGGTTTAAGATGGCAATATTGAAACCTGCGATTGCCGTGGCTTTGGCCATCGGGTTTATGGCGCAGGGCACGATGGCCTTTGAGATCGGCTTTAGCTGGACCGGGTTGAAGCTTTGCACAAGTGGCAATCCGAATAGCGTCACCAACCCGAGTTTCACTTTGCGCGACGTTCCAGAGGGCACCAAATACATTACAGCGTTTT
>JBATDH010000360.1:0-1609 GCA_049663365.1 Albidovulum sp. | reverse complement strand
GGATAAGGGATGACGTGACATTCGCCAGCCTTCAGCTTCTGGTAACGTACCGAAGCATCCGGGGTGATGGCAAACACCAGATCGTCAATGGCCGCCTTGCCGCGCCAATAGTCAGGGTTGGCCTTGTAGCGGATCACCGCGTCTTTCTGGTAGGCGACAAAGCTGAAGGGGCCAGTGCCGATGGGGGCCTGATTCAGCATCTCTGGCGTACCCGCGGCCAGCATCGCATCGGCATATTCGGCCGACTCGATCGAGGCAAAACCCATCGCCAGGTTGGCGATCATCGGTGCCTCGGGACGGTTCAGCACGAACTTGACGGTGTTATCGTCAACCTTGACGATTTCCTTGATCAGGTCCGGCATCGACATGCCGTTGAAATATTCCCAGGTGCCGCCTGAAACGGTGTAATAGGGATTGCTGTCAAGCCGCTGGCGATCAAACGAAAAGATCACGTCATCCGCGTTGAAGTCGCGGCTTGGGGTGAACATGTCGTTGGAGTGGAACTTGACGCCCTTGCGCAGGTGGAACGTATATTCCAGCCCATCCTCGGACGCTTCCCAGCTTTCGGCCAGACCTGGAATGACCTCGGTCGTGCCGGTCTTGAACAGCACCAGCTTGTCGAAAATGGTGTGCTCGGACGCATCGAAGGTCGTCCCGGACGTATAAAGCGCCGGGTCGAACCCTTCGGGTGAACCTTCCGAGCAATAGACCAGCGTTTTTGCCGCAGCCGCACTGACGCCCATGGCGGTCAGCAGCAGTGCCGCAGTCAAGCTACGTTTGAAATTCATTCGTCTTCCTCCCGGATTTGCGGAATTATCTTCCGCATTGCTTTTGATTTTCGGACGCATCGGGTTCCGATATGTCAGCTTGGTGCCCCAGCCCCCGTGATGTCAAGCCACTGTGATCAAAGGGCACACGGAATAAAGGCCTGCCCCAAGGGCAAGTTCGGATGGCGCGCAAAATCGGTTACAATGTTTCAACGCGGCGCTGATATCCGCAATATTTGTTGCGGCTGTTTTGGCTTGCTTTTTCAGGGTATCGTATCTCGCCCTTGTTTCGGGGGTCACCTAGCCCCTGCCCAATGCTGAACACGTCGAAAAGCGTCCTGGGGCGCAACGCTCCTTTGTAACCGTCCGTGTCGGGACCGCCTTGCGCGCCAATCTGAACGAATCGCCCAAGGTCATTAAAAACCCAAGGTTTTCGGCCCGCCAGAAGGGTGATGAACTTTTGGGTGCGATCAAAAAGTATCTGGTCTTGGACCAGCCCCTGTCTGTAGATTGGTCGCAGGGGATGGTGACCATGAAGGCGCGGGTAACGGCGATTACGTTTTTCTTGCTGCTGGCGGCGGCGGTGACTGGCGGAACCTGGTGGTTGGCCTTCAACGATTCCCTGGCCCGGCTGGAGGAAAGAGGCCGCGCCGACCTGGCACTTGCGGGCGACCGGCTGACGGCGCAGTTGCAGCGATACCGCGAAATGGCCGTGCTGATGGCCGATCATCCGGTGGTGCAGGATGCGCTTGCCAAAGGTGCCACGACGGACATACCGCATCTTTTGTTGCAGCGCACCGCCGATGTCACCGGGTCGCATGAAATTTTGCTGGCGGCAATGG
>JBATDH010000359.1:0-2083 GCA_049663365.1 Albidovulum sp. | reverse complement strand
GCCGGGGGCTGGGGGTCGAGCCGATCGACCGCGCCGCGCTGCTGGCCGAGTTGCGCGCGATCTCGCCCGAGGTGCTGCCCTATGCCGCCCCGGTCTGGAAAGTGCTGAACGAGGCGCGACGGTCGGGCAAGCGGATCCTGTTCGAAGGGGCGCAGGGTGCGCTTTTGGACATTGATTTCGGCACCTATCCCTTTGTGACCTCGTCAAATGTGATTGCCGGACAGGCAGCGACGGGTACGGGACTGGGGCCGGGGGCGATTGATTTCGTTCTGGGGATCGTGAAGGCCTATACCACCCGCGTCGGCGAAGGGCCGTTTCCGGCGGAGCTGCATGACGATGATGGTCAGCGGCTGGGCGAGCGGGGGCACGAGTTTGGCACCGTCACGGGCCGCAAACGGCGCTGTGGCTGGTTCGATGCGGTGCTGGTGCGCCAGACCTGTGCGACCTCGGGCGTGTCGGGGATCGCGCTGACCAAGCTCGATGTATTGGACGGGTTCGAGACGCTGAAAATCTGCGTCGGCTATGATCTGGATGGCGAGCGGCTGGATTATCTGCCGACGGCGACCAATTTGCAGGCCCGTGTCACGCCGATCTACGAGGAAATCGAAGGCTGGTCGGAAAATACCGCCGGGGCCCGCAGTTGGGCGGACCTGCCGGGGGCGGCAATCAAATATGTGCGCCGGATCGAGGAGTTGATCCAATGCCCGGTGGCGTTGCTGTCGACGTCACCTGAGCGTGATGACACCATCCTTGTCACCGATCCCTTTGCCGACTGATGTATCAGGAACAGAGCAAATGGCGTTAAGTTACCGCGCCCGCCGCCGTCTGTCGCTGCTGATCCTGCTGGTCGGGCTGCCGCTCTATATTATCGCGGCGGTCACGGTGATGAACTGGCTTGATGGCCGTTTCGGTCGCCAGCCGATCTGGATCGAGGCGGTGGTCTATGTGGTGCTGGGGTTTTTGTGGATGGTGCCGTGCCGGCCGATCTTTCGCGGCGTCGGACAGCCTGACCCCGAGGCGAAGGACCGGCGCAAAGACCAGACGGATTGAGGCCTCTGGGCTGACCGGGGGTCAGGCCCGCCGGGCACCGGACATGTATTTGGACGCATCGGTGATCTTGAACTGGCCCCGGCGCAGTTTTTCGATCTTGCCTTCGCGCAACAGCATCCCGAAGCTGCGCAACCCGTCCTCACGGCTGAAACTGGTATCGTCCGAGACATGCGCCACCTTGAGCAGGATCTGCGGGCGCGAAAAATGCGGCAGGCCTTCGACGGTGGCGGTATAGGCGGCGGCGACTTCGAGCAGGTCGGGCAGGTCCTTGGCCCCCATGCGGTCGGCGTAGTCGGCAAAGCTTTTGGCCGATTCTGGCGAGGGCATGGCGGCGATGAAGGCACCCTTGTCATCGTCGTCGTCATTCATGTCGGCAGGCGGTGCGGGCCGGTCGATTTCTGGTGTGCGATCTGTTTTGGTGATGCGCTGTTCGGACACGAGCACCAGCGGTGCGGACCGTGGGCCGCCATCGTCGTTCGGGTCGGTGTCGTCGGTGTCGGTGTCGGCACGTTGCGGGCGCACGACCTTGGACAGATCGTCGCGGTAGCGGTCGATCTCTCGGGTCTTGCGCGTGCGGGGGTCGGCCGGGGCATCGCCGGGTTTCATCTTGCGGTCGGCGAAGGTGGCCGCGACCGCGGCCTTGAGATGCGATATGGCCGAGAACCGGCGGCGGTTTTCATCGCCTTCGAGTTTGGTGTTGGCTTCGTCCATCAGGCGCGACAGGGCGGCTTCTTCGTCGCCGGCGGCACCTTCGAGAATGGCGCGGCCTTCATGGAGGTCACGCGCCACCGCGCTGCGGGCGGCGGCGACGAGTTCGCGCAGCAGGTCTTCTTCATCCTCGGCCTCAAGCCCGGTTTTGCCAAGGGTCGCGCTGATATTGGCGAGGATCGCATCCTCGTCGTCGTCCTTTGGCGCGGGCGCATCTGCGGTCTGCGCCTCGTCCATGGTGGCGCTGATCCGGGCAAGGATCGCGTCTGCATCCGCTTCGACCGTATTGGTTTGGTCGGCGGGTTTGGCGGGGGCGGCATCGGAT
>JBATDH010000358.1:0-4519 GCA_049663365.1 Albidovulum sp. | reverse complement strand
TCCGCGAGCTTTGGGAAGAAACCGGGCTCTTGCTCGGAACGCCCGGAATTTGGCACCATCCCGCCCCGACCGGTTGGGAAGGTTTCGCCGCCACCGGCCATCTGCCGACGGCGACGCCCCTGTCCTTCGTCTTTCGCGCCATCACCCCGCCCGGCAGGCCCCGCCGCTTTGATGCGCGGTTCTTTCTGGCCGATGCCGGTCATATCATCGGCGATCTTGATGATTTTTCCCGCGCCTCCGATGAACTCGGCCATCTGCATTGGGTGCCGCTGGGACAGGCGCGGCGCCTGAACCTGCCTTTCATCACCGAAGTGGTTCTGGGCGAAGTGGACGCACTCTTGCAGCGCGGAGGCCAGCCCGCATCGGTGCCGTTCTTTGACAATTCAACCGCAGAACCCCGGTTTTGGCGCCTGTAAAAGCGGTTTGTCCTCGATCTGAATCAGATTGAAGACAAACCAAGACAGGCGAGTGTTGGGAATAAAGCGTTTCGCAGCCAGGACAGCCTACCCGATCAGCCAAAGCTGAGCACGATCACCAGAACCGAAGTGACGATAAGCGCGATGCCCAGACCTTCGCGCCACCGGAGCCTTTCGCGAAAGACCAGCACCGAAACCGCCACCATGAACACCATCTCGATCTGACCGAGCGCCCGCACATAGGCGGCGTTTTGCAGCGAAAAGGCCGCGAACCAGCCCAGAGAGCCGAAAACCCCGGTGATCCCCACCCAGACGGTCTTGCGCCAAAGGCCCAGCACCCGCGCCACTTCGCCGGGTTCCCGCCAGACCAGCCAGATCAGCATGATCGCCGATTGCAGCACCGTCGCCGCCGCCAGCGCCAGAACCGTGCGCAAAAAGAACGGCGCGGGCAGCAGCGCCAGCGTGGCCCCGCGATAGCCAATCGCCGACAGCCCGAAAAGCCCCCCCGCCATGACCCCGTAAAGCGTCGGCCGGCCGATCATCTTCGCGCCGATCTCGGTACCGCGCGACATCAGCACAACGCCGCAAAATCCGATGCCGATGGCGATCCAGCCGATGCCGCTGACCGCCTCCGACAGCACAAGCGCGGAAAAGGCCGCGACCTGCACGGTCTCGGTTTTGGTAAAGGCGATGCCAACCGCGAAGTTACGCAAGGAAAAAAGCGCAACCGTCAGAAAGGTCGCAATAATCTGCGCCACCGCCCCGATCAGGACAAAGGCCCAGAAACCGGGGACAAGCGGCGGCAGATCGGCTTTCAGCACGATCAGGGTCGTCCCCGCCAGGGTGCAGGCGATGGGGGCAGCGAACAGGAACCTCGAAAACGTCGCCCCACCCGTCGATAGGCCGACACCCTTCAACTGCTTTTGCAGCATGAAGCGCAACGTCTGCAGGACCGCGGCGGCCAGCGTGAAGATTACCCAAAGGCTCATCCGCCCCTTCTGGCACGCCCCGGCGCCTTAGGAAAGCTCAGCCTTGCGGCCAGAGCGGATGTGGCACCGGGTCTTTGGTCTTCAGAAGATAAAGGCGGAAAATCTCGCCGTAACTGGCGTAGCGGTAGCCGTCATTGCGGCGCAGGAATTCTTCCTTCTGGGCGGCATAGAGCGCCGGAAGCCGATACCAGGCGACCTGCGGTTTCGCGTGATGAACGCAGTGCAGGTTATTGTTCAAAAAGAGAAATGGCAAAATCGCGCCACCCTCGACCACCACCGACCGGCCACGCGCGCGCTCATGCGCGCGGTGTTCAAGAAAGGTGCGTATCTTGAGGATCGACAACGCCACATAGGCCGACAGGATATAGGCCCAGACCGGCATGGCCGCATGGGTGATCCAGAAACCAACCGCCACCAGCCCCGCGCCATGCAGCATCCAGTCGCGCCAGATTGCCCGGTTCCCCGCCGCCATCAGCCGGACATCGCCCCGGATCAGCGCCAGAACCGACCGCGCCGGGCCGATGATCATCCGCCCCAGCAGCGTGTTATTGGCCCGCAGGATCAGTCTGGACGGCGGCGACAGCTTCGACCAGACCGCCGGATCAAGATAATTGGTTTCGGGGTCGTCATAGGGGTCGGTCAGGAATTCATCGCGGTGATGGGCCAGATGCAGATCGCGAAACCGCCCGTAGGGATAAAAGAGACCGATGGGCAGCAGCACCAGCACCTCGTTCATCGTGCGGTTGGCGAAAGGATGCCCGTGCAGCACCTCATGCTGCAATGACGAATGCAGCACCATCGCCAGCGTCGCCACCAGCATGGCAGCAGGCAGCCAGAGCCCGGCCAGCCATGTCGTCGCCAGCGCCCATGTCACATAACATGCCAAAACCAGCAAAAGGGTCGGCCATTCCACCGCGGATTTGTGCTTTTCAGACATTTCTGCCTGCCGACCGGCCCCAGGAAATTCTTGCCCATACCCGTTCGTAAAGCATGTAGCTGACCAGCCCTATACCGGTATTGATCACCGCCATCACGCCGCCCAGAGCCAGCGATCCGGTCATGATGAAACCGACCAGAAGCATCATGGCCAAGCCCATAGCATTCCACAAAATTGCCTTCAAAATCGTACGCTTGCTTGTGTCCATGCTGCCGCCTTCCTCTGCCTTGGGTGCTAGCAAGCGCAACAGGATTTTCCCATTCCGGGAATAGTTAACATTTCTCTGCAATTATGTTATTAATCATCATATGAGTGATTTTATCGACAAACGCCACCGCGCCAGCCTGTTTCGCGACCGGCTCAGCCAGGCGATGGCCGAACAGGCTGTCAGCCAAAGCGGCCTGGCACGCAATGTCGGGGTTGACCGGTCAACGATTTCTCAGCTTCTGACCGGCGATGGCGCGCGCCTGCCCAATGCGCAGGTGGTGGCCGAATGCGCCGCATCGCTCGGGGTGTCGGCGGATTGGCTTTTGGGGCTGTCCGAACGGCCCGAACGGCTGGCCGATCTTCTCGCCACCTCGCTGACCATGACCGAGGCGCCGCGCGCTCTGATCGACGAGACGATTTTCGGCTGGCATCAGGAAGCCGCCGGTTTCAAGGTGCGCCACGTGCCTGCGACCCTGCCCGACATGCTCAAAACCCGCGCCATGCTGCGTTGGGAATATGAGCCGCAACTGGGGCGCAGTTCCGATCAGGCCATCGGTGCCAGCGAGGACCGGCTGGGCTGGATGCGCGATGCGCGGTCGGATTATGAAATCGCCCTGCCCCTGCATGAAATCGAGGCCTTCGCCCGCGCCGAAGGCTATTACCGCGACCTGCCCGCCGATATCCGCCGCGACCAGATCGCCCGGTTAAGCGACCTCTATGCCCAGCTTTACCCGACCCTGCGCATCTATGTCTTTGACGCGCGGCGGGTATTTTCCGCGCCGGTGACGATCTTTGGCCCGCTGCTGGCGGTGATCTATCTGGGCCGCCACTACATCGCCTTTCGCGACACCGCCCGCGTCAGCAGTTTTTCGGCCCATTTCGACTGGCTGGTGCGCGAATCGGACATGGGCGCGCGTGACTTTCCGGCCCTGCTCGATCGGCTGGCCCGCGACATCACCTGAGCGGCGGTCAAATGAGTGCGGGCGGACGCCTCCGGCGGAGGTATCTTGACCAAAATGAACCTGTCAAAGACCGGAAAGGCGTGCCGGGTCATAGCCATTGAACTCAAGGACTTGCCGCGCCACCTGCATCAGATCGGCGCGCAGGGCCGGGGTGCGCGACATCACCCGCGCGAATGATCCCGACGGCGTGCCGATGACCGCCGCCCGGTAATCGGCGTCAACCCAGAGCACCCAAAGCTCTTCCCTGACACCGGCCCCCTGACGCATCATGCGGCCAGGGCCGGTGACACGGGTTTCTGCCAGAAAGGCCCGCGCGCCATTGGGGCCACAGCGGGTGCCGGTGACGCGAAACTTGCCCGGCCCGGTCGGTGCCCAGGTTTCACCCAAGGGCCCGCAATTTGCTTCCGTGCCATAGGCCGCGACAATGTACCAGACATCGCCAAAGCGCGCCGGATCGAAAAGTGCGGCCGAAGAAATTTGCCGCGTCCCATCGCGGTGGCCGGGACCGACAGGTGTTGTCATGCACCCGGCAAGGGTCAGGATCAGGCCTGGACCGATTATCCGCATCAACATCTCCGGTGCCCCCCTATGACCGGAATTCCCGCGATATTGTCCTTGAGACAGCCGCGATGTGCAACCCCCCTGCCAGCGTCGGATCGCGCGGGCTTGCGGCGCGCCATTTCACCAATTACGAAGCTGCTTGATGAAAAGCGAAAGAACCATCTTTGCTGCCGAAGCCGCGCCCCTGGTCGTGGCCGTGCTGGTGCTGGCCGATGCCAATGCGCTGGCGCTGGCGGCCTCGGTCGATCCGATGCGTGCGGCCAACCGGCGCGCGGGCCGTACCGTCTATATCTGGCGCTATTTTTCCCAAAACGGCGGCCCGGTGCCCCTGACCGCCGGCTTCGAGATCGCCACCGAGCCGCTGTCAGAGCGCAGCGAAGCCGATGCGCTGATGATCGTCGCCGGATTTCGGCTGGCCGAACAGGCCACGCCCCCCCTGCTTACCCG
>JBATDH010000357.1:0-3832 GCA_049663365.1 Albidovulum sp. | reverse complement strand
TGCGGCCGCAAACGCTCTATAAGACCGGCACAAACCGGCGCGTGAAATGATCAACCCATGGGAGGAACCCAGATGAAGAAGACACTGACCGCACTGGCCCTGGCGCTGGCCGTGGCAAGCCCGGCTCTGGCCGAGCTTGTCGTGCCGAACCTGAGCTACCGGACCGGACCCTATGCGCCGGGCGGCATTCCCTATGCCGACGGCTTCAACGACTACTTCACGCTTCTGAACGAGCGTGACGGCGGCATCGGCGGCGAAAAGGTCGCCACCCCGGAATGCGAGACCGCCTATAACACCGAAAAGGGCGTGGAATGCTATGAGGCCACCAAGGGCTCGGGGGCGCTGGTTTACAACCCCTTGTCGACCGGCATCACCTATCAGTTGATCCCGAAGGTCACGGCTGACAACATCCCGCTTTACACCCCCGGCTATGGCCGCACCTCGGCCGCCAATGGCAAGGTGTTTTCCAACGTCTTCAACTATCCGGCCAATTACTGGGATGCCGCATCGGTGGCGATCAAGTATCTGCTGGACGAAAATGGCGGCGATCTGAGCGGCAAGAAGATTGCGCTGGTCTATCACAACTCGGCCTATGGCAAGGAGCCGATCCGCACGTTGCAGGAACTGTCGAAGAAACACGGGTTCGAGCTGATGGAAGTGCCGGTGGATCATCCGGGGCAGGAACAGAAGAGCCAGTGGCTGCAAATCCGCCGCGACAAGCCTGATTATGTGCTGATGTGGGGTTGGGGTGTCATGAACGCGGTAGCCATCCAGGAGGCGGCCAATATCCGCTATCCGATGGATCATTTCATCGGCGTCTGGTGGTCGGGATCGGAAAATGACGTGCTGCCGGCGGGTGACGGGGCCAATGGCTACAAGTCGCTGGCGATGCACGGCACCGGGATGGATTATCCGGTCTATGCGGACCTGAAGAAATACGTTCTCGATGCGGGCAAGGCGTCGGGCGCGGGCGATCAGGTGGGCTCGGTGCTCTACTCGCGCGGCATGTATGCGGCGCTGGTGATTTCCGAGGCGATCCGCAAGGCGCAGGAACTGGCCGGTCATGCCGCGATCACCCCGGCGGAGCTGCGTGACGGGTTCGAGGCGCTGGAAATCACCGAAGCGCGGATGGCCGAACTGGGCCTGCCGGACTTTGGCCAGCCTTTCAAGGCGACCTGCGAAGATCACGGCGGCCCCGGTGCCGCGATGATCCAGCAATGGGATGCGAGCGCCAAGAAATGGAACCTGATCACCGGTTTCATCGCGCCGGATGACGAGGTGCTGACGCCGCTGGTGATGGAAGACTCGGCCGCGTTCGCCGCCGAGAACAACATCGCCGAGCGCTGCAACTAAGCGCCCATGCAAAAACTTCCCCGGCCCGACCAGGGCCGGGGGCCATCAGATCAGAACTTGCCGGAGAATCCCGATGCTGGACGCAGGAAAGACCGAAGCCCTGCTTGAGGTCAACAATATCGAGGTGATCTACAATCACGTCATCCTCGTCCTGAAAGGCGTCAGCCTGTCGGTGCCCAAGGGCGGCATCACCGCGTTGCTGGGCGGCAATGGCGCGGGCAAGACCACGACGCTGAAAGCCATATCGAACCTGTTGCAGTCCGAGCGCGGCGAGGTCACCAAAGGCTCGATCCTCTATCGCGGCACGACGATCGACGGGCTTGATCCGGCGCAGATGGTGCAAAAGGGCGTCATCCAGGTGATGGAGGGCCGCCACTGTTTCGAACATCTGACGGTCGAGGAAAACCTGTTGACCGGGGCCTATACCCGCCGCGATGGCAAGGGGGCCGTCGCCGCCGATCTTGAACTGGTCTACAGCTATTTCCCGCGCCTGAAGGAACGGCGCAAAAGCCAGGCGGGCTATACCTCGGGTGGCGAGCAGCAGATGTGCGCCATTGGCCGGGCGCTGATGTCGAAGCCTGAAACCATCCTTCTCGATGAGCCGTCGATGGGGCTGGCCCCGCAACTGGTCGAACAGATTTTCGAGATCGTGAAGTCAGTGAATGAGAAAGAGGGCGTGACCTTTCTTCTGGCCGAACAGAATACCAACGTCGCCCTGCGCTTTGCCCATTACGGGTACATTCTAGAATCCGGGCGGGTGGTGATGGACGGGCCAGCCAAGGAATTGCGCGAAAACCCCGATGTGAAGGAATTCTACCTCGGGATGTCGGACGAGGGCCGCAAGTCGTTTCGCGATGTGCGCAGCTACCGGCGCCGCAAGCGCTGGCTGGCGTGATGAAGGATGTTTCCGTGACCCATTTCGACGATCTTGAAACCCGCAGCGCCGATCAGCGCGAGGCCGATCATCTGGCCGGATTGCGCTGCCAAATCGTGCGTGCAGCCAGCGCGCCGGGGGCCTGCCGGATCACCGGCGACAAGCCCCAAACGCTCGCCGATCTGGCGCGGCTGCCGGTGTTGCGCAAATCCGATCTGAGCAAGTGGCAAAGGGAAAACCCGCCCTTTGGCGGTATTTACACCAGCAATGTCGCCCATGTCTTTCAATCCCCCGGCCCGATCTATGAACCGGGCGGGATCAGCGATGACTGGTGGCGGATGGGCCGGTTCCTGCACGCCTGCGGCATTGGCAAGGGTGACATCGTGCAGAACTGCTTTGGGTATCATCTGACGCCGGCGGGGATGATTTTCGAGAATGGCGCGCGCGCCGTCGGGGCCACCGTATTGCCCGCCGGGACCGGCCAGACCGAGTTGCAGGTGCGTGCCGCCGCCGATATCGGCACCACCGCCTATGCTGGAACGCCGGATTACCTGAAGGTGATCCTCGACGCCGCCGACAAAATGGGCGAGGCGTTGAAATTCACCCGTGCCGCTGTCGGCGGTGGCGCGCTTTTCCCCAGTCTTAGGGCCGAATATGCCGACCGGGGCATTGCCACGCTGCAATGCTATGCCACTGCCGATCTGGGCAATATCGCTTACGAATCCCCCGCCATGGAGGGGATGATCGTCGATGAGGGGGTGATCGTCGAGATTGTCCGCCCCGGCACCGGCGATCCGGTGCCCGAAGGCGAGGTGGGCGAGGTGGTGGTGACCACGCTCAACCCCGATTACCCGCTGATCCGCTTTGCCACCGGCGATCTTTCGGCGGTGCTGCCGGGGCAATCGCCCTGCGGGCGCACCAATATGCGCATCCGGGGCTGGATGGGTCGCGCCGATCAGACCACCAAGATCAAGGGCATGTTCGTGCGGCCCGAACAGGTGGCCGATTTCGTCGCCCGCCATAGGGAAGTCGCCCGCGCCCGCGTCATCGCGCGGCGCGAGGGCGAGAGGGACACGATGACGGTGATGGTGGAAACCGATGCGGTGGATGCGCGGGCCTATGAAAAATCGCTGCTTGATACGCTGAAACTGCGCGGCGAGATTTTGCTGGTGGCCAAAGGGTCGCTGCCCAATGACGGGCTGGTTATTGAGGACCAGCGCAAATACGACTAGGCTTTCGCCGGTAAGAGTATCGCCGGGAGGGTGTCGGATGATCAGGAATTTCAGCATTTGCATGGCGCTGCTGTTCGCCGGGCCGGTGGCAGCCGAAGACATCGCCCTGGTCATCGGCAATGAAAACTACCGCAACGCGGCGGATATTTCCGCCGCCGACGATGCCGGGGACGCGGCCGATGTGCTGGCCGAAGGCGGGTTCACCCTGGTGCGCGGCCGCGATCTGACGGCCCCCGACATGGCCCGGCTGTCAGCGCGGTTTTACAGCGATCTGGAACCGGCGGACCGGGTGGTGATTTTGCTCGCGGGGCATTTTGCCCAGGCGGGCAAGGAGACGTGGTTCCTGCCGGTCGATGCCGCTGCGCCGGGTCTG
>JBATDH010000356.1:0-21455 GCA_049663365.1 Albidovulum sp. | reverse complement strand
GGGTGGTGCTGGCCGGGGGGTCGTGGTCGGCGCTTCTGGCGCGGCGGCATGGGGTGAACCTGCCGCAACTTTCGGTGCGCGCCACCGTATCGGCGACAGTGCCCTTGCCCGAGGTTTTTGCCGGGGCCGCCGCCGACAGCCATTTCGCCTTTCGCCGCCGCAAGGATGGCGGTTATACGCTGACGGCGGGAACATCCCACGAGTTTTTCATCGGCCCCGATGCGTTCCGGCATCTGCGCTCCTTCTGGCCGCAGATCCGCCGGGATCTGTCCTCGACCAAGATCTATCCCTGGGGGCCTGCGGATTATCCCGACAGCTGGGGCACGCCTCGGCGCTGGTCGGCCGACGCGGTCAGCCCGTTCGAGCGGATGCGGGTCTTGAACCCGGCACCCAACATGGCGCCGATCGAAAAGATACGCGATCTTTTCGCGGCGGCGTTTCCGGGCGTAGGGCGGCCCGGCATCGCCGCGGCCTGGGCGGGGATGATCGACACCCTACCCGATCTGGTGCCGGTGATCGACCACGCCGCCGCGCTGCCGGGGTTGACAATTGCCACGGGGCTGTCGGGGCATGGATTTGGCATCGGTCCGGGTGTCGGGCGCGTGGTGGCCGATCTGGTGATGGGAAAGCCTGCGGGCCATGACATCACGCGGTTCCGGCTGTCGCGGTTCAGCGACGGCACCCCTGTTACCATCGGCCCGTCGCTGTGAGTGCGGGAGCCTCCGGCGGAGGTATTTTTCGCCAAAATGAAAGGGCGGGCACCTGATTGTTTCAGAGCCTGTCGCGCAGCGAAAACCAGAGCATTCCGGCGACCAGCAGCGGCCAGCGCAGGGCAGTGCCACCGGGAAAGCGCGGGGTGGGTACCGAGGCCATGAGATCGAAGCGTTCGGCCTGCCCGGCGATGGCCTCGGCGGCGAGTTTGCCGCCCAGCGTGGCCATGGCGACGCCGTGGCCGGAATAGCCCGAAGCCGAGAGGATATTGCCGGCAAGGCGGGCGAAATGCGGCATCCGGTTGAGGGTGATGCCGAGGGTGCCGCCCCAGGCGTGGGTGATTCTTATGTCCTTGAGTTGAGGATAAATCTCCAGCATCGGCTTGCGGACAAGGGCCGCGATATCCTTGGGAAAGCGGTAGCCATAGCTTTCGGCCCCGCCGAAAAGCAGGCGGTGATCGTCGGAAAAGCGGAAATAGTTGATGACGAATTTCGAATCCGCGACGGCGTGGTTGCTGCGGATGAAGGTTTCCTGCTGATCGGCGGTCATCGGTTCGGTGGCGACGATGTAATTGTTGATTGGCATGACGCGGGCGGCGACGGGGGGGCTTAGATGCCCGAGATAGCCGTTGCAGGCCAGCACCACATGGCCTGCGGTGATTTGGGCTTTGTCAGTCCGGATGGTGGCGGGGGAACCTTCGACCAGTTCGGTGGCTTTGGACCGCTCAAAGATACGCATGCCCTTGGCCTCGCCCGCGCGGGCGAGGCCAAAGGCATAGCGCAAGGGGTGCAGGTGCCCGCCGCCCATGTCGATATCGCCGCCGAAATAGGCGGGCGAGCCGACCAGATGGCGCATCTCGTCGCGGTCAAGCGGGCGGATGCCATGATAGTCGTAGTCGCGCGCCATCTTTTCGCCGTAGGCATGGGCATGGGCGACATAGCGGGCGCGGTGACAGGCATGGATGACGCCGGGCCGGAATTCAGCATCGGGGGCGTGTTGCGCCGCAAGGTTTTTGGTCAGGGCCACGCTTTCCTGGGCCAGCGCCCAGAGGCCGCGTGCCGAGTCGAGGCCAACGAGTTTTTCCAGCGCGTCCTGATCGAGCCGCTGGCCGGTGCCAACCTGTCCGCCGTTGCGCCCCGACGCGCCCCAGCCGACCCGGTGGGCATCAAGCAGGATGACGTCATAGCCCCTTTCGGCCAGATGCAGCGCCGCCGACAGTCCGGTGAACCCGGCACCGACAATACAGATGTCGCAGGCCAGATCACCTGCCGCCGCCGGGTAAGGACCGGGCGGCGTGGCACTGTCGGCATACCAGGACCGGGGATACTCCCCGGCCCGGTCATTGGCGTAGAGGATATCCATGATGGCCTCAGGCCGATTTGAGCAGGCCGTCGGCTTTCAGCCCCGCATAGCATTCGTCAAGCGATTTGGTGGCGCGTTCGATGAACACGTCGATCTCGGCCGGTTTGATCACCAGAGGTGGCGAAATCACCATGCGGTCGCCGACATGGCGCATGACAAGATTGTTGGCGAAACAACGCTCGCGGCAGCGCAGCCCGACGGTGCCCGCCTCGGAGGCGAAGGCGGCGCGGGTGGTCTTGTCGGGGGTCAGCGCGATCGAACCCATCAGGCCGATGAGAACAGACTCGCCGACCAGCGGATGGTCTTCCAGGGACTTCCAGCGCTCATTCAGATAAGGATGGGCCACGTTGCGGACATGGTCGAGGATTTTTTCCTCTTCGATGATTTCCAGATTGCGCAGCGCCACAGCGGCGGCGACCGGATGGCCGCAATACGTGTAACCGTGGTTGAAATCGCCGGCACCGCCCACGGTCGCGGCAATCTCGTCACTGACGACCGAGCCGCCGATGGGCGCATAGCCCGAGGACAGGCCCTTGGCGATGGTCACGATATCGGGCTGGAAACCCAGCGTCTGGCAGCCGAACCAGTTGCCGGTGCGACCAAAGCCGGTGATGACCTCGTCGGCGATCAGGATCACATCGTGCTTTTTGCAGATGCGCTGAATTTCGGGCCAATAGGTGGCAGGCGGGACGATGACGCCACCGGCCCCCTGCACCGGTTCGCCGATGAAGGCCGCGACCTTGTCGGCCCCGAGGCGCTCGATCTCGGTCTCCAGCGCGCGGGCGCGCATCAGGCCGAATTCGTCGCGGTCCATGTCGCCGCCTTCACTGTACCAATGGGGCTGGTCGATATGGGTGATGTCGGGGATCGGCAGGCCGCCCTGTTCCCAGATGCCGGTCATGCCGCCAAGCGACCCGCCGCCCATGGTCGAGCCGTGATAGCCATTCTTGCGGGCGATAATCACTTTCTTGTCCGGCTTGCCCTTGACGTCCCAGTAGCGCCGGACAAGGCGGATATTGGTGTCATTGGCCTCGGACCCCGAGCCTGCATAGAAAACATGGTTGAGATTGCCGGGTGCCAGTTCGGCGATTTTGGCCGAAAGCGCGATCACGGGGACATGCGAGGTCTGGAAGAAGGTGTTGTAATAGCACAGCTCCTCCATTTGCCGCGCCGCCACCTCGGCCAGATCCCTGCGGCCATAGCCGAGATTGACGCACCAGAGGCCAGCCATGCCATCGAGGATTTCATTGCCCTCGCTGTCATTGAGGTAAACGCCCTTGCCACGGGTGATGATGCGCACGCCTTTCTTGGCCAGATCGGCGTCGGCGGTGAAAGGGTGCATGTGATGCGCCGCATCCAGCGCCTGCAATTCCTTGGTGGGCATGTGGTTGGTGATCTGGGTCATGGTCTTTGTCCAATGTCTGAGGTCGGGCGGGCACCGGGGTGGCATTTGCCTGTGCCGGGGCCGAGGGGAAATGCCGCACGGTCCGTTTGGCGAATCTGGTGGGTTCGGGTCGGGCCGATGCTGTCAGAATATGATCAAAATCGGCGCTGTCAATGGAATTTGATCAAATTTCGGGTGCGCCGATCGAGACCCGCACCTGATCGATTCCCTGCCGGATGTCCTGCTCGATCGCCAAACCCAGCGCCGCGGCATCGCGGGCGCGGATCGCGGCCAAAGCCTGTTCGTGACGGTCGGGAAGGTTCGATGTGCCGAATCGTCCGCACACAACCCGCAAGGACGGCCCGAAACGCAACCAGAGTGACCGGACCATGGCCAAAAGGATGGGGGTGCGCGCCTGTTCGTACAAAGCAAAGTGAAAGCGGAAATTGTTCAAAAGATAGCGCTGCACGTCGCCTGCATCAATCGCGCGGTCGATTTCGGCGTCGATCTGTTCCAGATGCTTTATATCGTTTTTATCCAGCGTGTTACATGCCATCCTTGCCAGATGCGGTTCCAGTGTCAGGCGCGCGAATGCCAGTTCATCCAACTGTGCGGCCGCCACATCGGGCACACAGACGCGGCGGTTGCCGCGAAGGTCCAGCGCGCCTTCGGCCGTCAGGCGTCGGATCGCTTCGCGCACCGGGGTCATGCCGGCGTCGAGTTCTTCGGTCAGACCCTGGATGGTGACCGGTTGCCCCGGCGTCAACTGGCCGAAAAGGATCATGTCGCGCAGGCGGCAATAGGTTACCTCATGCGAGGGCACCTTTCGCGGTAAAGCACCGGCATCACGCAATTTTTCCATTCAAAATCCATCAAGACGATTGCCAGAGGGCGAATATTGGTCATCTTAGAATGAGGGGGCGAAAAATACCATATTGATTTGAGTCGAAAAATTTGATCAAAATGGGCAAACAAGAAACGCCACTAACAATAACGGACGGTCGGATGGTGTCTGGCCGTGATTCAACGGGAGAATGAGAATGATGAAAACGGGGATGACTTTTGCCGCCGCACTGGTGGCCATGGCGGGCGCTGCGGGCGCCGAAGATGTACGTGTCTATAACTGGTCGGACTATATCGACGAAAGCCTGCTGACCAAGTTCACCGAGGAAACCGGTATCAATCTGATCTATGACGTGTTCGATTCAAACGAGCTTTTGGAAACCAAGATGCTGGCCGGATCGTCTGGGTACGATGTGGTTGTACCGTCGGGTTCTTTCTTGCAGCGTCAGATTCAGGCCGGGGCTTTCATGAAGCTCGACCGGTCCAAGCTGCCCAACTATGGCAACCTGTGGGACATGGTTTCTGAGCGCGTCGCCAAGTACGACCCTGACAACCAATATGCCGTCAACTATATGTGGGGCACCACCGGCATCGGGGTGAACATCAACAAGGTCAAGGAAGTGCTGGGCGAAGATGCGCCGGTGAATTCGCTGGCGCTGATCTTTGATCCGAAGAACATGGAAAAACTCAGCCAATGCGGGGTGCATCTGCTGGACGCGCCAACCGAGATCATTCCGGCGGCGCTTGAATATCTGGGTCTTGACCCGGATGCGCAGGACGAGGAAACGCTGGCCAAGGCAGAGCCGGTTCTGACCGCGATTGCACCTTATGTGCTGAAGTTCCATTCGTCGGAATATATCAACGCGCTGGCCAATGGCGACATCTGCGCCGTGTTCGGCTGGTCCGGTGACGTGCTGATTGCCCGCGACCGTGCCGCCGAAGCCAATAACGGGGTCGAGCTTGAATATCACATCCCCAAGGAAGGCGCGCTGATGTGGTTTGACGAACTGGCGATCCCCGCCGATGCGCCGAACCCCGATGGGGCGCACAAGTTCATCAACTTCATGATGGATGCGCAGAACATGGCCGCGGCATCGAATTATGTCTATTATGCCAATGGCAACAAGGCGAGCCAGGAATTTCTCAACGAGGATGT
Organism: Albidovulum sp.; assembly: GCA_049663365.1. Taxonomy (GTDB): domain Bacteria; phylum Pseudomonadota; class Alphaproteobacteria; order Rhodobacterales; family Rhodobacteraceae; genus Albidovulum. Next base: position 15,999 of record JBATDH010000356.1, on the reverse strand, counting down.
GATCGGCGACACCGCGATCTATCCCGATGATGAAACCATGGCGAAGCTTTACACGACATCGCCATGGGATCCCAAGATCAACCGGTTCGTCACCCGGATGTGGACCAAGATCAAATCCGGAACCTGACCGCCTGAGACACCCGACCCGCGCCGCACCCGGCGCGGGTTTTTTCATACATGATTGAGGTTATCATGGCCCAACCTGCCAACCGCCCGGTTTTTGCCCCTTGGAATGATCCGGCAGCCAAGCCGCTGATACAATTCAAGAGTGTAACCAAGAGATTTGGTGATTTCGTCGCGATAGACGATGTGACGATCGATATTTTCGCTAAGGAATTCTTTGCGCTGCTGGGTCCGTCGGGCTGTGGCAAGACGACGCTGATGCGGATGCTGGCGGGGTTTGAGAAACCGACGAAAGGGCAGATTCTGCTTGACGGCAAGGATTTGGCCAATGTGCCGCCGAACAAGCGCGAAACCAATATGATGTTTCAAAGCTATGCGTTGTTTCCGCATCTGTCGATCTGGGAAAATATCGCCTTTGGGCTGAAACGTTCGGCTATGCCGAAGGAAGAGATTGCCCCGAGGGTGGAGCAGATGCTGAAGCTGGTGCGGCTCGATAAATTCGCCCGCCGCAAGCCGCATCAGATATCCGGCGGTCAGCGTCAGCGCGTGGCCCTGGCACGCAGTCTGGCCAAGGCACCGAAGCTGCTGTTGCTGGATGAACCTTTGGGTGCCCTTGACAAGAAACTTCGCCAGGATACGCAGTTTGAGTTGATGGATATTCAGGAAAAGACCGGCACGACGTTCCTGATCGTGACCCATGATCAGGAAGAGGCGATGACGGTCGCGTCGCGCGTGGCGGTGATGGATCATGGCAAGATGATTCAGGTCGACACGCCTGACCGTATCTATGAAACGCCGAATTCGGTTTATGTGGCCGATTTCATCGGGGATGTGAACATCATCAAGGGCAGTGCGATGCCGAAGGGCGAAGGGAAATACGATATTGCCTGGGCTGAAGGGCAGCCCAAGATCATCGGGTCAACCAATGCCACGATCGGGTCGGAAACGCCGGTTCATTTTGCCATCAGGCCGGAAAAGATCGCCATTTCTGCCGATAAACCGACGGACCGCGCCAATGCCGTGCAGGGCCGGATCGAAGATATCGCCTATCTGGGCAATATCTCGACCTACAAGGTCGAACTGGCCAATGGCGCGATGATCAAGGCGCAGGTCGCCAATGACCGGCGTCTGGCACGCCGCACCTTCACCTGGGATGATCCGGTCTGGCTGTCCTTTACGGATACCGCCGGCATCATCCTGCTGACATAGGGGTTCGGCCATGAATCTCCGTCGTTTTTTCCTGATCGCAACGCCCTATGCTTGGCTGGCCGCGTTGTTTCTGGTGCCCTTCCTGATCGTCTTCAAGATATCGCTGTCCGATTACGCGATCTCGATTCCGCCCTATACGCCTGTTCTGGATATTTCGGCGGGTTGGGAGGGGTTTCGCGCTTTCCTGTCGAAGCTGGATTTCGAGAACTACACCTTTCTGGCCAGTGATGCGCTTTACTGGAAGGCCTATCTGTCAAGTTTGCAGATCGCCGGGATTTCTACGATCATCACGCTTTTGGTGGCCTACCCGATTGCTTACGGCATGGCACAGGCCAATGACGAATGGCGCCCGACATTGATGATGCTGGTGATCCTGCCGTTCTGGACCTCATTCCTGATCCGGGTCTATAGCTGGATCGGAATTCTGTCGAATGAAGGGTTCCTCAATCAGATTTTGCTGGGGCTGGGGATCATCGACACACCGCTGTCGATCATGAACACCAACACGGCGGTTTATATCGGGATCGTCTATACCTATCTGCCTTTCATGGTGCTGCCGATCTATTCGGCATTGGAAAAGATGGATGGATCGCTGATCGAGGCGGCCGAAGATCTGGGCTGTACGCGCAGTTCAGCCTTTTGGCTGGTGACGCTGCCGCTGTCGAAACCCGGTGTGATTGCGGGGTGTTTTCTGGTCTTCATTCCGGCGCTGGGCGAATTTGTCATCCCCTCGATCCTTGGCGGGTCACAGACGCTGATGATCGGCAAGGTGCTTTGGGAGGAATTCTTCTCCAACCGGGATTGGCCGGTGGCCTCGGCGGTGGCGGTGATCTTGCTGCTGCTGCTGATCATTCCGATCATCCTGTTCCAGCGCAACGAGCAAAAGCAGAGGGAGGCGAACCAATGACGCGCCGGTTTTCCTGGTTCAACGCGACCTCGCTGACGCTTGGCTTTGCGTTCCTGTATCTGCCGATGCTGATCCTGATCATTTTCAGTTTCAACGAATCCAAGCTGGTGACTGTATGGGCCGGGTTTTCGACCAAATGGTACGGTGAACTGCTTCACAATCAGGCGTTTCTGGATGCGGCAGTGGTGACACTGAAGGTGGCGGTCATCTCATCGACCATTGCGACGGTGCTGGGGACGATGGCGGCCTATGTGCTGGTGCGGGCGGGGCGGTTTTACGGCCGCACCCTGTTTTCGGGCATGATCTATGCGCCCCTGGTCATGCCCGATGTCATCACTGGCCTGTCGCTCTTGCTGCTGTTCATCTCGATCGGGCTTGACCGGGGGATCGGCACCATCGTTCTGGCGCATACGACATTTACCATGTGTTATGTGTCGGTGGTGGTGTCGTCGCGGCTGGTCACTTTCGATCAGTCGCTGGAAGAGGCGGCCCTTGATCTTGGCTGCACACCCTTTGATGCTTTCCGGTCGGTCACGCTGCCGATCATCGCGCCGGCGGTCATTTCGGGATGGCTTCTGGCTTTCACGCTGTCGCTTGATGATCTGGTGATCGCGTCCTTTGCGGCGGGCCCGTCGGCCACGACCTTGCCGATGAAAATCTTTTCTTCGGTCAGGCTGGGGGTCAGCCCCGAAATCAACGCACTGTCGACTATCATGATTTCCATCGTCACGGTAGGAGTGATCGGGGCGTCGCTGATGTCCAAGCGGGCGATTGTCAAGCAACGCGCGGATGAGCAGAAGGCGGCCCGGACCTGATCGCAAGCGGGATGGGAAAAGAAGCCAGTGCATGAAGCGTATCTATGAAGACAACGCTTATGGCGATGGGCCGGTCGCTCGGTGTTACTGGGACACGACGGTAGCACGGCCCCCGCGTGGCCCGGCCCTGGACGGAATGGTTTCCGCCGATGTGGCCGTAATCGGCGGCGGGTTCACCGGGCTGTCGGCGGCGCTGCATCTGGCGCGCGATCATGGTGCCGATGTTGCGGTGGTTGAGGCGAATGGTATCGGCTGGGGGGCGTCGGGCCGCAATGGCGGCTTTGCCTGTATCGGCGGCAGCAAGCTGTCGGATGCGGCGATTGTGGGACGTTTCGGTCGTGACGGGCTGGCCGAATGGAACCGGGCGCAGATCGGTTCTGCCGAATTGGTCGCCGACCTGCTTGACCGCCACAAGATCGCGGCGGATGCCCATTCACGCGGTGGCGAAGTGGTGGTGGCGCACCGGGCCAAAGATATGGTGGCGTTGCGGCAGGAGGCCCCCGAGCTTGGCCGGAACTACGGCGTCAAGATTGATGTCATCGGGCGGGGTGAACTGGCGGGAGAAGGCCTGGCTGGTCCCGGATTTCACGGGGCGATCCGGTTTCCTCTGGGTTTCGCACTTAACCCTCTGAAATATGTGCTGGGGCTGGCGCGGGCCGCGCAAGAGGCCGGCGCGCGCATCTATGAGCAATCTCCCGTCACCCGGATCGAGCGGGACGGGCAGGGGGGCTATGTGCTCCAATCCGGCACCGGCCAGCTTAGGGCCAAAAAGCTGATCGTCGCGACCAATGGCTATTCCAGCGATGATCTGCCCGACTGGATGCGGGCGCGCTATCTGCCAGCCCAATCCTGCGTGCTGGTGACGCGGCCGCTGAGTGAGGCCGAGATCGCCGCGCAAGGCTGGAGCAGCGATCACATGGCTTATGATACGCGCAAGTTGCTGCACTATTTCCGGCTGATGCCCAACCGGCAGTTCCTGTTCGGGATGCGCGGAGGAATTGCCGCCACACCGGCTGCCCATGACGCACTGAAGGCCAAGATTCGCCGCAACTTTGAGACGATATTCCCCGGCTGGGCCGGGGTGGAAACGCCGCATTACTGGTCCGGTCTTGTTTGTCTGGCACGGGGGCTGACCCCCTATGTCGGGCCGATCGGGGATTGGCAAAACGCCTGGGCAGGGTTTGCCTGGCATGGCAATGGGGTGCTGATGGGCAGTTATGCCGGAAAACTGCTGGCCGGTCTGGCAACCGGGCAGGGACATGTGCCCGCTGTCATGGCCGGTGAACCGCAGCGATTTCCGCTGGGCGACCAGCGCCGTCACCTGCTGTCGATGGCCTATGCGTGGTATGGGTTGCTTGACCGCTGACAGGGGGCGTAGAACCTTGCGTGTCGGCGGATGGGTTTTGCCGAAAGCTGCCCGTTGAACTGAATGCCCGCTGTCGTAAATGAATTGGAGTATCCGATGCCCGTGAAAAATCGATTTGCCGAATTGCTGCCCGAAATCACCGAATGGCGGCGGGATTTTCATGCGCATCCCGAACTGTTGTTTGACACTCACCGTACCGCTGCGCGGGTGGCCGAATTGCTGGACGATTTTGGCTGTGACGAGGTTGTGACCGGCATCGGGCGCACCGGCGTCGTTGCGGTGATCAAGGGAAAATCTGACACATCAGGGCGGGTGATCGGGCTGCGTGCCGACATGGACGCGCTGCCGATCCATGAAGCGACAGGGCTGGACTATGCGTCGAAAACCCCCGGCAAGATGCATGCCTGTGGCCATGACGGACATTCCGCCATGCTGCTCGGGGCGGCGAAATATCTGGCCGAGACGCGCAATTTCGACGGCACCGCGGTGGTGATCTTCCAGCCCGCCGAAGAGGGCGGCGGCGGTGGGCGCGAAATGTGTGCGGACGGGATGATGGAGCGCTTCGGCATTCAGGAAGTCTACGGTATGCACAACTGGCCGGGGATGCCGGTGGGCAGTTTCCATATCCGTCCAGGCGGCTTTTTTGCCTCGACCGACAATTTCGAGATCGAACTGGAGGGTCTCGGGGGCCATGCCGCCAAGCCGCATGACTGCATAGATACGGTTCTCATCGCCAGCCAGATTGTCGTTTCATTGCAATCGATTGCCAGCCGTAGTGTCGATCCGACCCAGCAGGTGGTGGTCTCTGTCACCAGTTTCGAGTCGGAGACAAAGGCCTTCAATGTGATTCCGCAAAAGGTGGTGCTGCGCGGCACGGTTCGTGCGCTGAACCGGGAGGTGCGCGATCTGGCGAAAAAGCGGTTTCTCAAGATCGTCGAGGCGACTGCGGATGCTTACGGCGCGGTGGCGCGGGTGAATTACATGAGCGGCTATCCGGTCATGGTTAATCACGAGGAACAGACAGAATTCGCGGCCTCGGTTGCGGCCAAGGTGTCGGGCGCCTGCGGCGAGGCGCCGCTGATCATGGGCGGCGAGGATTTCGCCTATATGCTCGAAGAACGCCCCGGTGCCTATATCCTGGTCGGCAACGGCGACACGGCGATGGTGCATCACCCGAAATACAACTTCACCGACGAGGCGATTCCGGCGGGCTGTTCGTGGTGGGCGGGGATCGTGGAAGAGCGGATGAAGGCGGGCTAATGGGCGCGGCCACCTGTGATTGTTTCCGGGGTAAAGCAGATACCTGATGGCGGTGGAAGTATCGCGGCTAACCCCCTAATCTCATGAGGAATAAGAAATTTCTCTTAGGATCAGATCACCCATGCGTTCAAACATCATCAAGTCGGCAATTGCAGCACTGGTTCTGGCCGCAAGCCCGGCAGTTGCGGAAGATTTTCAGACACCGGTCACGAAGGACTTTCTCGAAAGCGCGATTGAGATCAACGGCTACGGCGTTGGCTATGTCTATCGTTGGGATGTCCTGCTGTTCGATGACGTGGTGGCGCTGTGTGGTGTGGGCATTTTCCCGGATGCGCGCACAGCCTATGCGATGAAAGGTCTGGTGCGAAAGGCAAGCCTTACCTATCGCGGCAAGAAAATTCTCAAGGATGTGAGTTTTTTCAATAAGGTAAAGAAGAACGACGATCTTTCGAAGGCGACTGCGACATGCCGGTCAACTGGTGTTGCGCCAGTTAAGGGCGGTGGCAGTTTTGTTCTCGACGTCGGTGGCGGGCGCGTCCGCTTCTGAAAGCAGTCGCTTTCAGCCGCCGGTATGGCTCATGTGGCGGGTCATCTGGCCTGCGACTTTCTGCCGTGAATAGTCGAAATCATGGCCTTTGGGCTTGCGGGCAATCGCGGCGCGGATGGCGGATTCGACCTGCGCGTCATCCGGACTGGCGCGCAGGGGCGCGCGCAGGTCGGCGTTGTCCTCCTGGCCGAGGCACATGAACAGCTCACCCGTGCAGGTCAGCCGCACGCGGTTGCAGCTTTCGCAGAAATTATGGGTCAGAGGGGTAATGAAGCCGATTTTCTGGCCGGTTTCCTCGATCCGGAAGTAACGGGCAGGCCCGCCGGTTTTTTCCGCCAGTTCGGTCAGAGTGAAACGTTCGGCAAGGCGGGCGCGCAGGTCTTTCAGCGGCCAGTATTGATCGAGCCGCATGTCTTCGCCCATCTCGCCCATCGGCATGACCTCGATGAAGGTCAGGTCATGGTCTTCGGTCGCGCACCAAGCCAGAAGGTCGAACAACTCGGCCTCGTTGAAGCCCTTGAGCGCGACGGTGTTGATCTTCACCCGCAGCCCTGCCGCCTTGGCCGCGTCGATGCCTTCAAGTACCTGCGGCAGACGTCCCCAGCGGGTGATTTCCTGAAACTTGGCGGTATCGAGCGTGTCGAGCGATACATTGACCCGCCGCACCCCGCAAGCGGCCAGCTCACCCGCGAATTTCGCCAATTGCGAGCCGTTGGTTGTCAGCGTCAGTTCCTTGAGCGCGCCGGATTCCAGATGCCGCGACATGGCGTGGAAATAAGACATTATGCCCTTGCGCACCAAAGGTTCGCCGCCGGTGATGCGCAGTTTTTCGACGCCCAGGCGGATGAAGGCCGTTGACAGGCGGTCGAGTTCCTCGAGTGTCAGCAGGTCTTTTTTCGGCAGGAATTGCATATGTTCGGTCATGCAATAGGTGCAGCGAAAATCGCAGCGGTCAGTTACCGATACGCGTAGATAACTGATCGGGCGGGCGAAAGGGTCGATGAGCGGGGTCATGGCGCTAACTTAGGCGTCCCGCTGCGGGGCGACAAGCCCAAAGGCCGTCGCGAGGATGCAGCCTGCGCCTCCGGCGGGAGTATTTTGGCAAAGAAGAAGATCAAAGATATTTGGCCGCCTCCTTGCGGGCGAAGGGTTTGAGCCGGTCGCCATGCCGTGCCAGCCAGTCGCGACTGCGGTCGGGGTCGTGTTTTGAAAGGTCGCGCAGCCACCAGGCGACGGCCTTTTGAATGAACCATTCGCGGTCTTCGGCATAGTCGGCGGCCCAAGCCAGCACCCGGTCGCGGATGGCAAGGTCTTGCGCTTTGGGGTGGTTCTGCCTGGTCCAGGGCAGGGTGATGACCAAGGCGGCGCGGCGAGCCCAGAAACTGTCCGACCGGGTCCAGGTTTCCACCTCATCAACGCGGGAAGGGTCGGCAACCAGCCGCCGCGCGCCCGCGTCGCAGGCATGATCGGCGATGGCCCAGGCGTCGAAATCGGGCACCCAGGAGGCGATCAGCCGCCAGACGGTTTCGTCATTCTTGATGCGGGCCTGGGTCAGCAACTTGGCGGCGGCGATACGGGCCTCATGGATATTGCTGTGCCAGAGGCCCTGCGCCAGTGCTACACGGCCATCGGTGTCAAGGTCTGCGCGCCAAACCTTCGCGAGTGCGGTGATTTGCGGCACGGAAATGCCTAGATAGTCGCGCGAGGCCTTGTGATAGGCGGCGGCTCCTCTGGCGCGGTCAGGGTCGCCCAAGGATGCAAGGGCATCAAGCGCCTGCGCCGGGGTCATTCGACCGTCACGGATTTCGCCAGATTGCGCGGCTGATCGACATCCGTGCCCTTGGCGACGGCGGCGTGATAGGCCAGAAGTTGCGCCGGGATCGCGTAGAGGATCGGCGCGAAGAGCGGGGCGACATCGGGCATGGTCAGCACCTTCCAGGTTCCGTCACTGGCCTCGCGCGCGCCTTTTGCATCGGTGATCAGCAATACCCTACCATGACGGGCCATGACCTCTTGCATATTCGATACGGTCTTGTCGAACAGCGTATCGCGCGGTGCCAGAACCACCACGGGCACGGACTTGTCGATCAGGGCGATGGGGCCATGTTTCAACTCGCCTGATGCATAACCTTCGGCATGTATATAGCTGATTTCCTTGAGCTTCAGTGCCCCTTCCAGCGCCAGCGGGAACATCGAGCCGCGGCCAAGAAAAAGCACATCCTGTGCCTCGGCCACGGCGGTGGCCATGGTGGCGATTGTCGCCTCGCGTGCCAGGGTCTGGTTCATCAGGCCGGGCAGCATCGCCAGGTCATCAAGATGGGTGGCAAGCGCGGACTTGTCGATCCGTCCCCGGTCATATCCGGCCTTGAGTGCCAGCATCAAAAGCACGGTCAACTGGCAGGTGAAGGCCTTGGTCGAGGCCACGCCGACTTCGACACCCGCCAGAATCGGCAGCGCTACATCGCTTTCGCGGGCAATGGAGGAGGTGGGAACATTGACCACGGATACGATCCTGGCCACTTTGCCCGTGGCGTAGCGCAGGGCGGCCAGCGTGTCGGCAGTTTCACCGGATTGGCTGACAAAAAGCGCGAATGAGTTTTGCGGCAGGGGCGGTTCGCGGTAGCGGAATTCGCTGGCGATATCGACCTCGCAGGGAAGTCCGGCAAGGCTTTCGAACCAGTATTTGGCGGTGAGGCAGGCATAGGATGCCGTGCCGCAGGCGACCAGGGTCAGGCGGTCTAGCGTGGTGAAATCGAGATCGGCGGGCAGGTTCAGCGTGCCGCCCTGGCTGTAGTGCTTGATCGCATCGGCCAGAACCACCGGCTGTTCGGCGATTTCCTTGGCCATGAAATGCTTGTAGCCCGCCTTTTCGATGCGGGTCTGGTCGATATTGATGCGCTGGACTTCGCGGTTGGCGGGGCGGTTTTCGCGGTCGTAGATATGGACGGAAGACCGGGTGACAAGGGCGACATCGCCGTCCTCGAGATAGGACAGCCGGTCGGTCATCGGGGCCAGCGCCAGCGCATCTGACCCAATGAAGTTTTCACCGTCGCCATAACCCACTGCCAATGGCGCGCCTTTGCGTGCACCAATCATCAGGTCACTTTCACCGTCGAAAATAAAGCAAAGCGCGAAAGCGCCCTCAAGACGCGCGACGGTTTGCTGGACGGCTTCAAGCGGGCCGGCTCCCTGATCGAGGAAATGCCGGGTCAGGACCACGACCGATTCCGTGTCGGTCTGCGATTCGAAGACAAGGCCCTTGGCGGTCATTTCTTCGCGGATGTCACGAAAGTTCTCGATGATACCGTTATGGACAACGGCGACCTTGCCGGACCGGTGCGGATGGGCATTGGGCACGGTGACGCTGCCATGGGTGGCCCAACGGGTCTGGGCGATGCCGGATTTGCCGGGCAGCGGGTCATGGACCAGCAGGTCCGACAGGTTTGCCAGCTTGCCCACAGCCCGCCGCCGGTCAAGCTTGCCGTCGTTTATGGTGGCAATCCCGGCGCTGTCATAGCCCCGATATTCGAGCCGTTTCAGCGCCTCGACAAGCAAGGGGGCAACTTCGTGGTTGCCCAGAACACCCACAATACCGCACATTAATCGGTCACTTTCCGCCGTTTTTCTTTATCGGCTTTGAACTTTTCAAACAATTTCCGCGCCAGACCCGGCTTGTTGACCTGAGGGGCGCGACCAAGGGCAAGCGCCTCTTCGGGCACATCCTCGGTGATGACCGAACCCGATGCGGTCATGGCCCCGGCACCGATTGTCACCGGGGCCACCAGCATTGTGTCCGACCCGATGAAGGCGCGCGCGCCGATTTCTGTCCGGTGCTTGGAAACGCCATCGTAATTGCAAGTCACGGTGCCCGCGCCGATATTGGTGCGTTCGCCGACATGGGCATCGGCAACATAGGCGAGATGACCGATCTTGACGCCTTCATCTAGGATTGCATTCTTGATCTCGACGAAGTTGCCGACCCGTACATCCTCGGCCAGTTCGGCACCTGGGCGGAGACGGGCGAAGGGCCCAACCGTTGCCCCGCGCGCGATATGGCAGCCTTCGAGATGACAAAACGCCCGGATTTCAGCGCCGCTTTCGATGCTGACGCCGGGGCCGAACACCACATTCGGGCCGATGCAGGCATCGCGGCCAATGACGGTGTCATAAGCGAAGAAAACGGTGTCAGGGTCGTAGAGCGTCACGCCGTTTTCCAGCGCCTCGGCGCGGATGCGGGTCTGGAACTGCTTTTCGGCCTCGGCGAGATTGGCGCGGCTGTCGATGCCCAGCGTTTCCGCCTCGGGGCAGGTTTCAGCCGCAACATTCAGACCGCGGGAATGGGCAATGCCGACAATGTCGGTCAGATAATATTCGCCCGAGGCATTGTCATTGCCAAGCTCTCCGACCAATTCGACCAGCAGTGCGGCATCGCAGGCCACGACGCCGCTATTGATCAGGGTAATCGCCTGCTCGTTGGGGCTCGCATCCTTGAATTCCACGATCCGTGTGAGGGCCCCGTTCTCGACGACCAGTCGCCCGTAGCGCTGGGGTTTGCTATCGGTATGAAAACCCAGCACGGTGACATCGGCTTTTGAAGTCGCCAGTTTTTCCAGCGTTTCCAGCGTGATGAAAGGCGTGTCGCCAAACAACACGATGACGCGGCCCTGAAAACCTGCAAGCGCAGGCAAGGCCTGTGCCACGGCATGGCCGGTGCCGCGCTGCTCAGACTGGGTAACGGTCTGGGTCGTCTCGTCATCGTCATATGCGCGTGCCGCCTTGCGCACTGCGTCGCCGCCATGGCCGACGACGATGATGGTCCTCTCTGGTTCCAGCGCATCGCCCGCCCGCATCGTGTGGTGCAAGAGCGGCGCGCCGGCCAGTTTGTGCAGCACCTTGGGCAGGTCGGAATTCATCCGTGTTCCTTGTCCCGCCGCCAGAATAATCAGCGCTGTCGCCATCATATTGTTCTTTCATTCACTCTGCGTCCGTTTTACCGAAGGCCAGAGGTGCCGCAAGGGGGGGAAGGATCAAAACTCCTTTCGTCAGGTTACAGCAGTCCGGTCCGCCCCGCGAGGAGAGAGAATGCGCACGGTGATTTTTGATCTCGACGGCACGCTGGCGGATACGTCTGCCGATCTGATCGCGGCAGCGAATGCCTGTTTTCAAGGGCTTGGCAAGGGCGACATGCTGGATCCGCTCACGGATGCGCTGACAGCGTTTCATGGCGGGCGGGCGATGCTGCGGCTTGGCTTTGCCCGGTTGGGTGCGGGCGACGAGGCCGAGGTCGATGCGCAGTACCCGGTGCTATTGTCGGCTTATGAGCGTGAAATAGACCGCCATACGGTGCTTTATCCCGGCGCGGTTGACGCGGTTGTGGCGCTGCGCGATGCGGGGTTTCGCCTTGGCGTCTGCACCAACAAGCCCGAAAGGCTGGCTGAGATCTTGCTGACGCGGCTTGGGGTGCGGGACCTGTTTGGCTCGTTGGTGGGGGCGGACACGCTGCCGGTGCGCAAGCCCGACCCTGCCCCTTACCGGCTATCCGTGGCGCGGGCGGGGGGGGTGGTTGGGCGGTCCATGCTGATTGGTGATACCGAAACCGATCGGCTTACCGGAAGTGCCGCGGGGATTCCGGTGGCACTGGTCACATTCGGGCCGGAAGGCGGGGGGGTGGCACGGCTGAAACCGGAAGCGCTGCTGGCTGATTTCGCCAGTCTTCCGGCATTGGCAGAAAGATTTCTGCCACAGGATTGATGCCAAGTCGTGGCACCGTCCCACGATCGCAATCGGCCAGGAGAAGGACATGAGCGAAACATTCACCGGATCATTCACCCAGCAGGAACCGATCCCCGAGGCTGGGATCGAAGCCGCCCTGCGGGTCATGCGGCACGGGCGATTGCACCGCTATAATACCGTTGCCGATGAGATTGCCGAAACCGCCCTGCTGGAAGAGGAATTTGCCGCCTTTACCGGGGCGAAATACTGCCTGGCCGTGGCGTCGGGGGGCTATGCAATCGGCGCGGCGCTGCGCGCCATTGGGGTGGGGCCAGGCGATAGGGTGTTGACCAATGCCTTCACACTGGCCCCGGTGCCGGGGGCCATTGCGGCGGTCGGTGCCCGCCCGGTCTTTGTCGAGGTGACCGAAGACCTGACCATCGATCTCGATGATCTGGCCGAAAAGATCGCCTGCGCTGATGCGCGCGCGCTACTCCTGAGCCATATGCGCGGACATATTTGCGATATGGACAGGCTTATGTCGATCTCCGCGGCGACGGCCCTGCCGGTCATCGAGGATTGCGCCCACACCATGGGGGCGGCCTGGCGGGGTACACCGTCAGGGCGGCATGGGGTGATCGGCTGCTATTCGACCCAGACCTACAAGCACATGAATTCGGGCGAAGGTGGTCTGATGGTGTCGGATGATCCCGACCTGATGGCCCGCGCCATCATTCTGTCAGGCAGCTACATGCTCTACGCCCGCCACCGCGCCGCACCGCCGCCAGAGGCCTTTGAAAAGGTCAAATATATTACGCCAAATGTTTCGGGGCGAATGGACAACCTGCGCGCCGCGATCCTGCGCCCGCAACTGGCCGACCTGCCCGCGCAATGCGGGCGCTGGAATGCGCTCTATCGCGCCATGGAACGCGGTTTGGCCGATACACCCGGTTTGCGCCTGATCCATCGCCCGGAAGAAGAGGCCTATGTGGCCTCTTCATTTCAGTTTCTGTTGCCGGACTGGTCGGCCGACAAGGTCGCCGCGTTCCTGTCTCGATCCGCAGGCCGAGGCGTGGAACTCAAATGGTTCGGCGGGGCAGAGCCGGTGGGATTCACCTCGCGCCATGACAGTTGGCGCTATGCCGCGGCCCAACAATTGCCGCGGACCGACCGTATCCTTTCCGCGCTGATCGACATGCGCCTGCCCCTGACCTTTTCAATCAACGATGCCGCCATGATCGCGCGCATCCTCCGCGCCGAAGTCTCTGCCGTCCACCAGGGAGGGGTAGCAGCTGAAGATAAGGTAACCTCGGCGGACTGACTTTCTTCTGTTGAAAAATACCTCGGGGTCCGGGGCAGCGCCCCGGCGGCCGGGCATCCGCCAACCCCATTGACCCGACTCACCCTTTCGATCTATGAATTGAACATACGTTCAATAAATCGGAGAAAGCCCATGTTCACCGCCTCAATGAACTTTCACCTGGGCGACGAGGTTGAGGCGCTACGCGACATGGTTCATCGCTGGGCGCAGGACCGGGTCAAACCGATGGCGGCGGCTGTCGATGCCTCCAATGACTTCCCGTCCGAGCTCTGGAAGGAAATGGGTGCTCTCGGACTTTTGGGCATTACCGTGCCCGAGCAATACGGCGGGGCAGGCATGGGGTATCTGGCCCATACTATCGCGGTCGAGGAAATCGCCCGCGCCTCGGCCTCGGTTTCCCTGTCCTATGGTGCGCATTCGAACCTTTGCGTCAATCAGATCAAGCTGAACGGATCGGAGGCGCAGAAACAAAAATACCTGCCACGGTTGATTTCCGGCGAACATGTCGGCGCTCTGGCCATGTCCGAGGCGGGGGCGGGGTCAGATGTGGTGTCGATGAAATTGCGCGCCGAAAAGCGCAATGACCATTACAAGCTCAATGGCACCAAGTTCTGGATCACCAATGGCCCGGATGCCGATACGCTGGTGGTCTATGCCAAGACCGACCCCGAGGCCGGGTCGAAAGGCATCACCGCCTTTCTGATCGAGAAGGAAATGAAGGGGTTTTCCACATCAAAGCATTTCGACAAGCTTGGAATGCGCGGGTCGAACACCGCCGAACTGATCTTTGATGATGTCGAGGTGCCGTTTGAAAATGTGCTGGGGCAAGAGGGCAAGGGCGTTCGCGTCCTGATGTCGGGGCTTGATTATGAACGGGTGGTGCTGTCGGGCGTCGGTACCGGCATCATGGCTGCCTGTCTCGACGAGGTCATGCCCTATGTCGCCACCCGCAAGCAGTTCGGCCAACCGATCGGGAACTTCCAGTTGATGCAGGCCAAGATCGCGGACATGTACACCAAGATGAACTCCGCCCGTGCCTATCTCTATGCCGTGGCCGGTGCCTGCGACCGGGGCGCGGTGACGCGCCAGGACGCGGCGGCCTGTGTGCTTTATGCCTCCGAAGAGGCGATGAACGTCGCCCATCAGGCGGTTCAGGCCATGGGCGGCACCGGCTACATGACCGAAACCCCCGTCTCGCGCCTCTTCCGCGACGCCAAGCTGATGGAGATCGGTGCCGGGACATCCGAGATCCGCCGCATGCTGATCGGGCGCGAAATGATGAGGGCGATGGGATGAAACATCTTTTCACGGCTCTCCTGATGTTGCTCCCTCTATCCGCTCAGGCGCAGGTGCCTGCCGTGGTGAACAGTGCGACCGTTGAGGCCTGTTTTTCATCGACGCCAGCAGGGCAATTCAGTCCCGCCTGTATCGGCGCTGCCTCGAACCAGTGTCAGCAGGCGACGCCCGATGGCAGCACGACGATTGGGATCGCTTCCTGCATTCAGGCGGAAAGCGAAGTTTGGGACACCATCCTCAATCGCAAATACAAGGAGGTCAGGGCGGCCTTTTCGACAGAGCAGGGCCTAGCCGAGCAATTGCTTGCCGCACAACGGGCCTGGATCGCCTTTCGCGATGCCGAATGCCAGTTGGTCTATGCCATGTGGATCGACGGAACCATCCGCATAACGATTGCGTCTGAGTGTGTACTGCAGATGACAGCGCGTCGCGCATTGGAACTGCGCGACATGCAATGAATGTGAGATGAAACTGGTTTCGGTGCTTGTCGTCCGACCTGACGTCTTTCATGCCAACTGCGCGGCCCGGAAGGTGCCGGCGCAAAGGCAAGCGAGATAAGGCGAATGCTGATCAGGCGCGACATGACGGAGGGCGAAGCGTTGAGGCGGAAAACGGATCAGGTAGTAGCGCAGCACTACACCAGCCAGGGAGAACAACATGCCAACCGGATTTGACGGGCTCCGCGCCCTTTTCGTCAACACCTCGCTAAAAAAACGCCCCGAGGAGAGTCATACCCAGCTTCTCCTCAACGCCTCCGCGAACATCATGACCAAGAACGGCGTCGCAGTAGAGCATCTGCATATGCTCGCCCATGACGTGCCCCCCGGCATTTATCCTGACATGACCGAACGCGGTTGGGACCGCGATGACTGGCCGATGCTCTGGGAAAAGGTGAAGGCGGCGAATATTCTGGTGATCGGCACGCCGATCTGGCTGGGTGAGGAATCTTCGGTCTGCCGCATTCTGATCGAGCGGCTTTACGCGATGTCGGCGATGCTGAACGACAAGGGCCAATCAGTTTTCTATGGCAAGGTCGGCGGCACGATCGTGACCGGCAACGAGGACGGCATCAAGCATGTCGCCATGACCACGGGTTTCGCGCTGTCGCATCTGGGCTACACGATCCCGCCGCAGGCCGATTGCGGCTGGATCGGCGAGGCGGGGCCAGGGCCGTCCTATGGTGACAAGATGGATGACGGCAGCGGCGCGGGGTTCGACAACGACTTCACCCAGCGGAACTGCACCATCATGACATGGAACCTGATGCATCTGGCAAAGATGCTGGCGGGCGGCATTCCAAATGAAGGCAACGACCGTGAAGCCTGGAAGAAGGGCGATCGGTTCGGCTTCGAGAACCCGGAGGCGCGGCGTTGAAACTCACCACCTCCGCCCTTCCCACCTCGGACACCTTCCGCGCCAACCGCGCGGCGCATGAGGCAGCCC
>JBATDH010000355.1:0-8291 GCA_049663365.1 Albidovulum sp. | reverse complement strand
GTCAAGGCCGGAGTGCCTGCGGCGAGCGATCTGATTGCGAAGGCCAATCTGGGCGGCAAGGTCGCCTTTGCGGTGGCCGACGCGACAACCGGTGAGGTGCTGGAGGCGGAGCGCGGCGATCTGCCGATGCCGCCCGCCAGCACGGCAAAGATCAGCCCGTCGCGTTATGCGCTGAGCAGTCTGGGGCCGGGATACCGCTTTGCCACAAGGTTGATAGCAACCGCGCCGGTGACCGCAGGCGCATTGAGCGGCGATCTGATTTTGGCGGGTGGGGGCGATCCGCTTTTGTCCACGGACAGTCTGGGGGATATGGCGACCGATTTGGCGCGCACCGGGCTTCGGCGGGTCAATGGCGGATTTCGGGTCTGGGGTGGTGCGCTTCCTTATCTTGCCGCCATCGACGCGAGCCAGCCGGACTACCTTGGGTACAATCCGGCGGTGTCGGGGCTTAACCTGAATTTCAACCGGGTCAATTTTGTCTGGAAGCGCGCGGGCGGTGATTATGAGGTGGGCATGGATGCCCGTGCCGAACGCTTTGCGCCACAGGTCTATTCGTCGCGGATACGGATCGTGGACCGGGATTTGCCGGTTTACACCTATGCCAAGGATGCCCGGTTTGAGGATTGGACCGTGGCGCGCAAGGCGTTGGGTAAAGGCGGCAGCCGCTGGCTGCCGGTCCGGCAGCCGCAACTTTATGCGGGCGATGTTTTCCAGACCTTGGCGCGGGCGGCGGGGGTGCCGTTGCCCGCGCCTGAAATTGCACCGGCCTTGCCGGAAGGTAAGGTTCTGGTCGAGCAGCGCAGCGCCGATTTGCGCGTCATTTTGAAGGATATGCTGAAATATTCCACCAACTTGACCGCCGAGGCCGTGGGCATGGCCGCCTCGGTCCGGCGCGGTGTTATGAGCCATGTCGGCTCGGGTCGGGAAATGAGCCGCTGGGCCAATGAACGCGCCGGGGTGTCGAGTGTGCGGCTGGTCGATCATTCGGGACTGGGGGGGGCGTCGCGGATTTCGGCGGCGGATATGGTCAGGGCGCTTGTCAGGCTCGGCCCCGATGCGGGGATGCGGGGGTTGATGAAGGATTATTCGTTTCGCGATGAGGCGGGGCGAAAGGTGAAAGGCCAGGATGTCCGGGTCAGCGCCAAGACAGGCACGCTGAATTTCGTTTCGGCGCTGGCCGGTTACATAACGACGGCGGATGGCAGGGAACTGGTTTTCGCGACCTTCACCGGCGATGTGGCGCGGCGCGATGCTATTCCGGAATCGCAGATGGAACGACCGGATGGCAGCAAGGCCTGGGTGGCGCGATCGCGGCGCTTGCAGCAGGAATTGATCGAGCGCTGGGCCGCGGTTTACGGCGCCTGACGGGTGCGGCGACAAATATTGAAGTTAGCTCAGATGCAGTCTTTGACGGTGCTGGTAAACCGGTGTGAAGTTGATTTCCGGCAATGATTCCTGGGCAACAGGCATGCGAGCCGTCTTTTCCACGCCCTGACGGACAGGTTCATCGAGCAGGAGTGTGCCGTTATTCTGGTCGCGGTTTGGCGACTGGATGCTGTCTTTGAGGAGCGCGACCATACGTTCCGCCCCGGTGGCCTTGGGCTGGACGGTTGACGCAGGCGCGGCGGCGGTTGGAACGGTTTTGGCATCGCGGCCGCTGCGGTGGGCGGTGTAGTCGATGCGCGCCGGGCGGTTCGCCGTGGTCGGGTTCACGTCCTGGAGGTTGAAGGCCCGGTTTGGGGCCGAAAGAAATGCGGCGTCGAGCCCGGTGAGATGTTGGCAATCCATTGCGGTCGGGTTGACCGTGATCTCGCAGGTATCGGAGAACAGGCTGAAAGTATTGAGGGCGGTATTGATTTCGCGCTGGACCGCGATGGCGTTATAGGCACCCCTGGTCGCGTCAAAAATGGTTTTGGGGCCAAAGAAATGCATCCAGACCGTAGAAGATTTCTTTTGCAGGATACGGAAAGAAAAGAGCTGCCCGTCGCGGAGGGTCATGTTCAGCGCGAATTGACGGCCTGCAAGGGTCACATCACTGGTTGCGGTGGTGTCGCCCAATATCTCAACGAGGGTGGAACGACATTGAGCGGCGGGAATATCCGCAGTCCGTGAAGCCATCTGGCCAGAATTCCGAACGCCGGATTTCCGGGCCTTTGCTGTTTCTCCGGCGAAGACGTCGCCTGCCAAGATTTTACTGACTAGATTTTGTACATTCATAACTGGTTACCTCAGCAGGTTTGGTGTCAACTCGTTAATCTTGAAAAAAACTCGTCTCGGTCTTTGTCCACCAAACCCGGTTCTTTCCGTTGCCTTAGTTTGCGTTTCTTTAGTTTAAGAAAGGAAAAGCAGGTATTTTGGTTGCATTTCCGTTCAGCCGTTTTTGCCTTGCATGTCACATTCTGGTCCGAAATGTGTTCAAATTGCGGCATTCGATCTTTGTTGATCTCACAATTGCCACATTGTCTGCGATACGCCGACAATACGTGCCGAACCCCATTTTTATGGATGAATGGGGCGGATTCGCTGTGTCGGTCGCTCGTTTCATGGTCCGATTCCGTAAGTTGCCTTGGTCAAATTGCAGGTTTTCGGGACTTTGGCCGCGCAGTGGCCCTGGCCAAAGCTGAGGACCAGTGGGTTGAACCGGACCTCAGGATATGGGGCTGCGAAGGGCATGGCGCTATTGATAGACGCCGATGCGCGTCAGGAACGCGCCGAGGAATTTTACGCCGTGATTGTCGAAGGCCTTTTGGAGGCTGCGTTGACGTCTTGCCGGGGCGGGGTCGTTTGCGGGTGTAAGCTTGACGTGCTGAAAATGGACGTCAAAGACGTTCTTGCGCAAGTTCGCTTCGTGCCGGTCGTAATCCCGCTGCGCCGAGAACTGGGAGGTATCGGCGGATGCCTTGGCGGTTACCATGGCAGGGTCGATGCCGGGATTGATCTCTGCCCAACCGGCATCTTTTTTGACGGTCCAGGGTTGCATTGCATATTTCATTACTGGTTACCTTAACTACCCAAAAACTTGTTAATCGAACTTGACGCCGGGGTATTTGCCTACGCAATAGCGCCTTGCTGCGTTTGGCGGTTTTGAAACAAATCAGTAGAAACCTCCGAAAAGGGGTCGTGTCACAAAGGGTTGCAGCGCAAGCGGCAGCACCCGGTCTGGCGTTGTGTGGTTCAGTGCTCCGTCGACGGAGGCTTGGTCGAAAAAATCCTGAGTCAATTTGGCCTCGGGGTTACTCATACTACATTCACTGTGTACTTTTTGACTGACAATTGTGGCCCGACAATGAACTCTTTAAGCGTTTACGCAAATATTGTTCAAAGTGTACAATTTTGCGAGGGAAAGTTTCTAATCAATTGTTATAAAACAATAATAAATTTTATTCATGCCTGGTGAAGGCTGCTGGATCAGCAACAAAAATTCCCGGATTTCGTATTGTTGACCGATTCACAATTGAGGGTTGCGGGCCCGAAAATTTTACAATGTCAGATGCCGCGCCCTTGCGCCGCGTTCAATTGCGGCGGCGTGGAGCCGGTCGATATCCAACTCATAGCGCACTTCTTCGAGCAGGCGCAGTTCGGTCTGGCCCAAGGCACCGTCAGCCGCAGCAACATCGCAGGCCAAGGCGTAGGCGGTTTCGAAAAACCGGTCCGGCAGTGCCGCGCGGACAAGCGCGAAGAGCGTATCCAGCCCGTCTTCGTCCTCCATCATCTTGAAAACGGTCTGGGCAACTTCGCGCATCCGGTGGGTGTCGTAACTGGCGAAGATCGGCAGGTGATTGACCTGCCTTTCAATGGCGATGAGTTCCGGGGTGTTGATGGCTTCGTCGGAGACGGAAACCGCAACCATGATCGCGACAAGCGCATCCTGGGCGGTGAAGTCGGCGAGTGTATGGGGCAATGGGAAAATCCTTGGGTGGTTCAGGATGCAAATTATTGACGATACGCCGCCTGTTCAATAGGAACCGGAGCCTGTGGCACATGGGGTGCCCACAATCCTAGAGAAGTGTAGTCAAATGTCTAATCTGCGCGATGCCGCGATGAACTCCAAAGCCTGGCCTTTTGAGGAAGCGCGCCGCGTGCTGAAACGGTATGAGAAGAAATATCCTGAAAAGGGTCATGTGCTGTTCGAGACAGGCTATGGCCCGTCGGGGTTGCCGCATATCGGGACGTTTGGCGAAGTGCAGCGCACGACGATGATCCGGCGGGCGTTTGAGATGATTTCGGATATCCCGACGCGGCTGGTGTGCTTTTCCGATGATCTGGACGGGATGCGCAAGGTGCCGGACAATGTGCCGGACCCGGCGAAGCTGCGCGAGTCGCTGCAATTGCCGCTGACCTCGGTGCCGGACCCGTATGGGGAATATCCGAGCTATGGCGATCATAACAACGCCATGCTGCGCCGGTTTCTGGATACGTTCGGGTTTGAGTATGAATTCATTTCGGCCACGGATTTCTACAAGTCGGGGCGGTTCGATGAAACGCTGCTGCGCTGCTGCGAACGTTATGACGCGATCATGGAGATCATGTTGGCGTCTTTGCGCGAAGAGCGCCAGCAGACCTATTCCTGTTTCCTGCCGATCCACCCCGAAACCGGCCGGGTGCTTTATGTGCCGATGAAGGAGGTGAATGCCAAGGATGGCACCATCACCTTTGACGACGATGAGGGTCGCGAATGGACGTTGCCGGTGACAGGCGGGCAGGTGAAGCTGCAATGGAAGCCGGATTTCGGGGCGCGCTGGGCGGCGCTGGATGTCGATTTCGAGATGTACGGCAAGGATCATTCGACCAACACGCCGATCTATGACGGGATTTGCCGGGTGCTGGGCGGGCGTGCGCCGGAGCATTTCACCTATGAGCTTTTCCTGGATGAAAACGGCCAGAAGATTTCGAAATCAAAGGGCAACGGGCTGACCATCGACGAATGGCTGACCTATGCGGCGACGGAATCGTTGGGCTATTTCATGTATCAAAAGCCCAAGACCGCCAAGCGGATGCATTTTGACGTGATCCCCAAGGCCGTGGATGAGTATCATCAGCAATTGCGCGCGTTCGGGGGGCAAACGCTTGACCAGCAGATGGCCAATCCGGTGTGGCATATCCATGGGGGCAATCCGCCCGAGTCGAAAATGGTTGTGCCATTTGCGATGCTCTTGAACCTTGCCAGTGTGGCGGGGGCCAAGGACAAGGAGGGGCTTTGGGGGTTTATTCGCCGCTATGCACCCGAGGCGAGCCCGCAGACCCATCCCGATCTGGATCAGGCGGCGGGGTTTGCGCTGCGCTACTTCACCGATTTCGTGGCACCGACACGGGTTTTCCGCGCGCCGACCGAGGTGGAAAGGGTCGCGATGGAGGATTTGGCCGGACGGTTGCGGTCGTGGGATGGCGGGCTGGATGCGGAGGCGTTGCAGACGATGGTGTTCGCGGTCGGGACCGAGCACAAGTTCGAGCCGCTGCGCGACTGGTTCACGGCGCTTTACGAGGTGCTGCTGGGAGCGAGCCAGGGGCCGCGTTTTGGCGGATTCATTGCGCTTTACGGGGTCGAGGAGACGGTGGCGCTGATCGAGAAGGCACTGGCTGGGGAGTTGGCACCGGCTTGAGTCTGAAAATCCGCCGATTTTCCGGCGTGGCGAAGTGTGCTATGCTCTGACGGGCACGGTCGGAGGATTGATTATGCGCGTCGTTGTTTTGGCCTTCATGTGGGCGCTGAGTATGGCCTCGCCTGTGGGGGCGGATGATCGCAGTCCGCAAATACGCAGCGTCATCGAGCGTCAAATGGAGGCGTTTGGGGCGGATGAGTTGGACAGAGCCTTTGGCTTTGCCTCGCCGATGATCAAAGGCATGTTCGGAAATCCTGAGAATTTCGGCCGGATGGTTCGGGATGGCTATCCGATGATCTGGCGGCCCTCGTCGATGTCGTTTTTGGATTTGCGGGAAGAAAACGGACGGCTTTTTCAGCGACTGTCGGTGCGCGACAGCACCGGACAGATGTATCTGTTCGACTATGACATGATCGCCGGAGCCGATGGCTGGCTGATCAACGGAGTCTATCCGGTTGCGCAGCCAGATGTCGGGGTTTAGCGGGAGTAGCGTACGCCGCGCTAACCTCTGGCTGAGGGTTTTGGCCTAAATACTCGCCCCGAGGGCTTTGACCGGCCCAAAAACTTTCCAAGAGAGCATGTTTCTTTCGGTCTGACCCTTTGACGGGCTGGCCGTCCGGATGCCTTGGCTGGCGTCCGCAGTGGGCGTGGTGCGATCTGGAACAGACAAGGGGTTCTTTGAATGAACAAGGCGATTACCGACGGGCTGGTCCTGATGCCGCCTGCCTTTGAAGGCGGGCTTGATGTGTGGTCGAGCGGCGATGGCACGCCGGGTGCGCCCAATTACGCGGGTGACCCCAATGCGGCGCTGGTGCCTGCGGACCAGGATTTCGGCGGGTGTCTGGAGTTGCAGAAAACCACGGCCACGGTCAAGCTGCGCCATACCGGTGACACGCCTTTGCTGCCGGGCTGCTATCTGCGGGTGACGGCACGGGTCAAGGCGATGAGCGGCAATCTGCCCTCGGTCCGTATTGCCGCCTGGGCGGGTGGGGCCGGAAATGCCCATGTGGCGGGCGTGGTCGAAACCGGACCAAGTGTGGCGCTGACGGCGTATGGGCGGGTTGAGACGGTACAGGCGATCATTGGCACCGGCACGCGGACCGGTGTTGACATGGCCTGGGGCACGGCGGCATTTTTCGGGCATTTCGGGCTTGATCTGACTGGACCGACCGGTGGTGTCGTGCGGATCGACGATATCGAGATCGAGGATGTCACCGCGGTTTTCCTGCGCAACATGATGGATTGGGTCGATGTGCGCGACTACGGCGCCATTGGCGATGGTTTTGTCAATGATGCGGCGGCGTTCGCGGCGGCGGATGCGGTGGCGGTCGCAACGGGGCGTGAATTGCTGGTTTCCGCCGGAACCTATTTTCTAGATGCCGATGTGACGCTGGGGGCACCCGCTCGGTTCGAAGGTACGCTGACGATGCCGGACAATCGGCGGCTGTCGATGACGCGGAGTTTTAATCTGCCGACCTATGCGGATGCCTTTGGTGATGAGGAACTGGGGTTCAAAAAGGCGTTTCAGGCGCTGCTGAATTTCTCGGACCATGAATCGCTTGATCTGGGCGGGCGGCGCATCGAATTGACCTCGCCGATCGACATGCAGGCGGCGGTCAACAACAAGACGGTCTTTGCCACCCGCCGCGTCATCCGCAACGGTCAGTTCAATGTGGTCGAAGATCCGGCCTGGGCCACGACGACAGCGACGTCACAAGCCAGCTACAACAGTGGCAATCCGACGGTGCTGACGGCGGTGGCCAATATTGCCAACATTCCTGTCGGTTCACTGGTCGAGGGCACGGGTGTCGGCCGCGAGATCTATGTGACTGCGGTCAATGTCGGTGCGGCGACATTGACGCTGAGCCAGCCGCTTTACGGGGCGGCGGGTACACAAATATACACGTTCACCCGGTTCAAATACATTCTCGACTTTTCCGCCTTTGCGCAGCTCGACAAGCTGGTGCTTGATGATATCGAGTTTCAGTGCAACGGCATTTCCAGTGGCATCATGCTGGCACCCAGCGGATTGATCTTTCATGTGCGGGACTGTTTTATCGTTGCGCCAAAGGATCGGGGGATTACCTCTATTGGCACCGGTTGCCAGGGGATGCTGATTGATCGCTGTCAGTTTCTGTCGAATGAATCGCCGCTTCGGTCGCAGGACCGCGTGTCGATTGCGTTCAATGCCAATGCCAATGATCTGAAAATCCGCAACAACAGGGCCGTGCATTTTCGCCATTTCGCCGTGCTTGGCGGGTCTGGCAATCTGATTGTGGGCAATCACTGGTTTCAGGGGGATACAGAAACGTCCGGCTTGCGCGTCGCGGGGATTGTGATGATTGGCACCGATGTGAAGTCGACGATCACCGGCAATTACATCGACAATTCATCGGTCGAATGGACCAATGAGTACGAAGCCAATCCGGATTTCGCCAATCAGTATTCATTCGGGGGGCTGACCATCACCGGCAATGCCTTTACCGCAAGCGACGTTGCCCCCTGGTTTAGCTGGATCGTGGTCAAACCTCATGGCAGCGGGCATTTCCTGCAAGGCTTCAATGTGTCCGGGAATGTGTTCAAGGCTTTGGGTGGCGCGGTTGACCGGGTGGAGCGGGTGGACACGACATTTGCCACGCTCGACAATTTCAGGATGCGCAATGTCTGGGTCGAAGGCAACACCTTTACCGC
>JBATDH010000354.1:0-2956 GCA_049663365.1 Albidovulum sp. | reverse complement strand
GAACAAAAACAAAGTCGGCGAAATCAATGTAGAGCTTGGATTTGGGGTGGTGTGAAAGCCACAGCGCGCGCAGGTCGGGCTGCGCGGCGGAAGCTGGATCGCAGAAGTCGGCGCGGGCATGAAGGCTCAGTCGCGGTTGGTTGAGAGGGTCGCCGCGAGGCGACACGTCGCCAAGCAGGAGCGAGGCCCGCGGATCGGCGCGCAGGGCCTGGCAATGGGCCGCAAGGCCGGAAATCAAAGAAAGCCCGG
The DNA here is from genome assembly GCA_049663365.1 of Albidovulum sp. Taxonomy (GTDB): domain Bacteria; phylum Pseudomonadota; class Alphaproteobacteria; order Rhodobacterales; family Rhodobacteraceae; genus Albidovulum. Next base: position 2,707 of record JBATDH010000354.1, on the reverse strand, counting down.
CACCATCAGACGTTGTGGCAAAGGCGATGCGGCTAACGTAAGGGGCATGGGTTTGAGGGTGAATCACGGCCAGGGCTGCGGTTTTCGCGCCATCCAGGATGTCACGCGCAAGCCGCCGCGCGGCATCGTCCGGAATGTGCACCGGGTTGGTTTTTTGAGGCATGTCGTTCTCCTGCCGCGCTTCGCGCTATCGACACATTGGCGATAAGGCATGTTTCAGGCATTTTTCCGAAACGCATTTTAGCAGCTACAGGGTCAATGCCCACAAGGATTCGCGCCGAATCGCGGGGGTGCCCGTGGCGGGAATATTTCTGAGGGCGGAAGAAATCTTTTCTGCCGTCCGGACCGCAAAGGGTCGGATATGAATCCTCGCGAAAAGAACTTTGCGATTTCGTCAACAGCCAAGCAGTTGTTTTAATATGGGAAAAATCGGATCAAAGATCATCAATTTACAGTTTTTCTGGCAATTTGTGAATAAATTCACAAAAAAATCCAGCAAACAAAAAGGGTTACGGAATAATTGATAGATAGTTTACAATATCGCCGAACAGAGGCAGTCTGTTGTCGAAGCCGCCGTCGATGCGGAGGGTTCGGTATCTGGGGCACAGCACAAAGCAAGGAGATCGCAATGGGCGCGAAAGGGCAAAGTGGAACCGAGGCTACGGCCATGCGGGAAATTCCGGCAGGGTTTGAAAAGGCTCATGCAACTGCCGCGTCCTATGCTTCGGACTATGCCGCCTCGGTCAAGGACGCGGATGGGTTCTGGGGCAAGGAAGGCAAGCGGATAGACTGGATTAAGCCTTACAGCAAGGTCAAGAACACCAGTTTCGACTACGGCAATATCTCGATCAAATGGTACGAGGACGGCACACTGAACGTTGCGGCCAATTGCATCGACCGGCATCTGGCGCGGCGCGGCGACCAGACGGCCATCATCTGGGAGGCGGATGATCCGAAAACCCCCTCCAAGCATATCACCTACGCTGAACTGCATGAAAAAGTGTGCCGGTTGGCCAATGTGTTGAAATCCCAAGGTGTCGGCAAGGGCGACCGGGTGGTCATCTATATGCCGATGATCCCCGAAGCGGCCTATGCGATGCTGGCCTCGGCCCGGATCGGGGCGATTCACTCCATTGTTTTCGCGGGGTTTTCGCCGGATGCGCTGGCCAACCGGATCAATGATTCCGAAGCGAAGGTCGTGATAACGGCCGATACCGCCCCGCGTGGCGGGCGGCGTACCGCGTTGAAGGCAAATGCCGATGCCGCCTTGTTGCACTGCGACGACCATGTGAAATGCCTGGTCGTCAAACATACTGGCGACCAGACCACGTGGATCGAGGGACGCGACGTCGATCTTCTGGCAGAGATGAAAGCCGCCAGCCCCGATTGCAAGCCCGAGGAAATGGGTGCCGAAGACCCGTTGTTCATCCTTTATACGTCCGGGTCGACCGGCAAGCCGAAGGGGGTTGTTCACACGACGGGGGGCTATCTCGTCTTTGCGGCGATGACCCATCAATATACCTTCGACTATCATGACGGCGATGTTTTCTGGTGTACGGCGGATGTCGGCTGGGTGACGGGCCACAGTTATATCATCTATGGGCCGCTTGCGAACGGGGCCACGACGCTGATGTTCGAAGGTGTGCCGACCTTCCCCGATGCGGGGCGGTTTTGGGAAGTTTGCGCCAAGCACAAGGTGAACCAGTTCTACACCGCGCCCACGGCCATTCGCGCCTTGATGGGGCAGGGGCCGGAATTCGTCGAAAAGCACGATCTGTCGTCCCTGAAGCTCTTGGGGACTGTCGGTGAACCGATCAATCCGGAAGCGTGGATTTGGTACGACAAACATGTCGGCAAGGGCCGTTGTCCGATCGTGGACACGTTCTGGCAGACGGAAACCGGCGGACACATGATCACCTCGTTGCCGGGGGCGATTCCGACCAAACCGGGGTCTGCGACATTGCCGTTTTTCGGCGTCAAGCCGGTGATACTGGATGCCAATACCGCAGAAGTGCAAGGCGAGACGGTGGCCGAAGGCGTGCTGTGCATCGCCGATAGCTGGCCGGGACAGATGCGCACGCTCTGGGGGGATCACGAGCGGTTCCAGGAGGCGTATTTTTCCCAGTATAAGGGATATTATTTCACCGGTGACGGATGCCGCCGCGATGCGGACGGGTATTACTGGATCACCGGTCGGGTTGACGATGTGATCAACGTGTCGGGCCACCGGATGGGGACCGCAGAGGTGGAATCGGCGCTGGTCGCCCATGAGGCCGTCGCCGAGGCGGCGGTGGTGGGCTATCCGCATAGCGTCAAGGGGCAGGGTATCTATGCCTATGTGACGCTGATGAACGGAGTGGAACCGACGGACGATCTGCGCAAGGAGCTGGTCAAATGGGTCCGAACCGAGATTGGCCCCATCGCGTCGCCCGACCTGATCCAATGGGCACCGGGCCTGCCCAAGACCCGTTCGGGCAAGATCATGCGCCGCATTCTGCGCAAGATTGCAGAAAACGACTATGCCGCGTTGGGCGATACATCGACCCTGGCCGATCCTTCGGTGGTTGAAGAGCTGATCAACAACCGCATGAACCGGGCTTGAAGGTATGGATGACGCAAACTCCACGGCGGCGGTGCTGATCCTTCTGGGCCCGCCGAGGGCAGGCAAGGGCACTCAGGCGCGGATGCTGGAAGACCGCTTTGGCCT
>JBATDH010000353.1:0-1777 GCA_049663365.1 Albidovulum sp. | reverse complement strand
AGCCCGCCCAGCAGCAGATAGCGCCAGGGTGCGACCAGTGCCGCGCGCTTGCCCGCGCCCGTCGCCACGACGGCCGCGCCGATGATAACCGAGGCCAGCAGGAACCGCGCCGCCGTAAAGGCCGTCGGTGCCACCAGATTGGCCATCATCCCGCCCAGCGAATAAGACCCCGCCACCAGCGCCGAGAACGTCAGCATCGCCAGATGCGCGCGCCCGGTCCGCGCGGCAATCATTTAGGCCCCGTCCCGCGCAAAATGTCATCCTTCAACGCGGCCAGAAACGCCTGCACCTTTGCCGTGCGGTGCAGATCGACATGGGTGACCAGCCACAGGGGCACCTCCCATTCGGGGCGCGGCGGCATCACCTCCACCAGATCGCGGCGCACCCGCGCTGGGCGCGTCGGCAGGAACCCCAGCCCCGCTCCCGCCGCCACCGCATCCATCTGCGCCTCGCCGTCATTGCTGCAAAAGGCCACCCGCTCCCGCCCGATATGGGCAAACAGCCACTGGAAAAACGGCGCCCGCGTCTCGCCGCTTTGCGGGCCGACAAAGCGGTGCGCCTTCAGGCCCGCGTCATCGGCAGGCATCCCCGCCGTCGCCAGATAGTCCGGCGATCCGTAAAGCGCCACGCAATGCGTGATCAGGCGCTGCACCACATTGTCGGGTTCCTGCGGCTTGGCACCGGCCCTAATCGCCACATGCGCCTCGCCATATTCCAACCGGAACACCCGAGCATCGGTGACATAGGTCACCACCAGTTCAGGATGCGTCCCTTGCAGCCTGACCAGCGTCGGCGTCACCATCGCCGACAGCCCCGGCAGCGAGGTGACGACCAATTCACCCGAAATCCCCGCCCCCGCACCATTGATGCGGGCGGCGAGATGGGCGAACTGCTCCTCGGTGGTCTGGGCGACCTTCAAAAGCTCCAGCCCCGCCTCGGTCGCGGTGTAACCCCGCGCATGGCGCTGGAACAGCCTGGCCCCCAGCCGCCCCTCCAGCGCATCGATATGGCGGATCACGGTGGCATGATGAACACCCAGAACCTCGGCGGCACCACTGACCGTGCCGATGCGCGCGACCTGAAACGCCGTGCGCACCTCATCCCAGTTCTCCATCACGCCAACCTCACGGATTCGTTTACTTTTCTCGTATTTCGCTCACGCAGTCTTGCTGTGCGCCAGCGAACAGTACCCCGACAGAAAGACGCATTTTCTGCCCAGATACAATCCCCATCTCGGTTGGGCAGACGGCGGGGATACCCCAGGGACACCCTTACCGCCGCAAGCGCAAAAAACCCCGCGGGACAATTGCCCGCCCCAACCGAAAGGACAGACCATGTTCAAGAAGATCGCCCTTACCGCCATCGCCCTCGCCATATCCGCCCCGGCCTTCGCCATGACCAGCGATCAGCTCGCCCGTTCCGTCGGGGTTGAACCGGGCGTCTACACCCAGGCCCAGTTGGGCGAATTGTCCACGGCCACCGAGGCCAACGACTTCAACCGCCTGATCAACTTCTTTGACAGCCAGAAAGAGGCGGGCGTCACGCGCACCGATCTGAGCGGCAACTGGGTCGCCCCGCCGATGCAGTCGCGCGGCAGCGACCGGTAAATCAGGCGGTTGCCGACAGCCACCACTCACCTGAACCCGGACCGCGCGGGGACACCCTTCCCCGCGCGTTTTTTGCAACCTGCCGACACAGGCCCAACAACGGGCAGCGGCGGGCCGCGGGCTGCCGCAACACCGCCGGTGGTCGGGCCGAACACCCCTCAACCTCAACC
>JBATDH010000352.1:0-9034 GCA_049663365.1 Albidovulum sp. | reverse complement strand
CGTCAGTGCCGCCCGAAAGGAACACCCAGTTCCGCTCGGTCACAGGCAGGGCCATGGCGACGCGCAGCGCGAGTTCCTGATTGCGCCCGCCAAGTCCGTTGCCGCGCAGGGTCACGGTGGTTTCCCCGCCGAAAATCAGGCAAACGGGCCGGTCCCTGGGGGCGGTGGCGATGGCCGTGAGGATTGCGGCGGCGGCGTCAGCGACATCGCCGATCAACCTGTCGGTGACGATACGCGCCTGCCAGCCGGTTGCGCCGCCAAAGATGGCGGCAAGGCTCTGGCCATTGCTGCCGATCAGGCGGTTCGTGGCGGGGGGCGGGGGAGTGTCGGTCCCTTTGCCCGCAAGATGGGTCTGAACCGAAGGGGGCAGGCTGTCCCAGATGCCGCGTACGCGCAAGAACCGCGCGGCGTCGGCAGGTGTGCCCAGCGGCGCGGAGGTGGGGCCGCTGGCAATCACCCGCAGATCGTCGCCGATCACATCCGACAGGATGTATCCCGTCACAGGGGCCGGTGCTGCCAGCCGGTTCAGACCGCCCCCCTTGAGCGCCGAGAGTTGCTGGCGGATCAGATTCATTTCGGTGATATCGGCCCCTGCGGCCAGCAAGAGCTGGTTGACCCTGGCCTTGTCGGCAAGGGTCAGCGCCCCCGCCGGGGCCGGCAGCAGGGCCGACCCGCCGCCCGATATCAGGGCGATGACGCGATCATCGGCACCAGCGGCGGCAAGCGCCGCGATGACGGCCTGTCCGGCGGCAAGACCGTTTTCGTCGGGGACGGGGTGGCCCGCGGCAAAGCAGGCACAGCCGTCGATGGCGCGGAAGTTCTCATAGTTGGTGACGGCAATGGCCTCGGTGGCCGGGGCGGGCGGCAGATGGCGCAGTGCTTCGGTCATCATGGTCATCGCGGCCTTGCCGACAGCAATGACGATATGCCTGCCGCCCGGACCGGCTTCGGGGAAGGGGGACTGCGCAAGTGCATGGCGCAGGGCCAGCGACGGGTCGGCTGCCCGAACCGCCTGATCAAACAGATTGCGCGCCGTGTTGCGCAGGTCTTCGGTTTCGGCGCTGTCCATGGCGGGGATCGTCCTTGGCAATGGTGACTATCTGACGATGAATTCCAGCGGGTCATAGCGGGCCGGGGCGGTCGGTGCAAATGCAATGCCGGGCAGGCTGTCGGGTTTCAGGCGGATCGTCGAAATTTCGCTCTGGGTGAAAAACCGCCGCGCCGTGACGACCCGTTCGGGATCGCGCCAATTGTGGTCGATCTTTCCCGCCAAAATCGTGCAGCGAAAGAAGACCTCGACCTGATGAAAACCGGATTGCGGATCGTGGAATTCATTGATCAGGGCGACGGAGCCGACCGAAATCTCCAGCCCGGTTTCTTCATGGACTTCGCGCATGAGATTGTCGGGCAGGGAGCGCCCCGCCTCGACCCCGCCGCCGGGCGCACACCACAGATCGGACGTGCCGGCGCGAAAGGCATTGACCAGCAACAGCCGGTTTTCCTGCACGATGATGGCACGGGCGGCCAGGCGGGGGATGCGGGCTTTCATATCCGGAACAGTGGCAAACTGCGGGCAAGGGGGCAAGGGATGGTAGCAATTCACCGTGAAATTCCCTATGTCGGCGCGATGCTGAAGGTCGCTCTCTTGTCGCTACTTCTTTTGCCAACGCCCGTTCGGGCGGATTGCGTTGTTTTGCTGCATGGATTGGCGCGCAGCGAGGCGTCGCTGCTGGTGATGGAGGCGGCGCTGAAACGGGCGGGTTATGCGGTCAGCAACGAAGGCTACCCTTCGACAAAGGCGACCATCGCGCAATTGGTGGCGGATAATGTGGGTCCGGCTGTGGCGCGGTGCGGGCGCGCGCGCATCCATTTCGTCACCCATTCGATGGGCGGTATTCTGGCGCGGGCCTGGCTGGCCGACCATCAGCCTGAAGACATGGGCCGGGTGGTGATGCTGGCACCGCCCAATCACGGGTCAGAGCTTGTCGATACCTTCGCCGGTTGGGAGGCGTTTCGCTGGCTGAACGGCCCGGCGGGGATGGAATTGGGCACCGGCCCCGAGAGCGCGCCCAATCGTTTGGGCAAGCCTGACTTTGACCTGGGGGTGATTGCGGGGGACCGAACGCTCAACCCGGTTTATTCATCGGTGATCGAGGGTGCCGATGATGGCAAGGTCAGTGTGGACAACACCCGCCTTGCCGGGATGACGGATCACATTGTGCTGCCGGTCACCCATACGTTCATGATGAACAATCCGCTGGTGATCGCCGAGGTCCTGGAGTTCTTGCAGGCCGGTCGGTTTGATCATGACCTGGGATATTGGGACGCGGTTGACCGGCTTGCGAGATGATTTCACCCCGCGCCGGGAAGACGACCTGCCAGGCGACTTCGTGGCGGCGATTGCGGGGCATTGGCGTTTGCGCACGGGGGTTTCCTCAACCATCGGGATCGTTTAAACCTGTCCCCCCAGACGCAAATTCCCAGGAGGCCAACCATGAAGGCGATTGTTTTCGACCGCTATGGGCCACCCGATGTCCTGCATCTTGCCGAGGTCGATACCCCCCGCCCGGACGCGACACAGGTGTTGATAAAGGTTCATGCGAGTTCGGTTTCCACCGCCGACTGGCGTATTCGTGCGTCGGCTTTTCCGGGTATTCTTTGGTTGCCGGGGCGGTTGATGATGGGACTATTCAAACCCAAAAACCCCATCCCCGGTGTCGATTTCGCTGGTGAAGTCGTTGGTGTGGGCGAGGCCGTCACACAATTTGCGGTCGGCGATCGGGTTTTCGGGTTCAAGGGACATGGCGGCAATGCCGAATATCTGGTGATTGATCAGGCCGCCGCTATCGTGCGGATGCCCAAAGGTATTGGCTATGACGCAGCCGCAGCTTTGCCGTTTGGTGGATTGTCGGCGCTGGTTTTCATGCGCGATGTCGCCAAGCTGAGGCCGGGAATGGAGGTGCTTGTTATCGGCGCTTCGGGCGGGGTCGGGGTTTATGCTGTTCAGATCGCCCGTGCCATGGGGACGCGGGTGACGGGCGTGTGCAGCGCCGCAAACGCTCAGTTGGTGCGGGATCTCGGGGCGGAGGACGTTATCGATTACCAAACCGAGGATGCGACCCAGGCGGGGCGGCAGTATGATGTTGTTTTCGATACGATCGGTGCCGTGACCTATGCGCAGGCCCGCCGGGTTCTACGCTCCAAAGGTGCGTTTGTGCCGCTCAATTTTGGCGGACGCGCGATTGTTCAATCGCTTGTGGCAAAGGTGACCGGAGGGCCGCGGTTGGCCATTGCGGTCAGCGGCGATACGGCCAAGGATTTGCAGGAACTGTGCCGAATGGTCGGCGACGGGCAGGTGCGCCCGGTGATCGACCGGTCCTATTCTCTGGCCCGCGTGGCCGAAGCACATGCCTATGTGCAAGGGCGGCGGCGGCGCGGTGCTGTCATCGTCGAGGTGGTCACCGGCGACGATACCGCCGCATCGGTCACACCCGCCCTGTAATCCGGTTCACATGCCCCATCTTGCGACCGGGACGCGCCTCGGCCTTGCCATAGAGATGGATCGCGGTGTGGGGGTCTTTGGCCAATGCCGGAATACGGGCGATGTCGTCGCCGATGAGGTTTTCCATGGTCACATCGGCATGGCGCGACCCGTCGCCCAGGGGCCAGCCCGCGATGGCGCGGATGTGCTGTTCGAACTGATCGACAGCACAGCCATTCTGGGTCCAGTGGCCGGAATTATGGACGCGGGGGGCGACTTCGTTGACGATCAGCCCGGCGGGCGTCACGAACAATTCCACCCCCAGAACCCCGACATAGTCGAGCGCGTTGAGAATGCGGGCGGCCAGCAGCACCGCATCGGTGCGCTGCCCCGGTGTCAGGTTGGCGGGCAGGGTGGTGGTGTGCAGGATACCGCCCTGATGGACGTTTTCGCCGGGGTCATAGGCGGCCACCTCGCCGGTCAGGCCGCGCGCGGCGATGACCGACACCTCATGGCTGAAGGCGATGAAACCTTCGAGCACGGCGGGCGCATCCTGCATCGCGGCAAGGGCTGCGGGCGCGTCGACGGGAGACATGATCCGCGCCTGTCCCTTGCCGTCATAGCCAAGGCGGGTGGTCTTGAGAATCGCTGGCGTGCCGATTTTTGCCAGCGCGGCATCAAGGCTGTCGCGGTCATTGACGGGGGCGTAGGGCGCGGTCATCAGGCCAAGGCCGGTCAAAAAGTCCTTTTCGGCGATGCGGTCCTGGCTGATCGCCAGCGCGTGGCGTCCGGGCCGGATCGGGCGGCGCGCCTCGAGCAGATCAAGGGCGGCGGTGGGCACGTTCTCAAATTCATAGGTGATGACATCCACCGACCCGGCAAAAGCGGTGAGGGCGGCGTGATCGTCATAAGGCGCAGTGGTGACGGCATGGGCCACATCCGCGGCGGGGGGATTGGCACCGGGTTCATAGATATGGGTCTTGTAGCCAAGGCGGGCTGCGGCGACCGAGAGCATTCGGCCAAGCTGGCCGCCGCCAAGGATGCCGATGGTGGCGCCGGGGGGAAGGGGGCTGTCGGTCACGTTGTCTCCAGTCGTTTGCCGATGGCATCGAGTGCGGAGCGAAGCGCCGCATGGGCCCCGCCTGCGCGCAGTCCATCGGTCATTTGCAGGCTGAGGGTGCCGGTGGTGGCCAGGGCGTCCCGTTCGGTCGCCAACCGGCCCGCCTTGTCCCTGGGCATGGCGGCAAGAAAACCACTGACAAGCTGGGTGGTGTAGAACTCGGACTTTTGGCGATTGCCGGTGCGGTCGGCCAGCCAGTCGGCACCGGTCGCGAGCATGTCCAAAAGCCCCGGCACCAGGGCGCAGATGGCGAAATGGGCGTTGAGCGCGGGTTCATCCGCGACCTTGACCACCGGATTTTCCGGGGAAAAGAGGCTTGCCAGCAACGCATCATTGCCGAAGGCGGCCAGAGGGCAGCCGCCCTGTTCGAGAAAGCCCAAGGGAATGGTCCGGGTGAAATCGCGGGCCGGGGGACAGAGGTCTTGCAAGGTATCGTGCCCGACGCCGGCCATGACCGAAATGATCTGGTGATCGGCGCGGAAGGTGTGCGGGGTCAGGCCATCTGCCGCCTGATGCGGGCGCAGGCAGAGAAAGATGATATCGCTGGTATCGAGAACGCTCTGGGCATCGGTGGCGGTGACGCCGCAGGTTCGCACCAGATCGGCGGAGACGGTTTCGCTGCGCCGGGTCACTGCGATCTGATGGCCCTTGCGCGCCAGCAGACGCACCATCGGGGCGGCAATATGGCCGGTGCCGATGAAGCCGATCCGGCTCATGACTGCGGCGCGTCCGGGATGGAGGCGGACAGGGCGGTGCGCCAGGCATCAAGCCTTTCGGCGAGATCCGCGTCCTGAAGCGCCAGAATGCCCGCCGCCAGCAGGCCCGCATTGGCCGCCCCCGCCGCGCCGATGGCCATGGTGGCGACGGGATAGCCCCTGGGCATCTGCACAATGGAATAAAGGCTGTCGAGCCCGCCAAGCGCCTTGGTCTGCACCGGCACACCGATCACCGGCAGGCGGGTTTTCGAGGCCATCATGCCGGGCAGATGCGCGGCCCCGCCGGCACCGGCGATGATCACCTGAAGGCCGCGTTCCACGGCGGTCTTGCCATAGGTCCAGAGCCGGTCCGGGGTGCGGTGGGCCGAGACGATCCTGGTCTCGTAACCAAGCCCGAGGTCGTCGAGAATCGCCGCCGCCTCTTGCATCGTGGCCCAGTCGGACTGAGAGCCCATGATGATGCCGATCTTCACGTCCATGGGCCCATCCCTTTGCGCCGGTCCTGCCAAGGCGCGCACTATAGCGGGGGGACGGGTGGGGGCAAGGCTCGGTGCGGCATGGCGCGGGTCATTTTTGGTGCGGCTGCCGGGAAGGCGCAACCGGGTGCCGGAAATGCCTTAAAACCCCGCCCCGCATCCGTCCCGCCCGCGTCGGGCATCCGTCCCGCATCCGTCCCGACAGGGCGTCACGGTGGGGTCAGGGGTTGTTAGGGAACGCAGGGCGGTGCCTGGGCGGGGTGGAGGCCCCGGAGCGGGGTCCGAGGCGCGAGGGTGGGAGGCCGGGTGCCCCCCACCCCCCATCCCCTCCCCACCAGGGGGAGGGGGCGCATCAGGCTCGAGAGGCGCGGGGCGGCGAGAGGGGGGCCTGGCGCGGGTCCGGGGCTGCGGTGTGTGGGGGGCTGGTTGGGTTTCGTGCCGTCGCGCCGGATTGACATGGCCCCGGCAAGCGCGCAGTGACAGCGCATTTGCAATGACGGTGCATTGACGCGCGACGGAAACTCCGGCCACCTGCGTAGGATAGAGTGTGGCGGAAGGTGCCGCGCCAGGAGAGGATCAGGGACAGATGTCAGACGTTACCGGTTACAGCCGTTCACAGATCGGGGTTCACTGGGGTATCGCCCTGTTGCTTGGGGTGAGCTACTTCAGCAGTGACGCGATGAAAGCGGCCTGGCGCGCCTATCGCAAGGGCAATGACGCCTTTGGCACGGTGGCTGCCGTCCATCTCTGGGTCGGCGTGGCGATTTTGCTTCTCGCGCTGGCGCGGGTGTTGATCCGGCGCAGGCGTGGGGTGCCGGCGCTGCCCGTTGGCGGGCATCCACTTGCCGATCTCGCCGCGAAGCTGACGCATCTGGGGCTTTACCTGCTGATGTTTCTGATCCCGGTTTCGGGCCTTACGGCCTGGTTCGGCGGTGTCGAGACCGCGGGCGAGGTGCATGAGATCATCTTCAACCTGCTCGTCGCGCTGGTCGGCCTGCATGTCGCGGGCGCGGTCTTTCATCAGTTCGTGCTCAGGGACGGGCTGATGGACCGGATGCGGCGGCCGGGCTGAGCGTCATCTTTCCGTTCGTCCGCTGCACGGCGGTTGGGGTCTGATGGTCGGCAGCGCGCCCGTCAGGTCACGCTGCCATATCTGCCGGTCAGCCGGAAATCAGCCCCATGCTTTCCAGCTTCAAGAGCACCTGATGGGCACAGTTGTCGACATCGACGTTTTCGGTTTCGACCACCAGTTCGGCCCTTTCGGGAACCTCGTAGGGGTCGGAAATGCCGGTGAATTCCTTGATCTTGCCTTCGCGGGCGAGCTTGTAGAGCCCCTTGCGGTCGCGGCGTTCGCATTCTTCGACCGAGGTCGCCACATGCACCTCGATGAAGGCGCCGAAGGCCTCGATCATTTCGCGCACGGCGCGGCGGGTGGCGGTATAGGGGGCGATCGGCGCGCAGATGGCGATGCCGCCGTTCTTGGTGATCTCGCTGGCGACATAGCCGATGCGCTTGATGTTGAGGTCGCGATGCTCTTTCGAGAAGCCCAGTTCCGACGACAGGTGCTTGCGCACCACGTCGCCGTCGAGAAGCGTCGTCGGGCGGCCGCCCATTTCCATCAGCTTGACCATCAGCGCATTGGCGATGGTCGATTTGCCCGAGCCGGACAGGCCGGTAAAGAACACCGTGAATCCCTGCTTGACACGCGGCGGCGAGGTGCGGCGCAGTTCCTGCACCACTTCCGGAAAAGAGAACCAGTCAGGAATTTCCAGCCCTTCGCGCAGGCGGCGGCGCAGTTCGGTGCCGGAAATATTCAGCACGGTCGACCCTTCGGGCACCTCGTCCACCGGGAAATACTGCGCTTTTTCCTGCACATAGACCATCTGTTTGAAATCGACCATGGTGATGCCGATTTCCTCCTCATGCTGGCGCACCAGTTCCTGCGCGTCATAGGGCCCGTAGAAATCCTTGCCCTGGCTGTTCTTGCCGGGCCCGGCATGATCGCGCCCGATGATCATATGGGTGAGCCCGTGGTTGCGGCGTATGATGGCGTGCCAGAGCGCCTCGCGCGGGCCGCCCATGCGCATGGCGAGGTTGAGCAGCGACAGATGCGTGGTTGAGGCGGGGTATTTGTCCAGGACGGCCTCGTAGCAGCGCACGCGGGTGAAGTGATCGACATCGCCCGGCTTGGTCATGCCGACGACCGGATGGATGAGAAGGTTGGCCTGGGCTTCACGCGCGGCGCGGAAGGTCAGTTCCTGATGCGCGCGGTGCAGCGGGTTGCGGGTCTGGAAGGCGACCACCTTGCGCCAGCCGAGCTTGCGGAAGAAGGCGCGCAACTCATTCGGTGTGTCGCGGCGGGCCTTGAAATCGTAGTGAACCGGCGGCTGGATGCCGGTGATCGGGCCGCCAAGGTAGATCTTGTCCGCCGTATGATGCAGGTAATTGACCGCCGGATGGGCGAGGTCATCGGCGCCAAAGACACCTTTGGCCTCGCGCGATTTGTCCGGTTGCCACTTGTCGGTGACCGACATGATGGCGAGAATCACGCCTTCGGCGTCGCGCAGCGCGATGTCCTGGCCGGGTTCGACCTTGTCGGCGAAGGCCTCGGTGACATCGAGATTGATCGGCATCGGCCAGAGCGCGCCGCTGGCCAGACGCATGTTGTCGACGACGCCGTCATAATCGGCCTCGGTCATGAAGCCCTTGAGCGGATGAAAGCCGCCATTCATCAACAGTTCCAGATCGCAGACCTGGCGTTGGGTCAGATCCCACGAGGGCAGATTGCCCGCCTCGATCTTCAGTTTCTGCGCGGAGTCGTAGGAGACATAAAGCTCGGGGATCGGGGCCAGATTGGGCAGGGACATCGGAAACAAACCTCTGATTGAAATAGGGGCGGATAAAAGCGTGCCGCTTTGGCGCGCGGGATAGACCCTTATCGGGGGGAAATTCAAGCGGGGAAGGGGGATTTGGGAAAAGCGGCGCGGTTTTGGTTGATTTGGGAAACAGTGCGGGGTGATGTTGGACGAAAGAAGCGAAATTGGGGAAAGGTGTCGCCAATGCGGGCAAGGGTGTGCCATTGCGGCAAGGTCCGCTGGCGGTTCGGCCCGTCTTTGCCAGGCGCGAAATCGATTTGACGGGCGGAGGGTGAAGTCGAAACGCAGGGTAACGGCCGACCGCGGGCTGCCGCTGCAACGGTGGTGGTCGCCGTTTTATGGTTGAGAACCGCCCTACATCAATC
>JBATDH010000351.1:0-27975 GCA_049663365.1 Albidovulum sp. | reverse complement strand
GGTTTGGGCCGGTCGAGCGCTTCGACCGCCGCTGTCAGAGCGGCCCGGGCCAGCACTTCCGATGACGCCTTCAGAGCAAGGATAAGGTCGTTGTTGCGTGCGCCGTGATCATCCTTGATCAATCCGGCATCCTGCATGATGGCGATATTGCTGGGCGAACCCATCATGAGGGCCGCGTCGATGACGCCATCCATTGCGGTGATTTCTCTCGACAGGCGCATCAGGGCGACGGAGTCGAGGTAGAAGCCCTTGCGGACCTCGGTAAGAACGAATTCTCTCATGCGACCTTCAACTCCTTTGCAATGGCCAGCACGGCCTGTTCGAAACAACCGAGGGGGGCACGCACAACACCGGCGCCGACCTGCCCGATCCCCGGCTTGCGGTGCGCGATGCCGGTGTTGATCACCGGGGCAAGGCCGCTCTCGACCACCAAGCGAACATCGATGCCCGTTGGCACGCCGAGGTAGTCTGCCGCCGGTATGGTCCACTCCGGGCTTTGCCCAACGGTGATCTCCATCATCGAGCGGGTGAAGGTGGCTGCCGAGGATGGCGCGCCCGCACCCACGAAACCCGCGACCGCAGGGGCGGCGGCCATGGCGAAGCCACCCAACCCGATGGTTTCCACAATCGCTGAATCGCCCATGTCGGGGTTGGCGTCCTTTTCCGAATAGCCGGGGAAGTACAACCCTTCGGGCATCTCGACCGGGGCGGTGAACCACTGATCGCCGGTGCCACTGACGCGAATGCCGAAATCGGTGCCGTTGCGACACATCGCGGTCACGACGGTGGAACCGGGGATGCCGTTGGCCGGATCTGTCATCGCCTTGCCCATCGCCATCGCGGGGTTGAGGAAAAACTGGTCGTTACCGGCAATAAAAGCGAGAATATCGGCCAGTGCGGCGCGGTCTTCGCAGGTTCGCGCCAGGACAGGGGCGATTTCGCGCAGGAAGATGCCGGAACAGGCCAGGTTGCGCTGATGCATCTCGTCGCCCATCGACAAGCCGCGCGCGATGATCGACTTCAGCCCGATGCCCCCGGTCTTGCGGATTGCAACGCCAAGCGCGGGACCGAAGACATCGCGCAGCCATGCAAGGCGGTTGAGCACTTCGGCGTCATTGCCGCCAAAGCGCATGACCTTGCCAAGCCCTTCGTTGATTGCGCAATAAGCCCTGTTGCCGAAGGTCCGGTTTTCCACCACCAGGACCGGCTGCGACAGCGTGGTCATGCCGGTCATGGGGCCCACGGCACCGAAATGATGGTTCGGATGGAATTCGACCGCCCCGGAGCCCGCAAGATCGAACGCCGCGTCAAGGTCTTTGGCCCAACCTTCAAAGACGATGATCCCCGCGATTGCCCCCTGCATCGGGCCGCACATCCGATCCCAGGTGATCGGTGGTCCGGCATGGAGGATCATCCGTTCCTTGAGTTCGGGAATAGCCACATGCGCCGGGACTACGTCGATCAGAACCGGATCGGCGGAAAGGATGCGATCCAGCGCTTGCTTGTTGGCGTTCTCGATCAGTTTCATGGCCTCAGACCCCCAGTTTGGCAAGAAGTGCCGCCATCTTCGCATCACCACCGGCAGGTGGCATCCAATCCACATTGACCACAGCAACCCTTGCGGCCCTGAGGTCGTTTGCAAAACCTTCCAGCCCGATGTTCACGACTGAGACCTCTTCGCTCAGCAGGCGCTTCACTCCATTGTTTCGGGTATCATCCATCTGCGTCATTCCTTAAATCCTCGGCGCTACTTCGCCTCATATTAGTAAGTGATTTTTTACTTTGTCAAGCCGCCGCAAAGCCTTCAAGGGCCATTAAAGCAACAAAAAACGCCGACGCTGTTGAGGCGCCGGCGCAAGGTTCAGCACGGGGAAAAGGGAGGTTCGCCGTCAGATGCCAGGGTACAGCAACCTGGGCAACCACATGCTGATCTGGGGAATGTAGGTCACGATCAAAAGCGCCATGATCGCAAGGAATATGTAGGGTATTGATCCGCGGACAGCCTGTTCATAGGTGACACCGCCAAGGCTGCTTGCCACAAACAGGTTAAGCCCGAACGGCGGGGTAAACATGCCAATGGCACCGTTAACGGTCAGAACGACGCCAAGATGGATCGGGTCGATTCCGACCTCAAGCCCGACCTTGTAGAAAAGCGGCCCGAGGATCACCATGATTGAGGCGGCATCAAGGAACATGCCCACGATGATCACCGCCACGTTGATCAGAAGAAAGATATGCGTGGGATTGTCACTGAGTGAAAGGACGGCGTTTGTCATCGATACCGCCAGCCCTTGCGAGGTCAGATACCAGGCCAGCACCCCCGCTGCCGACAGGATGATCATCACCTGGGCGGTTGTCGCGGCCGAACTCATTACCGAGGCCATGATTTCGCCGATGCTCTTTTCGCGGTAAATCACCGCCGAGACAAAAAAGGAATAGATCACCGATACCGCCGCCGCCTCGGTTGGGGTAAAGACGCCGCCATAGATGCCGCCAAGGATCAGGACCGGCACCCCCAAACCCCAGGAAGCGTCTTTCAGGCCGTCCCATATATCTCCCCAGCTTGGCGGTGCACTGCGGGGGATGTTGTGTTTCCAGGCATGGTAGATGGCGTAAAGGATGAAGAACGACCCGTACACCAACCCCGCGCCGACGCCGGCCATGAAAAGCGCCCCGACAGAAACCCCGGTCACCGAGGCATAAACGATCATCACCACGCTTGGCGGAATGATGATGC
Source organism: Albidovulum sp. (assembly GCA_049663365.1). Lineage (GTDB taxonomy): Bacteria > Pseudomonadota > Alphaproteobacteria > Rhodobacterales > Rhodobacteraceae > Albidovulum. The sequence continues at coordinate 25,238 of JBATDH010000351.1, read as the reverse complement.
CAAGCGATCCGGAGGCGACAATAAGCCCGATGGAAAACGCCGATTTGTAGCCTTTGGCCTGAAGCGCAGGGTAGAGAATACCGCCAACCGCAACGACCGTGGCGGGGCTAGAGCCGGAGATCGCGCCAAAGAACATGCAAGAGCAGACTGTGGTGATCCCCAACCCGCCGGTGAGCCTGCCGACCAGCAGATCGGCAAACCGGATGATCCGACGCGACAGGCCACCGACGCCCATGAGGTTGCCGGTCAGGATAAAGAACGGGATTGCCATCAGCGCGAAGCTGTCGATGCCCGAGAACATCCGCTCGACCACGATGGCCATCGGCATCATGCCGTTGAGCCAGATGACGATCATGACCGCACCCGCAAGTGCGATGAAAATCGGTGTGCTGCTGGCCAGCAGCAATCCAAGCAATGTGGCGAATATAGTTGGCATTTTTGGACGCTCCCGGCCTTCAGCCCAGCATTTCGGTTTCGGCTTCGTGGTGCCGACCAGTGACATCGCGCCACAGGTCCTGCGCAAAGCGGATGCCCATCAGCGCCGCACCGATGGGAATGGCAAGCTGGATGATCCAGAAGGGCATCTGCATGGCCGAGCTACGCTGCCCAAAGCTGCGGGTCTGCATCGAAAGCTCGATACTATAAAACAGGAGAACAAGGCAAAAACTCACACAGATCAGGCCAACCGTTACCCTGACCATGCGCTTGCCCGACTGCGGCAGGACATGCAAAAGCACCTCGATACCGATGTGGATGCCTTTGCGCACGGCGACGCTACCACCGATGAAGACCATCCAGATAATTTCGTAGCGAACCAGTTCCTCTGCCCAGACAAAACCGGTGTTGAAGACATAGCGCGCAACGACATTCACAAAGAGGATTACCGAGCTGGTGATCAGCAAAGTTGTGATGAAGGTCTCTTCAAGCCAACTTAGCGCCCGGTCTATGCGGCCAAACATGTTGTATTCTCACCCTGTTGAGTGCCCCCGGTCGCTTTCGGGCCGGGGGCAGTTTCGGACAGCTAGTTTGCGGCGGCTTTCAACTCTTCGATCTTGGCATAGGCCTTGTCCAGAAGTTCGGCCCCGATCTGATCACGGAATTCGTCATGCACAGAGCGAGTCGCGGCTTCAAATTCGCTCCGGTTTTCGGCCGGAAGCTCTGACAGGTTTGCGCCGCTTGCCTTGATGGTGTCGATATAGCCTGCCTCCCGGCGGGCGGTTTCTTCCCGCTCGAAGGGTGTTACTTCGCGGGCCGCCTGGGTAAGGATGTTCTGCTGCTCTTCGGTCAACTGGTCGAACCATTTTTTCGAGAACACAAAGGCATAGCCCAGATAGGCGTGGTTGCTGATAATCACATCGGACTGGACCTCGTAAAACTTCATTTTCACGATCGAAACCAGCGGGTTTTCCTGGCAGTCGACCACTTTCTGCTGAAGTGCGGTATAGGTCTCTGAAAACGCGATCGGCACCGGCGTTGAACCGAGCGCACGGAACTGGGAAATGATGATCGGGCTTTCCATAACCCGGACTTTGCGACCGGCGAAATCGGCTGGCGATGAAATCGGATTGTTGCAGGTAAACTGCTTGAACCCGCTTTCCCAGAAAGCCGCGCCGACAAGCCCGACATTGGACAGTGTTGCCAGCAACTCGTCGCCAACCTCACTGTCCAGAAACTGATGGGTCACTTCCGGCGAGGGGAACAGGAACGGAAGGTCCGGCAACTGCATGGCCGGATCGAAGTTTGAGAGTTTTGCGGTCGGAATAATCGCGCCTTCAATCGCGCCGAACTGCATCTGCTGAACTGCCTGAACGTCATCGGCCAAAGAGTTGTTGGGGAAGATCTGCACCTTGATCTCGCCACCGGTGCGTTCGGCGACCAGGTCGCGGAACTTTTCCGCGGCGACCTGCTGGGCGCTGTCCTCGGGCAGATCGTGATGGAATTTCATGATGATTTCAGCCGAAGCGCTGCCAACCATCAAGGCGCAAGCGCTTGCCATTGCGAATAGTCGTGTCAGTTTCATTTTGGTCTCTCCCTTGTTGTGGATAGTTCAGTTCCGATGCCCCGCCTGCGCGTTCCCGCCCCGGCGGGATGTGCCTGGTTTCATCAATATGCCGCCGCCCCCCCATCGCTGCGCGGGTCTCCGGCCCCTTCGAGAAGGCCGTCGGGATGGCGCACAATGGCACCGGCATGGCCCATCATGTCGCTAAAACCGCCGGTCATTTCAATATCGTGCCCAGCCCGGCGCAGGCCTTCGATAACGCCCGCGTCCAGCCGGTTCTCGATCTTCAGGTTGGTTTCGGCCGTGCCCCATGTCCGGCCGAGCAGCCAGCGCGGGGCCGTGATGGATGTCTGCAACGGTACGCCGTGCAACACATGACGCGCGAAGATCATCGCCTGGGTTTGCGGTTGACCCTCGCCCCCCATTGTCCCGTAAGACATCAGCCGTCCATCCGACAGTTGTGCCATCGCGGGCTGGATCGTGTGAAACGGCAACCTGCCTGGATCAAGGCGGTTTGGGTGCCGCTCTTGCAGGCTGAAGCTGGTGCCCCGGTTCTGGCAGGTGATGCCGGTTTCCGGCAGGATCACGCCCGAACCGAATTCCCAATAGATGCTCTGGATGAAACTGACGCTTAACCCATCCGCATCGGTGGCGGCCAGCCAGACGGTATCGCCGGGCTTGGAGGGATGCGGCCAGGGTGCCGCCTTGTCGAATGAGACGGACGCAGCCAGTTCGCCGATATGGTCGTCGTCAAGAAAGCTTTCGGCGCTACGCTCCATGTATTTCGGATCGGTCACATAACGGTCGCGGACCCGGAAAGCGGCCTTGGTTGCCTCGACAAGCCGGTGAACGAAGTCGAAGCCTTCCGATTGCTCCGCCTTGATCCTGGCATAGGTTGCCAGCAGCAGCAGGGACGCCAACCCCTGCGTCGGCGGCGGCATGTTGAAGACCTTGTGCCCCGCAACATCAACCGACAAGGGCTTGACCGTTGCGGCGAAATGCGATTCCAGATCGGTCAGCCGCAGCGGGCTTCCGGCAGCCTCGGCGTCCTTGGCGATGCTGCGGGCAAGATCGCCCCGGTAAAAATCGTCGAGCCCGGCGGCAACCAGTTGCTCCAACGTCCGCGCAACCCGTTCCTGACGCAGACGCGCACCGATGGGATGCGGATTTCCGTCCTTCAGATAGACATCGGCGTATCCGGGCACATCGACCAGTTCGGCCAGCTTTATCCTCGTGCAGTCATTCAATGTCCGCGTCACGGCAACACCGTTTTTGGCGTGGCGAATCGCGTCTTCCAACAAGCGCGACAGCGGCATTTTGCCGCCATGCTTCTTGGCACTGAGTTCATGCGCCAGACGCCAGCCATCGACGGTGCCAGGAACTGTCAGCGCCGAAAGCGGTCCGCGCGACGGAATGGCCTTGTGCCCCTGCCCGAGATACCAGTCGCGACTGGCCATCGCGGCAGAGCGCCCGCAACCCTGAATGGCTGTGACATCACCACCCGGCCGCCCGATCAGCCAAAATCCGTCCCCGCCAAGGCCGTTCATGTGCGGATAGACAACTGCGATGGTGGATGCCGCCGCGATCATCGCCTCAATGGCGTTGCCGCCGTCGCGCAGAACGTCACGCCCGGCCTGCGCGGCCAGATGATGCGGGGCGGTGACCATTCCCTGGTAACTGCGCTTGGTTTCCAGCATCGACACATATCCTCCCGCCTGAATTCGGCGCATCTAAATAATAACTTTCTTACTTGCATTAGCCTTGAGCGCCGCGCAAGAGTCAACAGGAAACAGATGGGAAAAAACATGGACGTCAAACCGGATCAGGCTAAGGCGGGCAAACAACCGGACCGGAAACAGGCGGATATCCGTCGCCGCGATCCCGATCGGACACGGCGTGCCATTCTGGACGCGGCGCGGGCAGAGTTTTGTCAGCACGGGTTCAACGGAGCCCGAGTCGAACGGATATCGCGGCGGAGCAAATCCAACATGCGGATGATCTACCATTACTTTGGCAACAAGGAAGGCGTCTATCTTTCGGTTCTGGAATCCGCCTACAGTGACATCCGAAGCCAGGAATTGCAGCTTGATCTGGCGCATTCCGCCCCGTTGGAAGGAATGCGCAGGCTCATTCTTTTTTCGTTTGATTTTTTCGCGACGCGCAGTGATTTCATCGCACTGATCAATACCGAAAACATCCTGAAAGGGCGCTTTCTGAAGCGTTTGCCAAGTATCCAGGCGATGTCGGTGCCTCTGATCGATGCGATCAGGGATTTGCTGGGGCGTGGAGAGAAAGAGGGTGTATTCCGGACCGGCATCGACCCGCTGCAATTCTACGTTTCAATCGTGGCGCAAAGTCAGTTGCATATATCCAACCGCTACACCCTGTCGGTGTTGTTCAACCAGGATTTGACAGATCAGGACTGGCTAAAGACACGACGGGAGCACACAACCGAGATGCTGCTTGCTTATCTTGCCAAACCGGACTGAATCCCTGTGACTGGATCGGCAGGGGAACGCCGATATACGGTTCCACCCCCAAGGATTAACATCCGAGAATACTCAATTACAAATTACGCCCTGAAAGAAGCTTCACGATCAGTTTTTTGATGGGTGCTGCTTCTTCATGGCGGCGGTCGTTCTTGCGACCGGGCATTGCCTGATCCCGTCGCTTCGATCCGCAAGTTGAGATTCAGGCCAGACAGAATGCCCGCCACCAGGTCAGCCCCTGATGTGCTGCCAATGGCCAGCACGCGGTCCAGCGCCTTGGGCAGCCTTGTGGGCGTGCCTTCGATCAGGGTTTCGATAAGCCCCGAAATCGACTGGCGCACTTGGCCGCCGGCCGCTGCGGTCAAGGCCGCCAGGCTGATGGCATTGGTAGATTGCGCGGCCCGCGGCAGCACATCCTTGCCGCCTGCCAGCCAGCCGTAACACGGGCTGTCGCGCATGTTCAGAACTGCAAACAGACCGACAAGGAAGTCGTCCCCGGCAGGGGTAAGGCCCGGACCGAGACCAATCATGGCTTCAGCATGTTGGCGGGCAGCCGCCATCTGACCCTGTTCCAGAGCTTCCAGCAATGCGCCGGATCGCTGTTGCAGCGCGACGCTGATCTGAAGTGCGAAGGCAATGCCGGACGGGTCCGGATCGACAAAACCGCCCTTCGGGCCGTTGCGCGACAGATAGGACTGCACCCAATCCAGTCGGTTCTCAAGGCTTCCATCCGCGTTTTCGTATTGGGGAAGGCTTGCGTGCCAGATCGCCGCCGATGTCCAATCCACGATGACACTATCGCCAACGCACAGCCCGCCTTTTCTCACCACCACCGGATCGTTCAGGGCGATGCCGCAGGCGTCAAGTTCCGCAATATCGACGATGGCCGTGTTGGGCGCATCGTCCAGCCCCGACCCCGCAAGGGTGAAAAGCCTGCCGGTTTCACACTCGATATTGACCACGCGACTGAATAGGCTGTGCACCCGTCCATTGAACGATGACTCAGCCAAAGCTTGCAGGAACGTCCCGTCAATGCTGCGGCATCGCATGATGCAGCGCGATTGCGAAAAACGGTCGCCGGATGTGGCACCTGCCCTACCCGATGATGACAATTCGGTCATTCTGCCGACGCAAGCGATTTCGCCTTGTGCGTAAAGTTCATGCTCGCCCCACACCCCCCCGCCGATAGCGCTGCGGGCTTGTGCCGGTCCAGCTTCGGAATGCTCTGGAAAACGCCGATAGCTCGGAATAGCCAAGCGCATAGGCTATTTCCGATAGCATCATGTCGGGGTTGGCGAGGTAGTGTATCGCGAGTTCCTGGCGGGCGGCGCGCTGGATATCGCCAAAGGCGACATTGTTGAGCTTGAGTTGTTGCTGAAACGCCGTCTCGGTCAGGCCCAGATAGTCAGCCACATCATGAAGCGTCGGCAAGCCACGCCCGAGCCGGCTGCGGATTTCGGTGCGAATTCGGGCTGCGAACGCTTCGGCATCTTGTTTGGCGGGCCGCCGGGATTCGAGAAATGACCGCACCATGGAAAAAAGATAGGGATCAGGGTTGGGCATTCTTGCGTCAAGATCAGTCCGCAGGAAGGCCAGCGCATTGGTCTGGCGGCCGAATTTCACCGGCGCACCAAAGCATTTTTCGTGATCGCTGTGGCCGTCCGGGCGGGCATGTTCGAACCGGACCTCAAGCGGTGTCCATTGCGGGCCAAGCGCCTCTCGGAAAATGTTGCAGAACATACCCAGCGAAAGCTCTGCATCCTGCCGCCGTTGTTCAATCCGTTCATCATAGATACGATACCGGAGCCACAGGATTTCACTGCCCTGCGTCAGGGCAAAATGCGTTTTTCCCTGGTGGGCGGGAAAGAACATTTCCAGATTTCGCAAGGCGGCCGCCAGTGTCGGCGAGTTGATCGCGGCAAACCCCAAGACGCCAAGATGGCGTGGTTGAAAGCCATGGCCGAATTCCAGTCCGATATTGTCATTTCCGGTCCTGCGGGCGGCAACCTCGAAGAGCTTGCAGAACTGCCCGAGATTCAACTCGTTCACCGGATCGTCAATATCCGAGGGGTCAATCCCCGCATTGCCGAAAATCGAATCGACATCGCCATTATACTCTCGAAACAGCGACGCCGCACCGGTCGCGGCCGCCGAAAGCACCTTCGTCGGGCCGCAATAGCCGGTTGTGGTTGACGCCTGTTGCATCTGGTTGCTGACTTCCGGCCTGCTGCTCCGATGGCCCATGGCTGCGATTGGGGTAGACCCAAAATGTCAGAAAGTTGGAGGTCGGGCAAGAAAATTGCCCGTTTCGCGTAAGGTATGGTATCTTTCCGACAGAAAACGGCGTCTTGGCGCTGGCTGATGTCAAGTTTTGCCCGTCCACTGTCAAGACACCGGCTCCGAATCGGGCGTAACCTGTACCGGACGGGAAGAATTAATAGGGGGAATACACACCATGCAAATCAATCGTAGAGACTTTTCGATGGGAATGGTCGGCGCGTTGGGCGCGACGGCCCTGACACCGGGGCGTGCAATGGCCGCCCGCGACGATCAACTCAACATCCTGTGCTGGGAAGGTTACAATTCAGACCAGGTGCTTGGGCCCTTCCGTGACCTTCATGCCGGCGCGACGGTGCGCGCTGAAAGTGGCACGTCAGACCCCGACATGATCAACAAGATTCGCGCCGGCGAAATCAATGTCTGGGATCTGATCAACCTCAACCAGCCCTGGGCACGCGACCAGCTTTATCCCGAGGGCCTGATCAAGCCACTCAACAAGGAACGGTTCATGCCGTTCTTCGACAAGATGTCGCCGGAATTCGCGGCACCCTACCCGCTGGCCTTTGCCGATGACGGCGAACTTCTGGGGATGCCGCAACGCTATGGCCCCTTCAGCTTCGTAGTCAATACCGACAAGATTTCGCGTGAAACGGCCGAAGACCAGGGCTGGAACCTGTTCCTCGATCCGGCAATGGCGGGGCGTTATGCGGTTCTGACCTATGACAACTGGAACGTCATTCACATGTGCCTTACGGCCGGTCTTGACCCATTCAAGCCAATTGACGAGGCAGGGATGGCCAAGTTCAAGGAAACCGCAGGCCAGATTTTTGGCGGGGCGAAACTGCTGTCGGACGATCTCGTGGCGCTCAACACCGCGCTGATCAACGGCGAGATTGACGCCTATTTCACCGGCGGCACCTATACCGCATCGCCCGCCAGATTTGATGGCGCGACGAATGTGCGGGCCATCACGCCGAAATCCGGGCCGGTTGACGGCAAGGGCGGGGTGGTCTGGATCGAACTGACCTCGCTGGTCAACAACCCGGACCCATCGAACCTGGCGCAGCAGTTCCTTGAATATGTCCAGGAGCCGGAAATCAGCAAGGCCGTCAGCTTTGCCGAAGGCACCTATAATCCGGTGGCGCAGATGGGCAATCCCGACACCTTGGCGCTGTTCGATGCCGATGAACTGGATGCTATCCAGTGGGACAGCCTGGAAGAAGAATTGGCGAATTCGCTCGAGTATAAGGTGGTTGCCGATTACGATGCGCTGATCGACATCTATACGGCTGCAAGGCGCGGTTGACCGGGCACGGCCTGACCTATCAAAATCAGCACTGTCTCACCTTCGCGGCCTTGTCGCGGGGGTGAGTCGCACCTGTCATTGCACGGAACAGCCATGGCCGCACCGATCATCCTCCGCCTGAACGGCGTCAAGAAAAAATTCGGCGATTTCACGGCCCTGCACGGGATCGACCTTGAAATTGAGGAAGGCGAATTCTTTACCATCGTCGGCCCGTCCGGCAGTGGCAAATCGACAATCATCCGGCTGCTGGTCGGGATGGATGATCTGACGGCAGGTGAGATATGGTTGCGTGACAATCGCATTGATCAGGTGCCGGCCAATTTGCGACCAACTTGCATGGTGTTTCAGTCGCTGGCGCTGTTTCCGCACCGCTCGGTCGGCGAGAATATCGAATTTCCATTGAAAATTCGCGGTGTGGCACCGGCACAACGCAAGCAACGCGCGTTCGAGCTTCTCGACCTTCTGCGCCTGCCGCGCGACTTTTATACCAAACGCATTCAACAATGTTCCGGCGGCGAAAAGCAGCGTGTGGCGCTGGCGCGCGCGCTGGCTTTCGATCCCGAGATCCTGTTTTTTGACGAACCGCTCTCGGCGCTGGATTACCGGCTGCGCAAGACGCTTGAAAAGGAACTCAAGGATCTTCACGAACGCACCGGAAAAACCTTCGTCTACATCACCCATTCGCTGGAGGAGGCCATGGTGATGTCCGACCGCATCGCAATCATGCGGGCAGGCCGGTTCGAACAGATCGCCACCGCCGATGAGATTTACGCCAAACCCGTCAGCCGCTTTGTCGCGGAATTCATGGGCGAGGTGAACCTGTTCGATGTTCAGGGAACTCCCAATGGTGGCCTGGTCGGCAAGGGGATAGAAATCCATGTGAATGGCGTGGCCAGGGATTACGGTCTCGATCTTGGCCCCGACGCGCGGTTCACCATGATGGTGCGCCCGGAATCCTTGCGCTTTCTGCCCGCAGGCGAAACGGCCGATATCATCTTGCGGGGCATTCTGACGGCGCAATATGCGCTTGGGTCGCGCATCCAGTATAATATAGAGTCCGCCTCAGGTGCGCAGATCACCGTCGAGAAACTGCGCGAGGATGCGTTTAGCGGTGGCATCGGCGACGAGGTCGTCCTTGGTTTCGATGTCGACAGCACGCATCTGATCGGGGGCGAATGATGGAACGTCTGGATCGCCGTCAGGGCCTGTTGGCCGCGCTGCCCATATCGGCATTGCTGGCCGTCAGCTTTCTGGCACCGCTCATGCTGGTCGCGATGTTTTCGATCATGCCGCAAAAGGTGTTCAGCGTCCTGAACATGCCCGACTTTTCGTCGTTCAGCGTCATTGTCAGTCAGGGCTATTACCGGTCGCTCTTCTGGTCGCTGAGCATGGCCTTCGCCTCGACCCTGATACTTCTTGTGGTCTGTTGGCCGCTGGCCTACGGCATGGCCAAGGTGTTTGGCCGCTTTTCGCTGATCTTGACCATCGCCGTCGTGATGACGCTTTTCGTGTCCGAAAACATCCGGCTTTTCGGCTGGGTGCTGACACTGATGAAGGGCGGGCTGATCGAGGGATACATGCGCAGCTATTTCGGGGCCGGGCCCGACAGTTTGCTTTACAATGTGCCCATCATCGTCTTTGGGCTGGTTTACGTCTATTTTCCCTTCATGCTGTTCCCGCTGGCGCAAGGCATATCCATGGTGCCCGACGATGCCCGCCAAGCGGCCACCGATCTTGGCGCGACACGCTGGCAGGTGTTTCGTGAAATTGATCTGCCGCTGGCCGCACCCGGCATCCTTGTCGGATCGCTGCTGTCTTTCGTTCTGGCCGCCGGGGCGATGGCGGAATCCAAGCTTTTGGGCGGGCAGGTCGTCATCGTGCTGGCCGATGATGTCGAAACCGCCTTTACCTTTGGACAGAACTGGCCGCTTGGTTCGGCACTGGCGATGGTGCTGATCGTCCTCGTTGGCACCGTGGCAATCGTCGGACTGTCGCGGGTCGATCTTGACACGATCATGGGAAGGAAACGCTGATGCAGGCCAGCCGTTCAACCCGCGCAGCGCTTCTGATCTACGGGATCGTGGTGATCTTTCTGCTTTATCTCCCGCTGATTTCGGTCGGGTTCGCCTCCATCTCCAAGGCGCGCTATCTGAGCTTTCCGATCAAGACCTATGCGACGAAGTGGTATGGCGAGGCACTGAGCAGCGGCACCGTATCCGAATTGTTCAACACCTCGCTGAAGATCGCCGTGATCGTCACGCTCGTCTCCATGATCGTCGGGTTTTTCGGCGCGCTGGCCTTTGCGCGGTATCAATGGCGCTACCGCTCCCTGTTTCAAAAGCTCATTCTGCTGCCGATCTTCTTTCCCCAGACCGTTCTCGGGCTGGCTTTGCTGATCTGGTTCAACACCATCGGCATCGTGCCGACATGGAAAACCGCCGTTGTCGCCCATCTCGTGTGGATCGCCCCGATCGCCACATTGGTGATCGCCATCCGGGCCTACAGTTTCGACCCCGCACTGGAGGAGGCGGCGCGCGACATGGGCGCCTCCACCGTCGCCATCCTGCGCGAAGTGACGCTGCCGCTACTTATGCCCGGCATCATTTCAGCGGGCCTTTTTGCCTTCCTGCTGAGTTGGGGCAACTTTCCGCTGTCCCTCTTCACCACCGGGGCAGATTCGACCCTGCCCGAATGGCTCTATGCCAAGATGGTTTCCGGTTATTCGCCGCTGGTCCCGACATTGGGCATCCTGTCGGTGATGGGCTCATTCGTGATCATCGCCGTGGCCTTCACGGTGCGCTGGATGGTGCAGGGTCGGCAGGCCGAATGAGACAGTCCACCCGACCAGAAGTTTTGACCAAAGACAGGAGGAACAGATGCTGACATCACTCAAAGGGCGCAGCGTAATCGTCACCGGCGGATCGAAAGGCATTGGCCGGGGCATCGCCAAGGTTTTCGCCGCCACTGGCGCAAAAGTCACAATCACGGCACGCGGCGAAGAGAGCCTGAAAAAAACCTGTGATGAGTTGAACAAGGCCGGCGGCAATGTCCGCTATGAAATCTGCGATGTATCCGATTGGGACAGCGTGCGCGCCATGGTCGACAGCACCGCAAAGGCGCAAGGCGGGCTTGATGTTATGTGCGCCAATGCCGGGGCGTTTCCGCAAACCAAGATCGTCGATATGGATGTCGCCGAATGGGATCAGGTGATGGCCACCAACCTGCGCTCGGCCTTCCTGTCGGTCAAGGCCGCGATCCCGCATTTTGAGAAAGCTGACAAAGGACGGGTGGTGCTGACATCCTCCATCACCGGCCCGATTACCGGTTTTCCGGGCTGGTCGCATTACGGCGCATCCAAAGCCGGGCAGCTTGGCTTTCTCAAGACCGCCGCGATGGAATTGTCGCGCTACAATACCACGATCAATGCGGTGATGCCCGGCAACATCTATACCGAGGGCCTTCAGGATCTGGGGCAGGAATATCTCGACACGATGGCCGCCTCGATCCCGCTGAAACGGCTGGGTGCTGTCGAGGATATCGGCAATGCGGCGCTGTTCTTCGCCTCCGACGAGGCAGGCTATATCACCGGCCAGCAAATTGTCGTGGATGGCGGCCAGATCATCCCGGAATCGCTTGATTCACTGGGCGAAATCTGACGCTGGGGGCCACCGGACCATGACCGATGCCGACATGCCGCTGGATGAACTTCTGGGTCATCTGGAGGTGCTTGCCAACCAATCGCTGCACCTTTGGGATTTGCCGGAAGGGGCCAGGGCGCGCCTGATCAACGTATCCGAAAACGCCACCTATCTGGTCGAGGCCCCGAACGGGTTTCGCGCCGTTTTGCGCATTCACCGGGAAAACTATCACAGCCACCGCGCCATCGAATGCGAACTCATGTGGGCGCGCGACATGAACGACAAGGGCGATGTGGTGACCCCCGGCGTCTATCCGGGCAAGAACGGCGATGCGATCCAGACCGGCCGCATGGCGGCACTGGCCGCCCCCCGCTTCATGGTGCTGTTTCACTTTGTCGAAGGCCACCAGCCCGACCCGGATCACGATCTGGTCGAACCGTTTCGAGAGCTTGGCGGCATTGCCGCACGCACCCATATCCATTCGATGGGCTGGCAACGCCCGCCCTGTTTTGAGAGGCTGACATGGGATCTGGACGCGGTGTTCGGACCGAACCCTACCTGGGGAAACTGGCGCGACGGCCCGAATGTGACCGAGGCCATCCGCGATGTTCTGGACCATTGCGAAACCCGCATAATCCAACGGCTGACGGATTTCGGCAAAGGGGCCGACCGCTACGGCCTGATCCACGCCGATATGCGGCTGGCCAATCTCCTGATCGACGGCCCCACGACCCGCCTGATCGACTTTGATGACTGCGGTTTTGGCTGGTTCCTTTATGACTTCGCCACCGGCATCAGCTTCATGGAAGATCACCCGCAGGTCGCTGCGCTGAAAAAATCCTGGGTCGATGGCTACCGCCGTGTGCGCGACCTGTCCGACGACGACGTGCAGGAAATAGACACCTTCGTCATGCTGCGCCGCATGGCGCTTCTGGCCTGGATCGGCAGCCATATCGACGCGCCCGAACCGCAGGCGATGGCCCCGCATTTTGCCCGTGTCACCGCCGATCTGGCCAGGGATTACCTTGCCGGCATTGGATAGGCGCAACTCAATGGGGGGATGCGCCGGAAAGGACAGTCATTGACCGACGTGCAGCGGCCCAACCGGTGGAAGCGTTTCGAAGACTGGGACAAGCGTCCGCTTCGGCTCGACAAATTTGCCCGCGAAGACCCGGCAAACGGATTTGCCGCCTTCACCAGCCCGAGTGACCCCAGGCCCGGTGCCGAACTGAGGGCTGGCGCTATCGTCAGCATGGATGGGGTGCAGGCCGAAGATTTCGACATCATCGACGCCTTCATCGCCCGCTATCACCTTGACCCCGCCATCCTGCCCGAAGCGATGGCGGTCCCGTCGGACCGGCTGGCGCGGATGCTGGTCGATATGAACGTGCCACGAGCCGAATTGGTGCGATTGGCGCGCGGGCTGACACCGGCGAAACTGGCCGATGTGGTATCCAAGCTGAATGCCCTCGAAATCGCCTTTGCCTATTCCAAGATGCGCGCCCGCAAGACGCCGGGCAATCAGGCGCATGTGACCAATGCCAAGGACGATCCGTTGCAGATGGCCGCCGATGCCGCGATCGCCGTGGCCCTGGGGTTTGACGAGATCGAGACCACCATGCGGGTGTCGCGCAATACCTGGTCGAATGCCCTGGCCTGTGCGGTGGGGGCAGCGGTCGGGCGTTGGGGCACACTCTTTCAATGTTCGTCCGAAGAGGCCGAAGAGCTGAAAATCGCCATGGCTGGGTTTACCTCCTATGCCGAAACGGTGTCGGTCTATGGCACCGAACGCAGCTTTGCCGATGGCGATGACACGCCCTGGTCAAAGGCGTTTCTGGCGGCGGCCTATGCCTCGCGCGGGGTCAAGATGCGCTGCACCTCCGGGGCCGGATCCGAATTGCTGATGGGGTTCCACGAAACCAAATCCATGCTTTATCTGGAGGCGCGGTGCCTATGCCTGCAACGCGGCATGGGTGTGCAGGGCACCCAGAACGGCGGCATCGACGGCGCGCCGGTGACGGCAACCGTGCCGGGCGGGATGCGTGAACTCATGGCCGAAAACCTGATCGCCGTCTGGCTCGATCTGGAATGCGCCAGCGGCAATGATGCGCGCCCGACGGAATCGGAAATTCGGGTGGGGGCAAAAATTTTGCCCTATCTGATTTCCGGCTCTGACCTCATCTGTTCCGGTTTCGGCTCGATCCTGGCTTATGACAATTCCTTCAACCCCTCGCTTTTCAACGGGGAGGAGTTGGAGGACTACCTTGTCCTTCAGCGGGACTTCGAGGCTGATGGTGGCCTGACGCCGATAGAGGAAGGCCAGACGCTGGACCTGCGAACACGGGCGGTTGATGCGCTGTCCGCGGTACTTGAGGCGCTCGATCTTGGCCAGCCAAGTGACGCCATGAAGGCCAGCGTCGTCGTGGCCTCCGGCTCGGCCGATACAAACAGCTACAGCCCAGGTGCGGTCGCCGCGATCAGTCAGAAGATCATGGAACGCGGCATCACTGTCGTCGATGTGATCCGGGCGCTTCATGAACATGGCTTCGAAGCGGAGGCCGAAAACCTTCTCTGTGTCGTCAAGCTGCGGGTATCGGGGGATTACCTGCAAACCTCGGCGGTGATCCGCAATGGCCGGGTTCTGTCGGCAATCAACGATCCGAACGACTATCAGGGGCCCGGCACAGGTTACCGGACATCCGCGGAACGCCGCCGCGAAATTGTCGAAATCCGCGACACGCTCGATCAGGGCACGGTGCTGCGCGAGGAGGCGCGCTTTGAAAAAGGCGAAGCGGCGCGCATAAGCTACACACCGAAATCGGAGGCAAAGCAGGGCACCACCCCGGATGAGGTGGTGATCGGCCTCAGCCCGGCCTTTGGCCTCAAGCTGTTTCGCACGACGGGCGGTCATCATCTTTCCGACATTGCCCGACGCATGACCGAAGAAATCGAGGCGCGCGGGCTGAAGGCGCGCTTTGTGCGGATGCACCATACTGCCGATACATCGTTTCTGGGGCTGTCTGCGGCCAAACTTTCGGGGTCCGGCATCGGCATCGGTCTTCAGGCCAAGGGTACGGCGGTCATTCATGCCGCCGACCGGTTGCCGCACAACAATCTGGAACTATTCTCCAACGCGCCGATCACCACACTCGACCATTATGCGGGCCTCGCGGCCAATGCGGCGGCCTATGCGCTGGGCGAACGGCCCGAACCGATCATGGTTCCGACCCGGGGCGAGGCGATGGGCGCGCGCTACCACGCCCAGACTGCCCTCATCTACGCCATTGAAACCGGACTGGTAAAAAATGGCGCGGCCCCGGAGGATATCGAACTCACATTTCTTGATCCGCGACAGGAATGAAAAGATGACCCGAAAGCTCACCCTGGCCGACTATCCATTAGCCGAAACCCGCCCCGAAACGGTCAAGGGCGCGCGCGGCATTCCGATTGATCGGATCACGGTCAAGGCTGTCATGGCAGGCGACATCGGAATGGAGGATCTGCGAATTACCCCCCAGGCACTGCTCGCCCAGGCCGAGATCGCCAGCGCGGCGGGCCGCCGGACGCTTGCGAGAAATTTCGAACGGGCGGCGGAACTGGTCCATGTGCCCCAGGACATCATCATGGAAACCTATGAAATGCTGCGTCCGGGGCGGGTGCATGATCCGGCCGACCTGATCGCGCGGGCCGATATGCTGTCGAAGGACTACAACGCCACGCAGATCGCCGATTTCCTGCGCGAAGCCGCCGAGATATACACCCGGCGCGGCTTTTTTGGCGGCCGATCAGAGGGCGCGCCATGAACTGGAAAACCGACTTTCGTTCAATCTATTACGCAGGTGCCCCGGAACCGGATGACCCGCAGTTATCGCCCGACGATACGGCGCTTCTGGTCATCGACATCCAGAACACTTATCTGGAACGCTCCGACCGCACCGCCCTCAGCCCCGCCGAACAGGCCGCATATGATGACTGGACCCCGTTCCATGACCGGCTGAACCATCAGGTGATCCCGCGAACGGCGGCGCTTCTGGCCGCAGCGCGGGCGGCGGGCATGGAGTGCCTGTTCGCGCGGATTGCCTGTCACACCGACGACGGGCGCGACCGGTCGCTGTCACAAAAGCTGCCGGGCTGGAACAACCTGCTTTTGCCCAAACACGGCCAGCCGTCGCAACTGGTGCCTGAACTCGGCCCTGTCGGCGATGAAATCGAGATCACCAAGACCACGGATTCCGCGCTGACCGGCACCAATCTGCGGCTGATCCTGCATAACCTTGGCATCAGGAACGTCATCTGCACCGGCATATTCACCGATCAATGCGTGTCCTCGACCGTGCGCAGTCTCGCGGACGAAAGCTTTGGCGTGATCGTGCTCGAGGATTGCTGCGCCGCCGGGTCTGACGCGCTGCACCGCAAAGAACTGGAGATCATCAACATGATCTATTGCCATGTCATGTCCAGCGCGGAACTGGCGCAGATCATGGGGCTGAAACTACCGCACTAACGGGCCTTGCGCCCCTCAATGCTCTCCAGTTTCCGGGTGATCGTGTCACGTGCGACCTTCATGTCCGCGACCGAACCGGACATGAAGATACGGCCCGTCGCCCCCATCATCTGGACGTCATTGATGATGGCTTTCGGGGCCGCCTTTTCCGCCTCATTTGCGGCGACACAGGCAAAAAGCGCCGGCGCCATCTCATAGATCAAGAGCGCCACACCCGGCACGAGAATCGAGCCGTCCCGCGACCGGTTCAGGATGATGGCGTGCTGATCGGACAGGTTTTCGATGATGTCGTGATAGAGGATTTCCGGCGCAAGCTGATCCTCCGGCCTAGCCTTGATGCCCTTGAGAATGGCTCTCCCCGCCGCCTCCAGATCCTTCATGCTGTCGGCATGAAGCTCCAGCAATCCGAATTGCCGTTCGGTAAAGAGTATCCCCGGCTCCATCTCGGGCGCCGCCTTCAGGGCAAGATCAGTGATCCGGTGAATGCTCAGCGCCGGGGAAACCTCGATGATCAGCGAATTCTGCCCCTTGAATGGCGGATAACCCCGCGCCCGTGTCGGCGAAGACAGGTAGGCCGCGAATTGCGGTTGCAGGTCTTCGATCGGCAGATAGACGCGAAGTTCAGTCATGCTCTTGCTCCCGGTGGGGCCCGTTCAGGATCACTTGGCGCTGGCGGCTTCGAAATGTTTGGCCAGATCCGCATGAGGGCGCGGAATGACATGCACGGCAGTCACTTCGCCCACCTGTGCGGCGGCTTCGGCGCCGGCTTCGGTCGCCGCCTTCACGGCCCCCACGTCGCCGCGCACGACGACGGAAACCAGCCCGCCGCCTACTTCGTTGCGCGCCACAATCTCGACATTGGCCGCCTTGACCATTGCATCGGCGGCGGCAAGTGCCGGCACATAGCCTTTGGTTTCGATCATTCCGATTGCCAGATTTGCCATGATTTTCTCCTTCAAGATTTCTGGATGTTTTCTTCGTCGATGGACCCGATGATCAGCGCATCAATGGGCGCGGACCGGTCGGTAAAATAGCCCGCAGCGACCGAGCCCTGGGTGATCAACACCTGTTCGCCGGGGGCGCAGCCCAAGGGATCATAGGCGATCAGGGTATCGCCCTTTTCGGTTTTCACCTCCAGCAGGGGGCCGGAGGGAACGCTGCCAATCCGGCGCGAGGACCACACCTTTCCTGAAACGCGTCCCTTGATCATGATGCAGACCTCTCAACTCTGATGCCTCTGCGGCGGGCCTCGTCCTGTGCCAGCGGCGTCAGACGGCTGGCCTTGCCGATCCGCAGGATGCGCTGGCCGGTGCCCAGTTCGGCAATGTCCCGTTCGGTGATCAGCGCCTTGTTCATATCCGGGCCTTGCGGTGCCCTTGCCGGGCTGGTCACGATGGCTGTGCTGCGCTCATCGCCCATGGCCGATGAGGCCAGATCGAACCTGATGCGGCCGTTGGCCACATCGGCGGCAAAGGCCGGATCTTTCGCCCGCGCCACGATTTCGCGGGCAAAGCGGGTCAGATCGGCACCGCCGGTTATGGATACGGTTTCCGTCACCGGTCCCGATGACGTGGACCTCAAGGTCGCGATCTCTTCGCGCAGGATCGCGCGTATTTCGTCGCGTATCGCCGACATCAACTGGCCCCCGCCAGCCGCAAGGCCGCTTCGGCCGCACTGCGGGCATTGCGCACATCGGCCTCGGTTCCGGCCAGATACAACCGCCCGTTCGCGCCGATCATCCGCATGTCGATCAGCTTGATATCCGCCTCTTTCTCGGCCTCGTTGCAGGCCAGAATGGCATATGCCGCCGATTGGCATTCCAGCAGATAAACGCTTTCACCGCCCAGAACCATTGACCCAAGCTTGTTGCGGTTCATCAAGAAGGCGTGCTGATCCTCGACCCGCGTTACCAGTTTGGACGCAAGTATCCTGGGTTTTTCGATATCATCCATGGTCTTGCCAAGCGAGTGCAGAACCGCCGCGGCCCCGGCATGAACTTCGGCCGTGGAATGCGAATGAAACTGCAACGTGCCGAATTGCCGCTCGACCACCAACAGGCCCGCGCGCACATCGGCGCTTTTCAGCACGACATCGGTCAGCGCCTCGATATCCAGCCCCGGTGCGATTTCGATGATCTGTGCGGCCATGCGCGCGCGTGGCAGCGACCCGCGCATCCAGGTGGCCACATAAGCCAGGGTCTGCGGCTGCAACTGGTCAATGAAGATCGAGGCGCGAAGATCGGTCATGACCTGCCCCCATTGAGCCCGCGCAACTCTTCCAGGATCAACTGGCGCAGCATGTCGCGGTCAACCCCCGGCGCCGTGGAAGGCTGCGGGTTCGGCATGGCGTCGGCATGGTGTCTGCGGGGTTTTGCGGGTTTTGTGACCGACGAAAGGTCGAAGCTTCCGAAGGGCACAGATGCATCGCTGTTATAGGCAACCCTGGTCCAGTGGACCAGATGCTGCGGCCCGACGTTTTCGCCGACCGAAGACCGCCCCTTGAACCCGGTACCGATCATGAAGGACGGGGGCAGATGCGTGGCAAAACCCGCAGCCCCCTGCGAACAAGGCGCATTCACCACCACACGGTACACCGGCAATTCCTGCGAAAAGCGCAAGATACGCGCGCTGTCTTCCCCGTGGAACGCCGCCGAATGGCCCGCGCCGCGCTTCATCGCCTGTTTGGCGAATGTCAGCGCCTGTTCAAAATCCACCGCCGAGGTCAGCGGCAGCACCGGGCAGAGCTTTTCCCTGAAGAGCACATCATCCTGACCCGGTTCGCGAATGACAGGGATCAGAACCTTGGTGCTTGGGCTGACCCGCAGCCCTGCCTTTTCGGCGATCCAGCAGGCGCTTTTGCCAATGGCCGCCGCATTGAACCCCGACGGGGTGAACAGATAGTCGCGCAACCTGTCGGTATCGGCCTCATTGCAGACATGCCCCCCCGCCGTGCGCAGGGCGCGCTCAAGATTTCCCTGACTGCTGTCCAGCGTCAGAACGATGCTTTCATTGGTGCACAGGACCGAGTTGTCAAAGCTCTTGGAGTCAATGATCCGCCGCGCCGCCTGATCGACATTGGCGCTGGGATCGACATAGGCCACCGCATTGCCCGGCCCGACCCCGATCGCCGGGTTGGAGGAGGAATAGGCCGCCCGCACCATCGGCCCGCCGCCCGTGGCCATGATCACAGCAATCTTGTCCGACCGCATCAATTCCTGCACCAAAGGCACCGAAGGTTCCTCGATGCACTGGATCAATCCCGCAGGTGCCCCGGCCTTTTCTGCCGCCGCGGCCAGATGTTGGGCCGCACTCAGGCTGCATTCCCGCGCCGCCGGGTGCGGGCTGATCACCATCGCGTTGCGGCTCAGGATCGCCAGCATGGTCTTGTAGTAAAGCGTGGCAATCGGGTTCGTGGCCGGCGTCAGGGCAAAAATCACCCCGGCAGGCTTGGGCAATTCGACGATCTTGCGTTCGGCGTCGATGCGCGGTGTGACCAGATCAAGATCGCGGTAATAGTCAAGGAGCGGCAGCGAACTCAGCTCGTTCTTCAGCTTCTTGTGCTCGGCCACACCATAGCCGGTTTCACGCACCGCCCAGTCGGCATAGAACCCGGCCTTTTCATGACCGGCCCGCGCCACCGCTTCGGCGATTTTCAGAACCGCGTCGCGGCTGAATGTACTATAGTAGCGAACCGCCCAACCGGCGCGCCCGATCTTCATGTTGGCCGATGACAGGTTGCGGTCTGGGACGTGCAACAGCGACGGACAAGGGGGGGATTGAAGCGTCATGCCGCCCGCCTTGCCGATTTCAGAAGTTGCCGTGCCCGTGGCATCGCCGCATCGAACCTGTCCATGATTTCCTGACAGAGATCGACATCCAGAAGAACGCCCGGCTTGAATTGCAAAACCCGTTTGTCCAGCGACGAGAATATCGCCCAGACCCCGTTTTCATAAAGCGCGCGCGACACGGCAACGGCCCCTTCCGGGTGATCGAACTCCAGCCCCAGCACCACACCGCGCTGACGGACGCCGACAAAAATGTCGCTGTGGCGATCCATCATTTCCTGCATGGATTGGGCGAAATACTCGGCCACGAAGGCGGTATTGGAAATCACCTCGGGCCGCTCCAGCATTTCCAGAACGTGATGCCCGACAAGACAGCCAAGCTCTGATCCGCCCGAGGTGCTGATATGCGCCGCCCCATCCACATGCAGCCAGCCGCCGCATTCCTCATTCACCATGCACGCACTGATCGGATAGATGCCGCCACCCAGCCCCTTGCCAGTGACGAACATGTCGGGTTTCAGCCCATAGCCCTGCCAGCCCCACATCACCCCGGTACGCATCAGTCCGGTTTGCACCTCATCGGAAATGAACTTGGCCCCGTATTTGCGGCAAAGCTCCTGACACCGTTGCAGATACCCGTCATGGGGCATAGGAAAACCATAGGTTGCAGGAATGGTTTCGATGATGAAGGCAGCAATATCGCCCTGGCGCAGCACCTGTTCCAGGGCATCGGCGTCGTTGAAGGGCACCTGAAGGAATTCGTCGGGGCGGTCCGACAGGAAAATCTTGCTGAACCGTTCGTCGCCGGTAGCGACCGAAAGCCCGGAATGGCCGTGATAGCCCTTGATGATCGACACGATCTTGCGTCTTTGCGTCGCATAACGGGCGGTTTTCAGCGCGATTTCGACCGCCTCGGCCCCGCCCGACCCAAAGATCGCGTATTTCATATGGGGCGCGGTTTTCACCAGTTTTTCGGCAAAGGCCGCCCGCGCGACCGACGGAAACCAGTGGTTGCCCATGTCAAAGTAATCGAGGCCCGATTTCAGCGTCTCGACCAGTTCCGGGTGGCGATGGCCGAAATTATAGGTGCCGCCATTCAAATGCAGGTCGATCAGACGTTTCCCCGACATATCGTAAAGCAGATAGCCTTCGCGGCGATCAATCACCATCGGGGTGCCGGCATCCTGCCAGAACTTGGTCTTGCCAGGGTTCCAATATTCGGCGGCCTTCTCAAGAAGGGCCTCTTTGGAGTCGAAACTGAAATATCCGTAGTTGAACACGTGATTCCCTCCTGCGGGGTTAAAGAATACGCGTTTACGTCTGCCTTGGAAATATAAAATGTTGCAAGTCGGTCAAAATTGACGCTCGACATCGCTAACTTTGGGCATATACTTGCAGGTGGAGAGACCGATGGCGCGCGCAAAATCAAAAAAAAACCTGCGGCACGAGCATATTCTGGCTGCCCTGGACGGAAATCCCGCGATGCGGGTGGTGGAGCTGTCCGAAACGCTGGATGTCTCGGCCGAAACCATCCGGCGCGATCTGGCGGAACTTGACCGGGCCGGCAGCATCAATCGCACCTATGGCGGTGCGATCCGCAGTCAGGTGTTTGAACCGGCGCTGGCTGAACGGCTCAAGCTGCATGTCAAGGAACGTCAGGCCATCGCCAACGACGCGGTTGCTGCACTGGGGGATGCGAACAGCATTTTTATCGGCGGCGGTGCAACCACTTTGCATTTCGCGCGAGCCCTGCGAAGCACCACCCGTCGGTTGCTGATCCTCACCCCCTCGTTTAACATCGCAACCGAGCTTTCTGCCAATCCACTGCTTCAGGTGATGTCACTTCCCGGTATTGTCGATGGCAAGGAAGGGTTGGTTCACGGCCCTGAAACCGTTGCCGCAATCCTGCGCTATCACGCCTCGGTCGCGGTTCTGGGCGCGTCGGGAATTGACCCTAGCGGCACCAGCGAGGCGTTGATGTCTGCCGCACAGGTTTATTCTGCCATGGTCGCCAGTTGCGAAAGATTGTTGATCCTGGCCGATTGTTCGAAATTCAACAAACGCGCACTGCAAATGGTGGCGCATTGGTCACCGAAAGTGACGCTGATCACTGATGCGGCCCCGACAGAAACCATCCTGACCAGCATGGAGACATCTGGTGCATCCATCACACTTGCCGCGGCAACCAGGTTGGACCCAGCGACCGTACCGCACCTTCCCGCCGCGCTCAGCCTGAACAAGACGGCTGCATCATAAGATCACGGCCCGAAGCACCAGCGGCTCGACCCCGCACCAATCGGCGAGGAATTGAGCGATCACAGCGGTGGTGCGTTCCAGAGAGGCCAAGTTTACCCGTTCGTCGCAGGCGTGGTAATTCTCGGCGATAGCGCCGTAGTTCAGCACCGGAATGCCGTCGTAAAGCGCATGAACGCGGGCGTCGAGATAGGCGGTGGCGAGCCGAGACTCCAACGGGGATCCCATCACCGCCTGATGCGCTTGGGCCAGAACCTGTTCGGCGTCTGACCCCGGCGCAAGCCGGTAACCCTCGGCGAAGAAACCGTTAAAGCTGACGCGGGGCGGCATGTTGGACAAAAAACGGTCGGACGCCGCAAAATCGGCAACGCAGCCCTCAATTGCACACGCCACTTCGGCGGCCGGGGTGTCTGGCAGGAACCCGATCCGACAATCGACCCGGCACCAGGCGGGTACCGAAGAGGCCCAATCGCCGCCCTCGATCCGCCCGATGTTGAGGTTCAGCGGATGCGACAGGTCGCCGAACAGCGGATCGGACGCGGCGGCCTCGTTCCAGCGCGCCTCAAGCCCCCGCAGAGCACCAATCACCCGCCAGGCGGCATCGATGGCATTGGCACCCTCGCCCATGTTGGCGACGTGGACCGGGCGACCGCGTACATCGATCTGAAACCAGAGGACACCGAGATTGGCGCGGGTCAGCGTCTCCTGCCCCGGTTCGGCGATCAACGCCGCCTCGGCCCGATAACCGCGCAGATGGGTCATCAGGGCACCGTTTCCGGTCGCCTCCTCCTCTACCACCGACTCCAGATAGACCGTTGCCGCAGGTTGCAACCCGATCCGGGCCAACGCGTCGAGCGCGAACAAGAGCGACACCACGCCTGCCTTCATGTCCCCTGCGCCGCGGCCATAGAGCCAGCCGTCGCGGATCACCGGATCGAAGGGCGGTGCGGTCCACATATCCGCCGGTCCGGCAGGAACGACATCGACATGGCCTTGCAAGATCAGCGAGCGGCCCGTCTCGGTTTGCGGGCGGTGAATGCCAACCACAATCGGAGCGGCGGAATGACTGCCAGATATCCGCGAACCGCCGGGGTGGTTGGCGATGGCGGCATGGTCCATGCCAAAGATGTCCACGGCAAGCCCGCGTGCGCGCAAGGCACGGGCCATAAGATCCTGTGCGGTATGCTCGTGGCCGCGCGTCGACGGACAGCGCACCAGTTCCTGGGTGAACGCGACCTGGGCCGCGAACCCTTCAGCGACAGCCGCAGCGATACGGGTGCGCAGGGCAGGATCAAGAGGCATCGCGCGATCTCCATCAAAAGTCATCCGAGCATCATGGCCGAGGTTACAGGGCTTGGCCAGAGGCGCTTGCGTGTATCCGTTTGAGGTGTCTTTTTCCCGGTAGGGGCCGAGCGGCCTGGGTGCAGGCGCTGCGGCACGTTGACCGACATGCGGTGCTGCACTACTGGTTTGGCCATGGACGTCAACAGCCCTCACCGTTCCTGCCCCCCTGCCCGCCTTGGGGAGAATCTGGCGTGACCGGCACCCGTCGCTTCCTCGCCATCCTCACAGTGCGCAACGAAGGCGCGTTTCTGATTGACTGGATTGCCCATCACCGGGCCTGTGGTTTTACTGACTTTCTGGTCTTTTCAAACGATTGCCAGGATGGCACCGATCTGATGCTGGACCGGCTTCAGGATATCGGCGCGCTGACCCATGTTCGCAACGACAACGCCCCCGATCGAGGGCCGCAATGGTCGGCCCTGAAAGCGGCGGACCGGCATCCTTTGAAAGCCACGGCCGACTGGATCCTTTTTTTCGACATCGACGAATTCGTCAATATCCATGTCGGCGACAGAACCCTTGACGCGCTATTGACTGCCCTTCCCGACGCGACCGCCATTCCTCTCACCTGGCGGTTGTTCGGCAATGCGGGCATCCGCGAATACCAGGACCGGCCGGTCACCGAAACCTTCACCCGTGCTGCCCCCGCCGTCATGGGCTGGCCCTGGCGCGCGGCGCTGTTCAAGACCCTGTTTCACAATGATGGCAGTTACGGCAAACTCGGCGTTCACCGGCCCTTGCAGCCCAACAGAACACGCTTGAAGGATCAGCGCTGGTTCGACGGCTCGGGCCGCGAATTGCCGCCGCAAATGCACACGCAGCGCATCTTTTCCGCCTATGGTCAGGACAATTATCAACTGGCGCAACTGAACCACTATGCTTTGGGCGCGATGGAAAGCTATGTGCTTAAATGCGACCGGGGTCGGGCCAACCGCGATGCGGCGACATTCGATATGGCCTATTGGGTCGAACGAAATCTGAACATTGCCGAAGATACCAGCATCATGGCACTGTCCGATCAAAGCCGCCCTTTTCGCGATGAGCTTCGTTCAGACCGGGTTCTCGGCCCACTGCACAAACAGGCAGTTGACTGGCGTCACCAACGGTTTTTGGCACTGATGGCAGACGAAAACTATCGCAGTCTCTTGGGCCGGATGCTGATGACTCCACCCAGCCGACCGCTTTCGGGGGAAGAGCATCGAATCCTTGCGGGCTATGCTGCAAGAAACCTGACCGGGGCCTGAGCGGAAACAGATTTGTCGGCTTGTCCCGCTTTGCCGGATGTTCGGAAACAGTTTCCCCGCCAATACCCTTAAATACAACGTCCGGGGCTTGGCCTTCTTGCGTAAATAGCGATCCAGGGTGCACACTCGGCTTCGGGAAGTATGTGGGTGTGGGTAGCGTATGCAAAGTAGCGACACCGATGCAGAAGACCTCCGGTCTCTGCCGGATAGCCAATGGTTCAAGCGGATCGAAGAGATCGGCGAGGAATCTGGCTATTTCGAGTGGTTGGGCGCGTCCCATGCCGCGTTTTTTGTCGATGCCAGCCCAACCCTTATTGTAACCTTCGAAACCGTCGACAATATCCGGCGCAGCCAACCCGGCCAGTTGCCGCTGGGCTATCACGTCGCCAAAGGGCGC